>CAZMEV010000084.1:0-13654 GCA_964565375.1 uncultured Spirochaetaceae bacterium
AATCCTTGCCGCTGGACATTGGCAACCGTATTGGTTACCGCGTTTATCCACGACCTCTGTAGCTCGGGCTGCAATGCGGGAACAGCTCCCCCGGCGGTCTCTACCTTGCTTTCGACAATCTGCTTTTCCAGTTGCGGATCCACAGTCACGACATTCAGGGTTCGGTTATCATCCGCGTACTGAAGGCAGATTTGCCTGCCGATTGCCTGGCGAGCCTTCTCGATAAGAAAGCCTGTATCCTTACTGAGGGTAGCATAGTCAGCGAGCGATTCCAATATAGCCACCATATTACGAATGCTTATACGCTCGCGAAGCAATCCCTGAAGTACCTTCTGAATCTCTCCGAGCCCGAGAGCGTTCTGCGCTTCGTCAACCACGGCCGGATAATCCTTACGAAGGTTATCCAGCATATTGCGAACCTCCTGACGACCGAGAATCTCGTCGGCATGGCGTTTAATGACCTCCGTCAAATGAGTCGCAATAATGCTCGGCGAATCAACAACGGTATATCCATATCGTTCCGCCTGTTCACGGTATTCTTCCGTTATCCATTTAGCCGGCAGGCCGAACGCAGGATCGGTTGCAGGCTCACCGGGCACGTCTTCGCGATCACCACCGGGATTAATACTGAGATAGTGATTCATACGTACCGTACCACGTCCCACCTCGGTGCCTCGAATCTTTATACAGTACTCAGAAGGTTGAAGTCTCATATTGTCGATAATCCGAATCCGCGGAACGACCAGGCCGAGATCCAGCGCAGCTTCACGACGTATTCTTGTGACCCGCTCGAGAAGTTCCGCGCCCTGATCCCGGTCGACAAGCGGAACAAGGCCGTACCCGAGTTCAAGCGAGATCGGATCGAGTGGCGCAACATGGGTCGGGTCGGGCGCAGCTTCCGCCTGTTTCTTCTGTTGTTCGCCCGCACTCTCCTCCCGGGCCTCACGTTCGGCGGCAACTTCATCCCTTCCGAGCCGAAAAGCGAAGAACCCGAGA
This sequence comes from uncultured Spirochaetaceae bacterium, assembly GCA_964565375.1. Classification (GTDB taxonomy): domain Bacteria; phylum Spirochaetota; class Spirochaetia; order DSM-27196; family SKKC01; genus SLAN01. Next base: position 997 of record CAZMEV010000084.1, read on the forward strand.
AGGGCACCCATCGGAACGAGCACATACCAGGGGAATCCCGGGAGCAGCGAAATGCCCAGCAGGAAGGCTGCAGCAACCCAGTACGCCTTCGAATGACGCCCGAACTGCTGAGCCACATCCTGCCCGAAGGTTCCATCGCTGATAGCCCGGGTGACAATTAGGCCGGTAGCCGTAGAGATGAGCAAGGCGGGAAACTGGGTAATCAGTCCGTCACCAACGGTAAGACTTACGTAGGTCTCAAGCGCTACCTCGAAGCTTTCACCCAGTAGCGTCATACCGATAATCATACCGCCGGCAATGTTCAAAACCGTGATGAATATACCGGCCTTGACATTTCCACTGACGAACTTGGCAGCACCGTCCATAGCCCCGTAGAAATCGACTTCGCGCTGGAGTTCCTCTTTCTTCTTATGGGCTTCTTCCTCGGTAAGCGCTCCCGCGGAGTATTCGGCGTCGATCGCCATCTGTTTCGCCGGGAGACCGTCCAGTGTAAAGCGGGCCGCTACCTCGGCAACCCGCGTAGCGCCCTTCGTAATGACTACTACCTGAACAACGATAATAATCGTGAAAATGATCAGACCGATAACAAGACCGGTAAGTCCGCCGGTTCCCACCACAAATGTGCCGAATGCCCGCACCAGCTGTCCGCCGAACTCGCTTCCTTCACTGAGAATGAGTCTTGTTGAGCTGACATTGAGAGCGAGTCCGAACACAGTTGCTATAAGGAGAAGCGCTGGAAAGATCGAGAAATCGAGTGCACGACGCGTATAGAGTACGATCAGAATAACAATCAGGCTACCGATAAGATTCAGCGCCATGAGAAAATCGAGTACAAACGCAGGTAGCGGAATTACAAACATGATAGCGGCGAGCACGACACCACCGGCTACGAGGAGGTCAGTCTTTCCGCCAAGAAATGAGTTACTGATCACCGAACGTACATCAGCCATACGTTATACGCCTCCCCACCATTTTTCTCGTTTTTCAGCTTTCTTCATCGCATATACATGTTTCAACACCGCAACCACCGCCTCGTAATACCGTTCCGGAACAACGTCACCAATCTCGACCTCGGCATGGAGCGCCCGCGCGAGGGGCTTGTTTTCAATCACCGGCACATCGTTATCCGCGGCAATCTCTCGAATCCGTCGCGCTACGTTGTCCTGGCCTTTGGCTGTTACCGTCGGCGCCTCCATTATTCGCCGGTCATATTCGAGCGCCACCGCGAAATGCGTCGGGTTGGTAACGACAACATCCGCAGTGGGCACCTTCTCCATCATGTTGTTGCTTAACACTTCCTGCATTCGCTGACGCAGTCGCTGTTTAATCTGGGGATCACCTTCGTAGGTCTTGCGTTCTTCCTTTACTTCTTCCTTGGTCATCTTCAGACTCTCTCGGTGCTGCCGTTTCTGGAACAGGTAGTCGAAGAGCGAAAGCACCAGAAACACAATCGCCGTCTGAAGCAGAATCTGGAATCCCAGCTGCGAGATGAGCAGCACCCCGTGATACACGGTGCCATCAACAAGCCGTGCGAGTTCACCAAACCGGGGTTGCACGTTCACAATCGCAATGCCGGCAACAATAAGGACCTTGCCGATATTCTTCGCCATATTGAACGCAGCTTCCTCGCCGGCAAAGCTCTTCTTTGCCCACTTTCCGAAGTTCGGCGCGATACGCTTTGGATCGGGGCTCAACGGTTGTGCAGTGAACAGGAAGCCAACCTGCAGCACATTTGCCGCCCAGGCGGCGATAAAGCAAACCGCAGCTACCGGCAGCGCGAGACGAATGAAGTAGTAATAGAACGCCCTTGTGAGAATGTAATCTACCTGGACATTGACTTCAGTTGTCTGCCGGAAGAAATAGCCCACCATTTCAAGCATTGTCTGCCACAACCATCGGGAGAGGATTGCCATAGTAAGCGCAGCCAGTACAAGCATGACAGCACTTGTAACGTCGGCACTCTTGGCAACCTTTCCTTCCTCTTCGCGAGCCTTGCGGATTTTCTGCTCGGTGGGTTCCTCGGTTCGTCCTTCCTCTTCGGCGGAGAACCACTGCAGATGCATCCGCGCGGCAATGGAGGTTAACTCGCTCAAATGAGGATCATGCGTATCATCGTATTCACAGGGATACGGGCAAACGCTCATTGCATTCCTCCGTAAATCGTGAACAGATCGAGAAGTACGGTGAACCCATTCTGGATGATGCGATCAAAGGCACCGATTATCAGCGGTAACGCAAGAAACATGACGGTGAACGCAACAAGTATCGCCGCCGGAAATCCGAGCATGAGGAGGTTCATCTGGGGTGCAGCTTTAGCCATCAACCCTAAACTTATGTTGACGAGTACAAGCGTACCGAGGATTGGCAGACTGATAATCAGGGCCTGCTCGAACAAAGAGGACAACCCGAAAATCATGAGCCCAGCGAGTTCCTCGTTCGCCATAAGCACATCAGCAGCTCGAATGGCCTGAAACGAACGAAGTACACCGGTGAGAAAGAGTCGATTGAAACTGTCGGTTGCCAGGAATACAAACATGGCCACCAGGTTGAAGAACTGACCGACAAGCGGGATCTCCACCTGGCTCAGAGGGTCGAACACCTGCGAGGCGCCAAATCCCATTTGCAGCGAAAAAAACTGGCCGGCGGTCTGAAAGGTAGTAAACACCAGCGTTACAAACATCCCCATTATCATTCCGACAAGACCTTCTCCCGCCAGAAGAAGCATATAACCAAGGCCGGTGTCGGGAATGGGGTAACCGGCCTCCTGCAGCCAGGGAAATACAACCCATGCGGTCATGAACGCAAGGCCAACCCGGGCAATGCCGGGAAGTCCTTCACCCGAAACAAGAGGAGCGGTACGAAGCATGAGAAACACACGGACAAACGGGAGGAAGAATAGTTGTGCGTTCTCGGCAATGCTGTACAGCGCCATGACCCCTGTTCCTTCAGTGCGCTATCGCACCATTTGAGGAATCTGACCCATCAGACTTTCAGTGAATACAACAAGAAGGCTGAACATCCAGGGCCCGAAAAACAGAAGAGCCAGAAGGATCGCTGCAATCTTCGGAACAAACGTGAGCGTCTGCTCCTGAATACTCGTTGTTGCCTGAAGAATTGATATAATCAGGCCAACCAGCATCGCGATAATCAGAATTGGCGAAGCGATAATAAGCACCTGTAGTACGCCGGTGCGCAGTATCTGTATTGCCGTTCCAAGTGACATAGATCCTCCCGCTCCCTTATAGGAAGCTTCTGATAAGCTGCTCGGTCAGCAGCGTCCACCCATCCACCAGAACGAAGAGAATGAGTTTAAACGGAAGTGAGATCATGATCGGAGGCAACATGATCATACCCATAGACATGAGCGTCGAAGCGACCACCATATCCACCACGATAAACGGAACGAACAGCAGGATGCCGATCTGAAAGGCCACGGTCATCTCGTGGAGGATAAAGGCGGGTATAAGTACGTGCGTGGGAACCTCTCCGAGGTTTGCAGGACGCGGCATTTCCGCGAGTCGCATGAACAGCCGTATGGTATCGGGATTGCCCTGCATCTGCCGGTACATGAACACACGCATGGGACTTTCAAAATTCTCGTACGCTTCCTCAAGTCCGATTTCGCCCTCCGAAAGCGGCACAAACGCTTCTTCATAGACCTGATTGAAGGTGGGAAACATGATGAAGAATGTCATGAACAGCGCGACCCCCATCAGAACCTGAGTCGGAGGAACCTGCTGGAGGGAAAGCGCCCGTTTCACAAAGTCCAGAACGATCGCAATCCTGAGAAAACTTGTCAGCAGAATTATGATCGACGGGGCGATCGAGAGAACCGCAAGAAGAAGCAGTATTTGAAGTGATAGTGCAACTTCGCCGGTATCTTCGGCCTCTCGTACTGAGAGATCGATAAACGGCAAACCTGTCCCTTCGGTAGCACCCGCTTCCTGTGCGCCCGCCGGAACAGCCAGGATCATCAGCGCAATCAGAACAGCACCTGCAATCACGGAGCGTTTCATACCATTACCCCTCCGTTCACAGATGCTGAAGCCGCTCGCGCTGACGCGAGATAAATGAGTCGTCACCACGCGAACCGAAGCGCTCTGTCTCCGGGCGTGAGGACTCCTGCCGCTCGTTGGAGTATTGCCGGTCGGAGCCGGAGCGCTGATAGTCCGAACCATCGGACGAATCACTGCCGGCCTCTGTTGGGCGTCGAGATCCGCCTTCGCCTGAGCCGGCAGATGCACCTCGAGATGCGCTCTCAGATACGGTCGAACCGGCCGCGGCATCTCCGCTCGCCTGATCGTGCACCGGTTTCCCCTGGGCAGGAATGGCGCCGCGGAACATATCCCCGACAAAATCCGAGAAAGTCCGCTTGCCGAACGGAGATGAACCAGCGACAGAGGAACCATGCTCGAGAAGCAGCTGGTCGATCGTCTCCTGGTCCTGCAGTTCCGATATAAGGTTGACCGACTGTTCAGCCGACCCTACGAGAAACACTCGACCACCGACTTCGATCAGATGCACAGCTCTCGAACCCTGAAGCGTGGTTGTACCGAGAAGTCGCAGCGACTTGTCGGCACGGTCGCCGTGCCCTCCGGCCTTTTTGAGAAAGTAGAACAGAACGTATATCGAAAGGACGACCAGTCCGAGAACAAGCACCATTCGGATGAAATCACCGGCGCCGAAGCTGGTCAGTCCATCAACTTCTTCCGCCTGTGCCTGTTCCGTCTCGTCGTCAAAGGTAAGTGTGGACTCGTCGACTCTGTCACCTTCTTCCGACAGCGGTCCACCATCTGCAGCATGCTCATCGCCGGTCGGCGACTCGCTGAGATCTTCCGCGGGTACTCCTTCCCCATCTTCGGCATACAGGTTACCTGCACCGAACAGGAAAAGCACCGCAATTATCAGTGCGTATTTCACGTTCCCCTCCCAAGTAAACGTGTTAATGGAGCAACGCAGCCGCCCGAACGGTTAAGCGGCGGACTACGGAAGCTCATTTGTCTGGCGTCAGGACATGTTATTGACCCGTTCCATAGGCGAAACGATTTCAGTAACACGGACGCCGAAGTTTTCGTCTATAACGACAACCTCACCCTTTGCTATAAGTTTGTGATTTACCAGGATATCCACCGGTTCTCCGGCGAGCTTATCGAGCTCAATTATGGTGCCTTCTCCCATTCCAAGGATTTCCTTGATCAGTTTCCGGGTCCGGCCGAGCTCGACGGTCATTTCCATGTATACGTCCATGAGCAGACTGATATTTCCCTGCTCACCTGACGCACCGCCTCCCTGAAGATTTGGAAACTGTACACTCTGCACACCAGGATTTCCGCCCATTTGTGTACCTGAGGCAGGACCGCCGAACATGCCGGCCATTGGATCCTGGCCTCCGCCCTGTTGTCCGCCCATCATACCCGCGAGCCCCTGATCCTGCTGCCCACCGGCGGGCGCGCCGCCCTGAGGCGCCGCCTGTTGTTGCTGTTGTTGTGGCCCGGACGCCGGCTGTCCTCCCGATGCCGCCTGCGCAGGCACGACCGACTGCACAATATCCGAGCTGAATACTTCATGCAGCGTATACTGTCGGCCCTCAACCGTTAACGGATAGTCAACAGCAATAAACATACCTGACGGCAGATCAAGACTATCCTTGTCCACCTGTTTGCCTTCCGGCGCAGCGGTCATAACCGTCTGCGACGCCCGTTCACCAATGGCCGTCGAAACAGGTCCGTGAATCTGGCTGACCGCTTCCTGCAGGGCGTTAACCGCCGCATCATCCAGTTCGATGTCCGTCTGTCCCATCATGGGCCCGGCTATCGCAATCGCGGCATCGGTACCAAGCAGATACAGGTGTTCACCCGGAACGCCGCTCGAGTAATTAAGGCTGATCTGTACCATTTGCTGGTCAACTTCGCCGACAAGCTGATCGCCCCGTAATGCACGGACTTTGGGCTGGTCCATACTGACCGAAGTATTCACAAGCATCGAGAAGTTCGAACCCTGCGAATCGAGCGTGTTCCCGACGAGCTCGCCGAAGGCGCGAACCTGACTTTCGTCAATTTCGGCACCGCTCGACTCTTCGTCGAAGTCCATCCCGCCGGAGCCCTGCAACAATGCGTCTATTTCGTCCTGAGAGAGGCTTCCGTCGCTCATGCTCTAATCTTCTCCTTCCACGGCCAGCTCTTCGAATTCGTCCTCGGCGATATCCTCGAGCTGTTCCACAACCTGAACCGCCAGTTTGTTTCGTACCTGCCCCGGACGACACTTGAACTTCGGCTTATTACCGACGTTCAGATTCATGTTGTCCCCGACCTGTACATTGGGAAGCCGCACTACATCCCCGACGCGCAGATTAAGCACATCGCGAACAGTCAGCTCCATAGTACCAATTTCGGCAACTACGTCGACGGCTATAGTCGAAAGCCGTTCGCGAAGTATGTTCAGGTTCTCTGTCGTTGCTCCCCGTCGCACTGAGCTGTACCAATACTGCGCGCTGAGTTTGGAAATGATCGGCTCGATGGTAAGGTAAGGAATACAGAAGTTCATCATTCCTTCGACCTCACCGACCTTTGTTTCAAGGGTAACGAGAACCACCATTTCAGTCGGAGGAACGATCTGCGCAAACTGTGGATTCGTTTCGATGTTACCCAGGCGGGGACGAAGATCTATAACCTGACTCCAGGCTTCGCGCACATTTCCAAGAATGCGCACAATAATACCTTCCATGACCGAGTTTTCGATCTCGGTCAGATCACGGGTAACTTTGGTACCTTCCCCTTGCCCACCAAAAAGCCGGTCGATGATCGAAAATGTGATCGCCGGATCAATTTCGAGAATGCTGTTGCCCTTCAATGGGTCCATATTGATTATGGCCAGCGTGGTGGGATTTGGAATGGAGCGGATAAACTCTTCGTAGGTCAGCTGATCAACGCTTGCAACATGAACCTGCACGAGACTGCGCAGCTGTGCGCTGAGGCTCGTAGTCGTAAGCCGCGCAAACGTTTCGTGCATGATACTGACGGTACGGATCTGTTCTTTCGAGAACTTATCCGGCCGCTTGAAATCATAAATTTTGATCTTGCGCTGATCTGCCGGCTGTTGGACCTCTTCGGTCTCGATATCACCGGACGAAATTGCTGTTAACAGCTGGTCAATTTCATCCTGTGACAGGACTTCCGTCATGTTCCCACTCCCCGAACCATACTATATCGGCTTTGGCGAAATGTATCAACGAACGGTTTTCCTTAGAACGGTACCACCTGCAGTTCATCAAATATTATTTCACGCACACGCCCCTGACTCATGACTGCATTGATTCGTTCACGCATTTCAGCCTTCAGCGCATCTTCGTTCTGCGGCCTCAGATCCTCCGTTGTCTGGGAGGCGAGCATATTACGAACCAGATCCCGTATTCGAGGAGTGCGCTGCGAGAGCTCCTGCTGAGTCCGCGCATCCCCTTCATCGTACCCGAGCTGGATTTCAACTATAAAGGTACTGACACCATCTACAGTATTTCCGCGAATTTCTCCAATACCACCAAAATAATCGTAATCCGGTTGATCACGCTCATATTCTTCGCTCACCGGGAACTGTGCCCCGGTCGGTTCGTCGGCCTGAAGGAAATTCAGTGTTACAACCACCGTGGTCACGACAAAAATGATTGCGCCGAGTACGATCGCAACCCATTTGAGAATCTGGATGGCCAGGCCCGAAAGAACGCCACCCCGCCGTTGTCCAGCTTCCTCACCACCAGTTTCTTCATCGCTATCGAATATATCGTCCGACATCTACTCTTAACTCCTGCTCGATCGGCAGAAAAATCCACTTGAGTGCTCCGACCTGGTCCGATCACTCCCGTCCAGCACCCGAATCGCTACAGTGATCCGTCGCTCAAGATTATGACGTCAACCCGCCGGTTGTAGGCTCGCCCCTCGGGCGTCTCATTGCTGAATAAAGGCTCCTGTTCGCCGTGCGACATAACCTGGAACCGGCTTTCGTCCACGCCGTATTCGGTCAGCAGCTCAAGCGTGTTCAGGGCACGATCTGCGCCAAGATGCCAGTTATTCGGCCACGGCCCGTCGGGATCAGTCGGTATATTGTCGGTATGTCCCTCGATTCGAAACGTTCTGTCTGCCACTGCGTCGGAACGCAGCAGATCCGAAAGGTTTTCCATTACAGTGCGCGATCGCTCTATATCCAGCTCCGCACTCGCACTTTCGAAGAACGCATCCGCCGCAAGCGAAATGACCAGCCCTCGCTCATCCCGTGTTACACGGACCCGATTCGACCGAATCTCCGGTTCGAAGATACTCACCGCCTCATCACGTGCCTCGTTGAGTGCACGCCCCGGTGTACGGCTCGGCATACTCATAAGCGTATTGCCGAGCTCGGCAAGGGGCCCCTCCTCAAGGGTCACTCCCCCACGCTGGGTGCCGACACCCGGGTAGGCAGCAAGAATAATACGCAACTCTTCGCCGTCAATTTCGGCGGTAGTGAAAAGAAGCACGAAAAAGGTGAGTAGAAGCGTGGTCATGTCGCCGTAAGTAAGCAGCCAGTCAGCCGCTCCCTCGGTTTGTCGTTTCTTCTTTCTGACCTGAGGCGCCATAATTCACCCGCTACCTTAATCCCTCGCGCTTTCCTGCCGGATTGCGTCTCTTTGCCGCGGAGGCAGGAAGCTTACAAGTTTTTCCAGCAGTATACGAGGATTGTCTCCGCTCTGTATGCTGAGAATACCCTCAATAATGATTTCTTTCACCCGCGTTTCATCGCGATTACGATCTTCCAGTTTGTTCTTCATGGGAACCAGGATCAGGTTCGCCATGATTGAACCATACATGGTGGTAATAAGAGCAAGCGCCATTCCCGAGCCGATCGCGTCAGGATCATCCCCAAGCGCCTGAAGCATTGCGATAAGCCCTGCAAGCGTTCCGATCATGCCGAACGCCGGCGCAATTTTTCCCCAGTCATCGAAGATTTTGATACCGGTATCGTGGCGCTCCTGAAGCTGGTTCAGATCGTTGAATAGAACGCTTTTGATAATGTCGGGATCGGTTCCGTCCACCACAAGCTGAACGCCCTTGCGCATGAAGTCATCTTCCACCTCCTCGAGGTTGTCCTCCAGTGCAAGAAGCCCCTCGCGCCGCGCGCGCTCGGAAAATGCAACGAGGTCGGAAATAATCTTCTCTTCTTTAAGATCCGGAGTGCGCAATGTGAGGTTCACATAACGCATAATGCCGAGCATGCGGTTCAACGGGTTTGACACGAGCATTGCAGCGAAACTGCCACCGATAACCATAATAAAAGCCGGCAGGTTCAAATATGCTGTGATCAACCCTCCACTCGTAAGAATGGACATAAGAATTAAGAGAAATCCGGAAATGATTCCGATTATTGTTCCGAGATCCATAACGATCTGGCCTCACTGCTCATTTTTGAACGCACCGATCATGCGCCGGTATCTGACTATTTCTTCGAGAATTGTATCGTAATCCTCGCGCACTATCAGGCGCTTGCCCGACAACATGACCAGCGTAGTGTCAGGATTCAGCTCGATATATTCAATCTGATGCGGATTCACATAATAGATATGCCCGTCGAGTCTGCTTACCCTGACCATCTACGCCTCATGATACGACTTTTATTGCTTCAGTGTTAAGAGTTCCTGAAGCATCTCATCCGATGTGCGGATCGTACGACTGTTCGCCTGGAACCCTCTCTGGGTTGTAATCATGTCGGTAAAGCTTTCCGAGAGATCGACGTTGCTCATCTCCAGAGCCCCGGATATGATCTGGCCCTTGCCGGCGACGCCGACAGGCCCGATATCAGCCATGCCACTGTTTATCGACTCGACAAATGTCGTGTCACCATCTTTCTCGAGTCCTCCCGGGTTCGTGAAGCTGGCAAGGGCAACCTGACCGAGCGTTCGATTATTGCCGTTGGAGTAGACACCCGTAATGACTCCGCGCTGGTCAATCTGGAAGTCTTCGAGATAGCCCATTTCGCTTCCGTCCTGTTCAAACACCTTAAGGCTGCTCGGGGAAGCATACTGGGTCATACTGTCGGTGAATGCTCCTGCTTCACCCAGATCAAGCGTAAATGTCTGAGTTTGAACTCCATCATCGACAAGATCTAGGCCATCTCCGATAGTCGGCAAGGCCCCGCCGGGTACTTCGAAGGTCATATCGACGGAAATGTCACCCTCGTCCACAATACCGCCTTCGTCGTTACTCACACTTTCGAGTGTGCCGTCGTCGGCAAATTGAACGAAAAAGCTCGTGGTGTCCGCGCTCTGCTGGCCCCCGACGCTTACGTTCTGCAGTGGTTGCTCATCCTCTCCGGGGTTAATGACTGTATCCACCTGCCAGCGGTTCGGTTCATCCGGAACACGGGTGAAATCAAGCCTCAATTCGTGCGTATTTCCAAACGAGTCGTAAATCTCCTGTGTTACACTCCAGGTGCCTTCCTGGATTTCCGAAGCCGACGGATCGTCACCGAGTACAGGCGTGTTCTTATCCAGGTTGCTGGCGAATCGGACGTGCTCGGTCGCGCGGGCCGGATCCTTGCCGCCAACAGGAATCTGTAGATCTTCGAGACTGCCGGAAGTATTCACAAATGTCTGTCCATTTTCTTCCTGTGCCTGCCAACCCTGAACCCTCATGCCGTTGGCAGGATTAACCAGTGTACCATCGGCATCAAGACTGAAATTACCGGCACGGGTGTACACCTGTTGATCGCCGTCTCGCATCACAAAGAACCCGTCACCCTGGATTGCAAGGTCGTCTTTCTGACCGGTGGTTTCAAGACTTCCCTGTTCGTGCAGGGTATCGATAGAAGCAATGTTCATACCGAGTCCCACCTGCTGGGGATTCACACCACCACGCTGCTGGTCCGGACGCGCTGCTCCCTGAAGACGCTGGGATATGAGATCCTGAAATGTTACCCGTCCACGCTTGAACCCGTTGGTATTCACATTCGAAATGTTATTACCGATTACATCCATGCGGGTCTGGTGATTCTGAAGGCCGCTGACCCCCGAATATAGTGATCGCATCATAAGACTTGCCCTACTCCTTTACCCGGATTACGTCTGCGTAATTGTAATAGTGCCCGTTGACCATAACCTGTGGGTTATCGCCACGAGTAACCTCGGTGACAACCCCTTCAACACTCTGACCGTCGGACTGAACCTCTACCGTCCGACCGATTGTATTCAACGCCTGTTCACCGGAGAGCATCCCGGAGAGTTTCTGAAAGTTCTCCGACATGTTGGTCATCTGCTCGAGCGAAGAAAACTGGGCCATTTGAGCGATAAAGTCTTTATCGTCCATCGGCTCGGTCGGATCCTGATTCTGCAGCTGAGTGAGAAGAATCTTGAGAAAGTCATCACGACCGAGATCCTGCTGATCGCTGGTTTCCCGGGGCATCGCTGCGTTGAACTGATTAACCTGTCGCTCAACCGCATTGGCCTGTGTGCTGTTCATCTGTGTTGATATATCCATCTGCTTCCCTCTTATACCATTACATTCACGTGCCGTTCTGAGCCCCCGTAGGGATCGGCTGACGGCACGGACTCACTCAATTCATCCATCGCTCGGGCCTGGTCACCGCGCCTATGATCGATCCCCGACCGCGTTTCGCGGTAACCGCCCGACTCCGATCCCTCTCCGTTCGAGTCGTTAACATCGACGGAAAACTGGCCGATATCAAACCCTTCGGCTTCGAACGACTGTTGAAGCTCTGTAAGGGTCTCACGGAACGCATCCCGTACATTTGAATTTTCGACAAGAATCCGAAGATCTACACGGTTATCCTCGAGTTCCATGCGGATTCTTACGCTTCCAAGCCTTTCAGGCTTAAGCGTGAGACGTAATTCCCCGGCATGATCGTCCTTCAGAATGACCCGCGCTTGACGCACTATTTCGCTGTTGCCCTGTTCGCGCAGCATCTGTTCCAGCTGGGACCGAGCGTCGGAACCCGCACTCGCAGGCTGGGCGTTCCCACTCGGAGTCGCCCCGCGCGACTGAGCGTTCTCTTCCCGTCCAAGCAGGACGTCGAACCGCTCACGCTCGTCAGACACTGCGGAGTCTTCCGGCTCGGCAGGTGTGTCACCGATTATTCGGTTTGCGCTCTCGCTCCTTCGGTCGGACGAAATCTCCGCTCCGCGCTCGCTCGCCCGAGGAGGCGCCGCTCCGCCATCCTGCTCGGACTCGATCCTCGCGTCGCGGGCAACCTCCTCACCACCTGAGTCTGCGCCTCTCGCAGGCTGAGTTCCATCCGGGCCGGTTCGGCGGAAATCACGTACATCGAATACAAGCTCGCGGCCGGACGAGGCTTGTCCGGAATCGCCTGAGACAAGCCGTGCTGCGTTCCTGAGACGGTCAGCGAAAGACGCGGCACGTTGCGCGAGGTCGCCCGGGTTACGCTCTGTCGATGTATCGTCGGCTGTACGCTGTGCCATACGACCCGCGTCGCGATTCCCGACATCCCCTCCGGCCCGTCCAGATGCCTGCGAGCCTGAACCCCGGTCCTGAGTTTCACCCGACACCCTGTTTTCACTGTTTGCTTGAGCGCCGCCGGCCAACGGAGCCTGGCCTGCGACCGGCTGCGCCTGGCCTGCGCCGGGCTGCACCTGGCCTGCGCCGGGCTGCACCTGGCCTGCGCC
>CAZMEV010000085.1:0-13478 GCA_964565375.1 uncultured Spirochaetaceae bacterium
GCGCAATCTTGACAGCCGCGTGATTTGGTCACTACTCTACTTATATGGCTGAACAGCCGAAGGGACGCTACCTGATGCACCTTATTCGTCTTGACGGCAGTTCGCTCTTTCTTCATCCGTTTACCGAACAGGTCAGTATGATCGAGGTTTTCGCGGAAGGTATCCCGCAAGGGCTTTTCGGCCGCGAACCCCCTGTGGAACGAATCCGCATGTTCAGAACGCACCTGCATTCAATAGCGGATCATGATGCGAGAGCGTACGCCCTCGATAGGACGTTCCTGCCCAGGTTTGCCGCGAGCAGCATGGTTTTTCTGCTTGTGTACCTCGCCGCGGCTCTACTCCCGGTGCTCATGAATCCAGGGATTGTAATAACTACGGTGGCTTTCGCAATGGCTGTGACAACATATGCGATTGGATATCGACGTGCATCGCATGGGGCCGTTGCGCTCTCACGTTGTACCGCCCTCCGACGACAAATCGACGAGATTCGATTCGACTACAGTGATCTTATTTCTGACATCGAGCAACTTCTGCACGAAATGGAACAGGCCACTCAGGAGGAAATACTGCATTTCCTCAGACGACAGTATCGAGAGCTCGGGCGCGTGGACGCCACGCGCGGTGAACGTCCGATGAGCGCTCTCGAGTATGACCTTGTGTCGTCGCTCGAAAAACGTCTTCGTGAGTCCGGTGCCATGAGTATACGTCGCCACGTTGCTCGCTGGGTCAATACCGGCGAAAAGCGAGCACTCGAACAGCTCGTACACCGGCTTTCACGGCGACAGGTGGATCTCCCGTTGTTTGCGCTGTATTGGCAGTTGAAGCACCGTGTTGTACGCAGTGCGCAGGCGGTCTGAACACTCTTCGGTATATCAGTCGCTCGACTCATCCGTGTCAGGCAGTTCCGGATCAACGTTTACCCCCTCGTCGTCGGGTAGATCAACGCCGGGATCCTCGATTCCGTTGCCGTTGTCCTCCGGAATTTCTGCCTCGGGAATCTCGATATCTTCGAGTACATCCTCCCGCAACAGTTCCCCGGGATCCCTGTCAAGTTCCTCGAGGTCACCGAGGGCCTGCATTGACTGCTCAAGTTCCTGCGCACGCCTTGCGTTTTCAAGCGTTTGTTCAGCCGGTTCAAAACGCGAGTCTATTTCAAGCGCCTGCTCGAGCAATGAAACGGCGCGCGTCGGATTGCCGGCGGCAAGCGCCTGAACACCTTCCAGATAGAGATCCTCGAGCTCTTCTCTGGCTGCCTGACGCCCACGATCGCCAAAATTGAAGCGTGCCTCGATAGTGAAGTTATCCGGTCCCGGAAACTGCGTAACAAGGTCCAGGGTATACGTGGCACCGACAGAGACCCGGTCAAAGTCGACGTTACCACCAACACTTATCCTCGGATTTCCACCTTTCAGCTGAACACCGCCTTGAGCCGTAAAGAACTCAGTAACACGCACTTTCGTACCCGTTGCAACTGCCAGGGGAGCCGAGGGTGTATCGGGAGCAAGATTCACAGGCACTTCAGTGTCGAACGCGAGGGTAACCGGCCTGAGGGGGCGATAGGAAAGTCCGACCGCAACGTGAGCGGGTGGAGACTCTCCGAGTGCCAGCGTTCCGAAATTCCGGGCAGCTATTCCAACCGCTGCGTTCCGGTCCCTGCTGGGAAACCATTTCAGAAAGTTAAACCGGGTAAGCGCACCGATATCGACAAGAGCGGAGGTAGCACTTTGACCAGGAGCTATACTCTCGGGAACCGATCTGTGCGCAACCTTTGCATTCATCCCGAGACTCAGACCGTGGTAGCGGTAACTTCGGAAGAAATTATACGAAATGTTTGCTGCAGCGCTCATCTCTGAATATCGAGCGGACACTGTCTGGCGACCACGATCGTCTCTTCCTGTGAATGGGACATGCAGGTATCTCGCCGTGCCCCCAAGACCGAGATCCCCGAACCGGATTGCGCCACCGGCTGCCTCGATCGACGTATCGGCGATATAGTTTCTGTGAAACAATCCGACCTCTGTATAAGGAAGGGTCGCTGTTCCTGCGGGGTTCGCCTCTATCCCGCTGAGATCACCGGCAACTGCAGTGTAAGCATTGCCCATAGCCTGCCGTTCGCCACCAACAGCCAGTTCCAGGAGCGGGAAAACGGTCAGGCCGGTCTGCCGCTCGCCGTCACCTGTAAAGAACTCGCGCCAGATTTGACTGTCCGCGAGATCGGAAGACCGCTCGCCATAGAAGTCGCTCCAGTCGTCCGACAAAACCGGCATAGTCGCGAGCGAAATCATCGCCAGTGCGAAGAAGAGAAATGTATAAGTACCGGTTCGACTGAACCTGAAAATTGTCAGACGCATTTCCTGCTTTACAATGTAACCCGTATAGCCACACGGTTTCCAGTTAAAGAGCCTTGCTCTTATGTTTTATATAGTCGGATATGAATCGATATTCGTTGAGTTCTGTCCGATGAATATAGTATTCTGTGACCGTCAGATACAAAAAGTCGCGTAGGAAGAGTATGTCAGTCGTTCGTCAGCTCATTACAGTCACAACACTCTTTCTCGTCGTTGTGACGACAGGCTTCGCCGCGGGACAGCGGGAAGACCCGATCGAGGAAGCTGAGAACCTTATTTCCGAACGCCGTTATAACGAGGCAATCGAGATTCTCCAGGATGTCGCGAGATCCGATCGCGAACAGTTCGACGAGGCTGAGCGTCTGCTCAGAGATATTCGGCAGACCCGGGCCCGGTATAACGATCTCTGGGAGCAACTCATAGATATTCTCCAGAACGAACCGGATAACGTGGCTGAAGCCAATAGAATTATCGAAGAAATGGAGGAGATTGATGATGCTCCTACTGAACAGGCGCTTGAAGAGTTTGAACAATGGCGTAACATCGTCCGGCTTCGCTTTAATCTGAACCGCTTTGAAGAGATTTCCGCTCGCGCACTTGAACTTATAGCGGAGGATGCGTACAGGGAAGCGCTCGGAGTATACGCAGGGGGACTCGGTATCTTTCGCGAGGAGTTCCTCGAACTCGATTACGATGACGAACTCGTCGAGAATGCGCTTGAGAGTGAAAACATGCTTGCCTCGCTCGGCCAGGAACGTGAAGAGGTTTTCGAGAATTTTGAAGCCTCTGTCGCCGGTTTCATCGAAACGATCGAGTCGGACGAGCTGAGCAATGAAGCCGCGCTCGAAGAGCTCTTTCAAGCTGCCGAGGAAGTAGCCGAACTCGAATCGCGTATTGCCGGGATCGGTGGTGCAGTGGCTGCGCTCGATAGGCAGGCAAGAGAAACGCGCGAACTCGGGGATCCCGATCCATATTTGACCTTTTTGCGATGGTTTGCATATGGACGATCTGCACAGGCAGGGCGTGAGGGTATGTTCGCTGCGGTGCGCATATTCGTGGAGCGCGAAATCGATCGCATTGTCGACTACGGCTCGAGTACTGAGCGGGAAGAGGGTGAGTCAATTACCGAATTGCTCGACGAGCAGCGCTTCACCGATGCGCAGGAGGCCGCCGAAAATCTCGCGCAGCGAATGGCTGCACTCGACCAGAGTCTTGAGCTTAATTCGCTGCGAAGCGAGTATCGGGAGGCGCTTGCACCGGGGGTATCCCGTGCTGCTGTTCCGGACAGGAGTCCAGCGCAACAGGCCTTCGATATCGCCACTGACGCAGCCACGGCTATTGCCGGATTATCAGGGCTTCGGGGGGAAGTAAGTGCTGCGCCATCGGCAGACGAGTCGCTTGAGCAGCTGGAGTCTGTCTGGTTCGAGTGGTCATCGGTTGTACAGAATGCACTGGAATACGATCAGTTTTTCGCTTCGGCACACGACCGACGGGATCAGGATGAGAATGCGGATGAGCCTTCCCGTCCGTCGCTCGTTCAGTCGTTAGAGCCGTACCGCGACGGGTTGCTGCAGGAAATCACCGACCACGAGGCCGAACTGGCCACGCTGTATCTTGAAGAACTCTCAACACGCTATTCCGATCGGCTTTCGGAAGCGGCTCTGAGCAGAGAGAACGCCGTACTTGTCGGACTGGATGGAGTAGACTACGACAGACCGGAGGATGTGCCGGTTGATCCGGAGCCCCCCGACGAAGATGCAGCGGAACTTACATTTCGATATCCTTCAATAGCGCGCGAACGGCTCGATCAGTCGGAGGCCGAACTTCAGCAGATGCTCAACGAGCTGCAGGAGTCCGTCGAACGACTTGAGAATCCGAATGATCACCTGCTCGAACGTGAACATATTGTTGCGCTTATTGAGCGGGTCAACGCGCTGCTCGAAGAGGGAGCAGAGGAACTGGAGCAGCAGCGAACGACGCTTGCTGAACTTGATGAACGCATTGAAGAAAGCGATGAACTTCGCGAACAGGTGGAAGAGCTGCTCGCACAATCGGAAGCAACCGTGGAAGATGACCCTGATGAAGCAGAACGTTTGTTTTCGCAGGCTGAAGACTCGCTTATCGAAGCGCTCGAACTGCAACAGGATCCGGATTTCCGGGACAGAATCGACGAACGACTCGTGGACCTTGGCGCCCAGATCCGGGACGCACGGTACCGCTTAGCGGTAGCGGAAGTCCGGGAAAAGATTAATGAAGGACGAAGCCTCTATCGACAGGACAATTTCGGTGAGGCAGAAGATGTGCTCATCGAAGCCCGTGAATTGTGGTCGAGCGTCGAAAACACGGAAAACAGCGAGGTGGAATACTGGCTCAGGCTGACTCAGAGCGCCCTGACGCTTCAGGACGACCGCGAACTGACCGATACTGACCCCCTTTTCCGGGCCCTCGGAAGTTATCTGAGCCTTGCCTACACTGCCTTCGAGCAGGCCCGCCAGGCAGAGCAGGCCGGCAATACCGAGGAAATGAATCGACAACTTGATCGTGCAGAACGAAATATTCAAAGTGTTACCGTCGCGCGCCCTTTTAACCGCGATGCCCGCGTATTGAGCCTTCAGGTCGCGGAAATGAGGGACACCGATGAGTTTGAAGCGATCTTCGAGCAGAGGTTCCAGCAGGCGCAGGAGGCGGCACAGGAAGACCCCACCGAAGCATTGAACGATCTGTACGATCTTCGTGAAGTGGATCCTGACTGGCCGGGGCTCGAGGAAGCCATTGTGGATGTCGAAATTCTTGCAGGGGTCCGCGAACCTCCGCAGGACGATACAAGGGTGGAGGAGGCCGAACAGCTGTTCGCAGAGGCGCAGACAGCGTTTGACCAGGGCAATAACGCGCAGGCGAGAGATCTGCTTGAGGAGTCGATAGAACTGAATCCGGACAATGACGCGGCACGGGAGCTGCTCGATGAGGTGCGATTGGCAATCGGTTCGACTGCAGCACCTACACTCACCTCTTCCGAACTGCAGCAGTTTCGAAGGGCTGAGAATCACTTTATCGATGGGCAGATCGGTCGTGCACTTCTCATTGTGGAACGACTCTGGCAGGACGAGGAAAACCGTGACTACGGGCCACTGGCCAATCTCCGAAGCCGAATGGTGGATTAGTTGAGATATCGGGGGCGTTTATTATACTTCTATCTCCTCATTGTTCTGTCGACGGTCATTCCAGGGAGCCTTCACAGTCAGGAAGTGTTTTTCGATGAACCCCGTATGCTCCGTGACGAACAGGCACGCTTTCCGTTTGCCGGAAGCGTCGATGACAGGCTTGTGCTGATTTTCCAGGAACAAGCCGACGAAGCGGGAAACGAACTTCGCCTTCGCTCGTATACGTCTGAAGACGGACGGGACTGGACAGATCATGGGGTTTTCGGGGATGCGGTTACGTTCAGTGGAACGGAACCCAATATCTTCAGTGCAACCATCACGGGGGATAACCGGGTTTTCGTTGCCGTCGGCCTCGATGAAACACGCACGGTCATTTATGAAAGTCAGGATGCTGGTGAATCGTTTTCCGAAATTGCAGAAGTAGAAACAGCGGAAACAAGTGTTGCTCCGGTGATCTCAGCGCGGAATGACGGCGGGCTTATACTGTTCATTAATCAGGATGACGGGGTCCAACAGCGACTCTTCGCAGCTGCCAGTGATACGGGACGTGAGTGGTCGGACTTTGTCCGCATTGAGAGCGAAGAGAATCTCACGCTCGCCTTTGCACCCGATCATGCAGCAAGTGAGAACCGTGATCTGCTGGTGTTTCAGGGGCTCGAGGAGGGCGGTCAGGCAAGTGGCTATCAGCTGTACGTTGCAGAAAGCTCTGATGGAGGTGAAAGCTGGGAACCTGCGCGTCGACTTACGGATTTTCCAAATCCTGGAAGCGGGGACGATCCCGACGACTACGATAACCAGCGTCCATTCGCCACCCGCACCGACGATGGAGTGTACGTAACCTGGGAGCGACGGCATCAGCGACAGTCAGCACGGGCATTTTCGGCGCGTATAGACGACTCTCTGGAGGCGCGGGACATAATCCAGGTCAGTCCCGGTCTTCGGTCGGTCGGTTCCCCGAAAATCGTGGAGTTTGAAGGGGAGCTCCTGTACCTCTGGTTCGAGGAGCGCGGCGGCAGCCGCGATATTGTTCTCGCCAAGCCCGACCGACTGGACTTCTCAACAACCGTAATTGGAGATATCGACGGTGATTCCACAATCCCGCTGCCGGTGGTCCATCGGGATCGACTGCATGTCTTCTGGCAGAACGAACGCAACGGTGTGCGGGGTGTGGCTTATCTCGAGCCGGATCAGCGCGTTGACCCGCCTTCGCTTGTGGCTAACAACTTCACCGCGGGAACCAGGGCGCCGCGGGAAACTGCCGAAATCCGGCTCGAGCCTCCCGATGATCCCTCAGGCATCGCCGGCTACAGCTACGTCTGGACACGGGACCCCGAGGAGGACGTGCCTGAGGAACGCACCGTAGACGAAGAGCAGACGACCCTGCGGCTGGACACAGATGAGGACGGAGACTGGTTTCTGCGTGTCCGGGCGCAGGACCGGGCAGGTAACTGGTCGGAGCCGCAGACCGTTACGTTCGTTCGTGATCTTACTCCGCCTGACCCCGTCGTTATCGAGGAACCGGAAACCGATGATGCCGGCTTCCTTGAATCGAATACGTTCGAGATCAGTTGGGAACCACCGGAAGCCGATGAGCACATCGAAGGATACACCTATTCGCTTACCCGGGTCGGTCATCAAACACTGGCGGCAGTACCCGAAGATACGCTCCGTGAACCACCGGACCGTATACTCACCAGGCAAACATCAATCTCCCGAACTAACGCCGATAATGGCACATGGGTGCTGCAAGTAGCGCCAATCGACGATATTGGCAACGTAGGTGAGGTAGAAACACTGGTATTCCGCCTGAACAAGTATGTGCCGGTAACGTTTATTACCAATATTTCCGCTGACGTGGATATTCTCGGGCGGACAACGCTCGAGATTCGAGGGAGAGGT
This sequence comes from uncultured Spirochaetaceae bacterium, assembly GCA_964565375.1. GTDB lineage: Bacteria > Spirochaetota > Spirochaetia > DSM-27196 > SKKC01 > SLAN01. Next base: position 7,409 of record CAZMEV010000085.1, read on the forward strand.
TTCGCCGAAGGAGGAGACGTTGAACGGATCATTCTCGATTCCGATGGGGAGCCTCCCTACGATTACGAGTTCACGATAGACGAGGATGTATACGAGGTCGAGACCGACCGTCGAATCCTCGGCCCCGTAATGGAAACCGTTCGAACCGGACAGTACCGTGTCGGCCTCGTTCATCCCGACCGTGGCCTGTACTTTGCGGATCAGCCGATTTCTCTTGAAGCACAGGGCACGGTCAAGTTTGGTGACTTTACTATCGATTTCTCACCGAGCTACGGACCGGTGACCACTGGACATTCACTACCGGCCCCCGTGACAGTCATGTGGTTTACCGCGGCATTGCTTGCAGCGCTCGGGGTGTTTTCCGGTACCCGCATGGTCGCCATTTCCCGCGAAATAAGCAGCATCCAACAGGATGTGTTTGCTATTGTGCAAGGACGCCCACTTCCCGATCTGGAGCGAAGCAGGAGGATTTCCCGTATGAAAAAGAAAGGAGTGGGGCTGCGTCTGAAGTTCGCCGCATTCTTCGTAACCCTTGTCGTGTCGGTTGTTCTTCTTGTGGCAATACCGCTTGGCAACTTCATAATAGATTCGCAGCAACAGACGCTTACAGACGGTCTTCGCGAGCGCACGAATATCCTTTTGGACAGTATTGTGGCGGGCAGCGTGCAGTTTCTACCGGAGGCACAGGATAATCTCTTTGAGCTGAATACGCTTACCTTTCAGACAGACCCGATTCCCGAAACCCTCCACGCCACGATAACCGAGTTTCGTCCGGACCAGAATGGTGGTGAGGAAATAGTCTGGGCGTCGAATGATCCTCGGGTGACGAATGCCGGTCAGCTTGACGCGGATGAACGGATCACGGACACCGACCAGCTCCTTCGAGGTGAAACGCGCTACAACGACGAGGTAACAGACGATATTCCTGAGCTTGCAGAGGAGATCGAACGTGTTGCCCGCGAGCGCCTCGGCGATATACCCGACCGAATTGACGAATTGAACCGCGAGCGCATTAACCTCGCCATCGAAGGCGGCCCCAACGTCGAGGAACAAGTGGCTGACATCGATGACACCATTACCGAACTCGAAACCGAACAGCGGGAAATACTCAACGAAATCGGAGACGTCGTGGTATCTGTCCCGGAACTTCAATCTGACACGGTTTTGACGGCTGATACGACCAATTACCTTTTCTATAAGCCGATCGTGTACCGGGAGATTGACGGGGATGTGTTTTTCCATGGGCTCGTTCGGGTCATGGTTTCAAGCGAACGAATAATCGGGGAAATCAATGAGGCTCAACGCAACCTTATTACCACAACAGCTGTAATTACGGTTATTGCCGTCGCAGTCGGTATCGTAGGAGCGCTTATCCTGTCATCGATTATCGTAATCCCGATAACCAGGCTGGTGCGGGGTGTCGAAGTAATCCGCGATACCGAAGACAAGGCAAAACTCTCGGACCACAGCATTACCCTCCGATCCCGGGACGAGCTTCGTATGCTTGCCGAGTCAATTAACGAAATGACGCAGGGGCTTGTTCGCGCGGCGGTAGCCAACAAGGATCTTGTCGTTGGTAAAGAAGTCCAGAAGATGTTCATTCCGCTTCGCACCGACAGTCAGGGGCGAAAACTGACGACAGCACGTGACGACAACGAACACATCGAACTATTCGGATACTACGAAGGGGCGAAGGGAGTCAGTGGAGACTACTTCAACTACCTCAGGCTCGACGATCGGCACTGGGTCCTTATGAAGTGTGATATCGCCGGTAAGGGCGTTCCGGCGGCGCTTATCATGGTCGAGGTTGCAACCATCTACCTTAGTTACTTCCGAAGCTGGAGTCGCGACAAGATCGACCGGTTGCCAGACGTCATGGAAACCATTAACGACCTTATTGAAGAACGAGGATTTCAGGGACGGTTCGCCGCGTTCACGCTCGGAATTCTCGATATGCAGACGGGAAATATGCGCATCTCAAACGCAGGCGACACGCTGCTGCATACCTTCAGATCAGCTCAGGGCAAAGTGGTCCAGTCGACGCTGCCTTCGGTGCCGGCCGCCGGCGTATTTCCAAGTGAACTGCTTCCCAACGGTTTCCCCGAGGTAAAAGAGCAGCTGCAGGTAGGCGACATCCTTCTGCTTTTTACAGACGGTGTAGAGGAATCGAAACGATTCCTGCGAGATGCGGAGTTCCGTGTTATCACCGATACCGATGACGACGGAAACGAAGTGGATAACGAGGAGTTCGGTGTACCGAGAATCTATGAAATCGTACGTGCAGTGCAGAGTCGAGGCGTATACCGGCTTGAGCGGAAGCTGAACCCGGTTACCGAGGACCTGGTGTTTGATTTCTCGGATATAGAACCGACGGCGGAAAATGCCGTGCTCGCGCTGATTTCAATTGAGAAGATATTCCGGCTTGTTCCCGATGCACGGCTCGGCTCAGATCAGCGAGTGGCTGTGGACATTGTTCTCGATGATTTCCTGAAAAAGACATTCAGCGAGTACAGTGCATACTTCCATGCGTTCGATGAAGCACGGTCCGATGCACAGTATCGTGTCTTTGGTCACCTGCAGGAGGATGAGCAGTACGACGACCTGACGATTCTCGCCGTCCGTAAGAAATAGAAACCCGGTTCGAACGTCGGTGAGGAGTACGGTAGACGGTGAGTACACGAGCACGCTTTTTCTGTGAAAACTGCCATACCGAGGTCCGGGCTACTGACAAAGTATGTCCGGCGTGCGGCCGTTTTTTCGGAGCGGTACGGTGTCCACGATGCAGCTTTACCGCTGAGGCTGAACTGTTTCGCGAAGGGTGCCCATCCTGCGGCTACCTCGGCGGCGAGGGACAGGACAACGGGCGGGAGACCACGGATTCCGGAGATAATGAGTCCGCCTCGGTGACACGTCTTCCGCTTGAGGCGATCGATCCGGACGCAGGTCCGCGTACATCGGGGTTGGGATTTTCCGGCTCTAACAGATTGGCAGGGTCCCTCGATTCGAGCAAAGGTCGACATCGGGCACTGTTTCCGCTCTGGTTCTACAGAGTAAGCATAGCGATTCTCACCGTACTGCTTGTAATGCTTGCGATCTGGTTCACTACCCCCGGGTAAGGGCTGCCTGCAAGCCGGGTCATCCCGGGTAAGGGCGGGTAAAGGGTCCGTTGATTCACCACCACCGGGTGAGGGCTGCCTGGAACCTGGGTGTCCCCCGGGTGAAGGGTCGGAACAGAGCTGCGAAGTTTCCTTGACCCCATTCTGTAGCCACCCTACTATACGTGATGTTATGAATGTGAAATGCGTGGTTTCCGGAATTCTGGTGGTGGCTCTTGCTGCTGTTCCCGGCTTTGCCTTCGATTCTCTTATTGATGATGCCGACGAGGCGCACAGGGATGAGCGTTATGAAGCTTCCATGGAACTGCTCGATGAGGCATACGCGGCGGCTTCGTTCAACTTTCAGCGGGCCGAAGTCGCATGGCGCCGGGCACGGACGAATCTGTCAATGGTCGACCGCGATCTTGCCGCTGAGGAAATCTCCGATTCAGAGGCTATTGAGCGACTGGAGCAGGGAGAGCAGTACGCTGAGAATGCAGTAGCCTACCATGACCGCCTGGCGGAAGGCTGGTTCTGGCATGCGGCCAACAAAGGGCGCCGTGGCCAGGTGCGCGGCGTTCTCAACAGCCTGTTTATGGCCAGCGATGTGCGCGACCTGGCGATGGAGGCAATCGAGCGGGACGAGGACATGACCGAGCCGTACTTTCTCCTCGGGGTCATGTACCGTGAATTGCCGGGTGGACTCATCTCCTTTGGTGACGATCAGAAAGCGGTAAGCCTTGCTCGTCTTGCGGTAGACCGTCACGAAGAGGACCGCGCGCAGGGTGAAGTTGAAGATGTCTGGTACAACTATTACACAGAGCTCGCGCACAATCTGTACGAACGAAACTGGAACGAGTCGCGGAGAAATCGAAGACAGTCCGGAATACGCAGCGACTACGAAGATGCAGACGACAACATCGAGCGTGCGTTTAACTATGAAGGCACCATCTCGCTTCCAGATGGAAGTGACCGGGACGAGGCCATGGATATTATTAATTGGGTAATTTCCGAAATCCAGGCGCTCGATTCCCCGACGCAGGGACAACTCGACGACCTGGCAGAGGCTGAAGAGCTTCTTGACGACTGGAACTGATTCTGTGACGGCTTGAATTGGTCAGGAAGCCCTGGTCGTTATGAGCTCCCTCTACGGTGCTTCTGTGATATTCACGAAGAGCACAGAATCGGCCGATATTGTGCACAGGATGGGCGAATTCCGACGATATCACCTGATCTTGACAGCTGTGCTGATCGCGTTCTTCTTCGGAACAGTAGTGGGGCTCCAAGCCCAACCGGAAAACGCTGAAGGTATATCCGATGACATCTTTGACAATGGATTGCCGACGGTACCGGGAGCTGCGGAGCAACCCGACCTGGTTACCGAAGTACTGGACCTTCCTGGCGCACTGCCACGCGGGTTCGGAAGAATCGAGTTCGGAATGACGCGCGAGCAAGTTGGGGAACTCCTTATTGAAGATCCTAACTTCAATTACCGGGGCGAGCCGGATGTGCAGTTTCTCCCCCGACAGGAGGAGGTTGTCATTGACACAGCCGGCTTTGATTTCGTCTCGCGGGGTTATTTTCAGTTTCACGAAGGCTCTCTGTACTCCATAATTATTAATCTCGACACGCGGCAGGTGGACTACTTTTCCATGTTCGACCGCCTCCGTAATCAGTACGGTCATCCGGACTCACTGAACCCCTCGGGCGCTCTGTGGGAAGACGGCGAAGTCAGGCTTGCACTTGAACGGCCGCTGTCGGTGAAGTATCTTGACCTCAGCGTGTTCGAAGCCTTACGCGATGAACGCTCCGCGCGGGAATCCGACAGAGCCCGGGCGTTGCGCAACTTCCTTGAGCAGTTCTGAGCACCAGACCATTGGAACGCTCACTTACCCTTCCGGAGAATAACTATGTGCCGCAGCCTTATGAATCTTTTGGAAAAAGCAGCAAAAAGAACTGTATACCCTGCTGTGCTCGTGATATTGCTCGTGGGGACCACCTGCATGCCCGCCAACGCTGAATCAAACGCTTCCGACAATAGTGAACTGGTTGAGCTTCCTGTTGCCGACCACACGTTTTTCGTGGAAATTGCCGACACGGACGAAAGCAGAGCTCGTGGCCTCATGAACAGAGATTCGCTTCCGGAAGATCATGGGATGCTTTTTGTGTTTGAGCGGGACCAGCGTCTGTCCTTCTGGATGAAGGACACATCGATACCGTTATCTATCGCATACATAACTTCGGACGGCACTATTCGGGAAATCTACGATATGGAACCGTATGACCTCACGCCGGTCAGTTCCCGGCGCTCCGTTCGATATGCGCTTGAAGTCAATCAAGGCGCATTTGAGGCTGCGGGCATCAGCGAAGGCGATACGGTCGAAATTCCTGAGCAATATCGGTAAGGGCTCAGAGAGCAATACTGCTCATGGGAATACCGGTAAGGGCACCGAGAACAATGCTTGCCCATGGGAGTACCGGTGTGAAGCCCCTCCTGGCAGCCGTCAACCGTACACCGCAGGTGCAGTACTCCCGAAGCCTCTCTACCGCTCCCCGGAATCCTGCTCAGTGCCTCCGCTGTCACCACCTGCGGCCTCAGACAGCTCAGGGAACAGTTCAAGAACGGGCTTTTCGCCTTCCTCACCGGGATTATTGACGAGGATTTCAACCTTGCGTTCGATCTGCGAGAGATCTTTCTCCAGACCCCGCGCCAGTTTTACCCCTTCCTCGAAATACTTCGTGGCATCTTCCAGTCCCGTTTCCGGGTTTCGCACCTTCTCGGCAAGCTCTTCGAGTCGCTCGAGTCGTTTTTCGAACGATTCGGATTTCTTTCCTCCGGATTTCGGGTTCCCGGCTTTTTGTTCTTCCGACTTTGACACTTGTTCTTTATCACTCATTGGAACCTCCATCCTTTTGTCTGTCAGCACTGCCTGTTGACCCGGGACTGCCTGTTGACCGGGCACTGCCTGTTGACC
>CAZMEV010000086.1:0-1191 GCA_964565375.1 uncultured Spirochaetaceae bacterium
TATGGCCGGGAAATCCTCCGGTCGCGTGTTGCGAACGTATACCTTGCGAGACACAGAATCCTCACATTTTCACTATATCGATATTATGGGTCAGTTCGAGTGTATGCCGTGCATCAGACAGCGGCAGAACGGTACCGAAGGTACGGCTTGAGTCGATAGCACGGAGGTCGAGTTCGCCGATTGTTACCATATCCTGATTCAGCACGCCCTCGGTCAGTATGCCGTCACGTGCGAATGGGTAATCGCACGGTGTCAGAATGGCGGCGCTCCCGTAATTGAGGGAAAGGTCCGGAACCCAGGGGAGTCCGCCGACCGTGGGTGAGTGAATCACGTACAGCTGGTTCTCGATTGCCCGCGCATGGGCGCAGTAGCGAACGCGCAAAAATCCGTGTCGGTCGTCGGTGCTGCTTGGAACGGCAAGAATATCAATGCCATACCGGGCAAGGCTTCGAACGAGCTCCGGAAACTCCACGTCGTAACAGACAGCGACTGCCATTCGCCCGAAGTCGGTCTCGAATACAGTCAGTCTGTCGCGTTCTATAACGTCCCAGTCATCCCGCTCAAACCGCGTCATGTGAAGCTTCCCCTGCCGATGCCATTCACCGGTTGGTGAAAAGACATAACAGTCGTTGCGAACCCGGTCGTCGTCTCCGAGCGCGGGTATTGTTCCGGCGACGATATACATGTCGTAGCGCCTGGAGATGTCCGCCATAAAGTCGAGAAATCTTGGTACATGATCGGCGACGCCACGGACGATCTCGGAAATCGGCTTGTGGGGGTCATCGAGTGCGGCAAGTTGCAGTGTGAAGTATTCAGGAAGTACCAGTAATCTCGAATTATATCCGGCCGAGGTTGCTACCACAGATCGGGCCTGCTCAAGAAATTCTTCAAAAGCATTAATGGGGCGGAGAAAGTACTGGCTGGCTGCTACGCGTACGCGATCTGGTGCTACCGTGTTCATAAGTGGGTCAGTACAAGGTAGCGTATATGTCGTACCGTCTACAAGATGCAGCGAGCACTGCATACGGCACATGGGGCTCGAGAGCCCCACGGCGGGCATAAGGCGAATACACCGGGGAAGTTGTGAATACCACGTGCCGATGCCCCTTCGGTCCGGGGTCAGTCGTTGTGCCGCTTATCCACTCAGCTGGTTACCGCGTCAGCTGGTTACCGCGTCAGCTGGTTACCGCG
>CAZMEV010000086.1:1291-13125 GCA_964565375.1 uncultured Spirochaetaceae bacterium
TCAGCTGGTTACCGCGTCAGCTGGTTACCGCGTCAGCTGGTTACCGCGCCACGGCTGGCCGATCCTACGGTACGGCTGAACTTTGCAAGTACGCCGCGATGATAGCCATGGTCTTTCGGCTCCCAGGTGGAGCGCCGCTTTTCAAGTTCCTCTTCGCCGACATCCACGGATAGCGTTTTGGTGTTGCTGTCGATACGCACAGTCTCACCGTCACGAATAAGCGCCAGTGGCCCTCCGTCCTGAGCCTCAGGAGCAATATGTCCGACAACCATGCCGTGACTACCGCCTGAAAACCGTCCGTCGGTAATAAGTGCAACATCCGAAAGCAGGCCGGCTCCGGCGATAGCACTCGTAGGACCGAGCATTTCCCGCATGCCGGGACCACCCTTCGGGCCTTCGTAGCGAATTACGACAACATCGCCGGCAACAACCGTGCCGTTGAGAATAGCTTCGAGCGCGTCCTCTTCCTTTTCGAAGACCCTTGCCGGACCTTCGTGTACTACTTCTTCGAGGCCGCAGGTTTTGAGAACCGCACCTTCGGGGGCAAGATTCCCCTTGAGGATAACAATCGGACCGCCCTTCTTCACGGGAGCGTCAAAGCCGTGCACCACGGTCTGACCGCTGACAAAATCCCGAGCGCCATCGAGGTTTTCGCCAAGTGTTTTCCCGGTTACCGTCGGTGCATCGCCATGAAGCATGCCCTCGGAGAGCAGCAGCTTCATAATTGCCTCGAGGCCACCGGCACGGTCGAGGTCCTCCATGACATACCGGCCGGCCGGCTTCATGTCGGCAAGCACGGGAGTGGAGTCGGAGAACGTGTTAAAATCGTCAATTGCAAGATCCACGTTCACCTCGTGAGCGAGGGCAAGCAGGTGCAACACTGCATTGGTACTTCCACCGACCGCCATTATCGTGCGAATGGCATTTTCGAACGCAGGGCGTGTCATTATGTCGGTCGGTACGGTGTTTGTTTCTATGAGCCGGTACAGGCACCGCGCCGACTCGTCCATGACCGCGGGGCGCCTCGGATCATCGGCCGGTACGGAGGAGTTGCCGGGGATGCTCATGCCGAGCGCCTCCACGGCGCATGCCATTGTGTTGGCGGTATACATGCCGCCGCACGCCCCGGGGCCGGGACACGCTGAACACTCTACCTGGTAGCGCTCTTCCTCACTCATGGTGCCGCGACTGACAGCTCCGACAGCCTCGAATGCGCTTACGATGTCCACGGCCCTGTCGCCGACGCGACCGCTTCGAATGCTCCCACCGTACACGAAAAGCCCCGGGCGATTTACTCGAGCAATGCCCATGAGCGTACCGGGAATTGTCTTGTCGCAGCCGCCGATCCCGAGCAGGGCGTCAAGCTGATGTCCGCGCGCGACGAGTTCAATGACGTCGGCGATGGTGTCCCTGCTTACGAGGCTTGCCTTCATCCCTTCGTGGCCCATTGCTTCCCCGTCGGTCACCACGAATGTGTTGAAGCCCACCGGGCGCGCACCGGCTCTCGTCAGCGGTTCCCTGCACTGGTCGGCGAGATCGTTGAGGTGAATATTACAGGGACTGACGTCTCCCCAGGCGCTGGCCAATCCGACGATCGGTTTGGAGAAGTCTTCATCCGTGAATCCCGCGCCACGCAGCATTGCGCGATTCGCGGTGCGGGCGAGACCCTCCGTCATTTTCCGGCTGGTTCTGTTGAGATCTCCGTTTGTCCGCTTCGAAGTATTGCTTTCCGACATACTGGTTATATCCTCTTCAACTTCCGGGTGTAGTTCCCGGGGCAGGGGGAATTATCCGGCGAATCCGTTTATGTACGGAAGGTCCGCTGCGGTATCCTCAATAGCTTTGCGATCGCTCAGCAGGAGCGCTGTGGAGTCCCATGTACCACCGAGAAGACTGTTGCGGCTTGCCGAGGGTATGAATCCTTCGAAGACCCGCCTGTCAACCTGGACAAGCTGCTCGCGAACCCGGACGTTAAGCTGAACATCCGGCTGTTCCTCTACGAGGTTCATCAGAGTTTCGATCTTGTCGTGGTCCATGGTCAGTGCAGGGATACCCATTGCGGTGCAGTTGCCGGCGAATATCTCCGCGAAACTTTCTCCGACGACTGCCCGGATCCCCCACTTGGCAAGCGCTTGCGGTGCGTGCTCGCGAGAGGATCCACAGCCAAAGTTCGAGTTCACAAGAAGGATAGAGGCGCCCTGGAATCGATCATCGTTAAACGGGTGGTCCTTGGGATTACCCTCGTCGTCATAGCGCTCGTCGTAAAACGCATACTCTCCGAGCCCGTCGAACGTCACACACTTCATGAAACGGGCCGGAATAATCGCGTCGGTGTCCACGTCGTTTCCGCGAATTGGAATAGCCCGGCCGGCTACTTCATCTATTACCTGATCTGTTGCCTCACTCATTTTTCATCTGCTCCTTATGCTCCGACCGGCTCAGCAGTCCGTGATCGCATTTCCCGGACATCGGTAACACGGCCGTTTATTGCCGCAGCGGCTACCATGGCGGGACTCATAAGCAGCGTTCGGCCACCGGGCGCACCCTGACGTCCTATGAAGTTTCTATTGCTGGAACTTGCGCAGATTTCGCGGCCCTGGAGCTTGTCAGGGTTCATCCCGAGGCACATGCTGCAGCCTGCGCCGCGCCACTCAAAGCCGGCGGCCTCAAAGATTTCAATTAATCCTTCTTTCTTCGCCTGTTCGGCTACGCGCATGCTTCCAGGGACTACGAACGCCCGCACACCGGGCTTCACTGAACGTCCCTTAACAATGGAGGCGGCCTCTCGGAGGTCGCTGATTCGGGAGTTTGTACAGCTTCCCAGGAAAGCGACATCTATTTCGACACCTTCCATTGACTGGCCCTCGGAAAGCTCCATGTGCTTGTATGCTTTTGCCGCGACTTCACGCTGTTCCGGCGGCAGATCATCTATGCTCGGAGTCTGCTCGTGAAGACCGATAGCCTGTCCGGGATTAATGCCCCAGGTTACCATGGGTTCGAGCGTGCTTGCGTCGAGCCGGTATACGTCATCGTATTCGGCGTCCTCGTCGCTTGCCATGCTTCTCCAGAAATCCGCCGCTCTTTCGAACGCTTCTCCCTCAGGAGCAAACCGTCGGCCCCGCAGATACTCAATGGTTTCCTCGTCAGGATTAACGTAGCCGAAGCGTGCCCCACCTTCGATGCTCATATTGCAGATGGTCATGCGCCCTTCCATGGTGAGGTCGTGAATCGCGCTTCCTGCGTATTCGTATGCATAGCCGAGGCCACCTTTAACTCCGAGGTCGGCGATGATGCGCAGAATGATATCTTTGGCGTATACACCCTCGGGCAGGGTACCATCGACCTGAATCTTCCGAACCTTCGGGCGACTGATGGCCATACTTTGACTTGCGAGTATGTCCCGGATCTGACTGGTTCCAACGCCGAGTCCGATCGAGCCGAACGCCCCGTGGGTGGAAGTATGGGAATCGCCGCATGCAATGGTCATGCCGGGCTGAGTAAGTCCAAGCTCGGGACCGATAATATGAACGATTCCCTGGTTGCCGCTTGCGAGGTTGAAGAATTCAATACCGAACTCTTTTGTGTTCTCCTCGAGCGCCTTCATCATTTCCTCGGCAAGGTTATCGGTGAACGGCCGGGACTGCGCTGCCGTGGGCACAATGTGGTCTACGGTGGCAAACGTCCGCTCTGGATACATTACTCCAAGCCCCCGCTCCTTGAGCATTTGAAATGCCTGAGGACTTGTAACTTCGTGAATAAGGTGCAGCCCTATGAACAGTTGATCCTGTCCGTTTTCGAGCGTCCGTACCTTATGCAGGTCCCATACTTTATTAAACAGGCTGCGGCCCATGTTTCCTCCTCACTCTCCGTGCTTTGTGCCCGCTACCGTGCCACATCGTATACACTCCGGCAACGGGTGGGTCTGCTCACTCATATAACGGGTCTGCTCACTTATATGACGGCAAATACGCCATCGCAAATTGAGCTGCCCGCTCCTTAACTATCCCACGAGTCGCGGTAACTATCCCGAAAGTCGCGCTTACGGGGTGATGTCTTCCCCACGAACCATGATGAGCTTACCGGTTCTCACCATTTCCATCACCCCATATCGCTCGAGGACTTTCTGCGCATTGTCGAGCGTTTCGGTTGTCCCGGAAATCTCGAAGGTAACGGTGCTGTCGCTGAGATCGACGGGCTTGCACTCGAGCGCATGGCCAATCTGGAGTATCTCGTTTCGCACTTCGGGTTTACAGCTGATTTTTATCAGGGCAAGCTCGCGTTCGATAAGATCGTCGTCAGTGTGGTCGGTTGCGTGGACGACATCAACAAGTTTGTTGACCTGCTTGAGAATCTGATGAAGTGTGTTCGCCTCACCGGTGGCTGTCATGTTTATTACGCTGAAACGCTCGTCCGAGGTGGGGCTTACGACAAGGCTGTCGATATTGTATCCGCGTCTGGCGAAGACGAGGGCAATCCGTATAAGCACGCCCGGGCGGTTGTTCACCAGCAGACTCATGCTGTGCTTGCGTACGATTCCCCTGGGGGAAGAAGGCCGGGATTTAGCCTGTTCTCGCTCCTGGGTGCGCGTGTGACTGAGTTTCTCCTCGAAACTCATGGTTGGTGTGAATTTGCTTCCATTTCCGTTGTTGGCACTCATGTTCTTCTACTCCTTTTGCTCCCTGTAAAGAGCTGCTGCGAACGAACGCCCGGGTCAGTGCCGAGCGCGACCGTACGCGGGCACTTGTTGACCGGGCGAGGTTTGTTATCCGGTGACCTTCTGCTGTTTTCTGGCTCGAACTTTCGTTGGTTCCGGCTCGAGAATCATGTCGCTGAGACTCTTGCCGGCAGGAATCATCGGGAACACGTTATCTTCCTTTTCCACTTCTACGTCGAGTATCGCAGGTCCATCGGAGAAGTCGAGCAGGTTTCGTACCATTCTGCGAACATCCGCACTGCGTTTCACCCGGAACGCCTTGACTCCGAAGGCCTCCGCGAGCTTAACGAAATCGGGGTTTCCGGTCATATCAACACCGCTGAGGCGGTTATCGTAAAAAAGATTCTGCCATTGACGTACCATGCCGAGATACGCGTTGTTAATCAGCAGAATTTTGATCGGCAACTTGTTGACGACTGCTGTTGCAAGCTCAGCCTGTGTCATCTGAAAGCCACCGTCTCCGACAATCGCCACAACAGTCTTGTCAGGCACCGCGAATTGAGCTCCAATGGCTGCAGGCAGTCCGAATCCCATTGTTCCGGCCCCACCGGAGCTGATCCAGTGAAAGCGGTGGTCAATGAGATAGAACTGGGCGGCCCACATCTGGTGCTGGCCGACGTCTGTGGTAATAACCGCCTTTCCTTCCGTTTGTTCGTAAAGCTCCTGGATCACGTGCTGCGCTTTGAGCTTGCCGCCTTTGCGAAACTTCAAGGGGTGCTCGTTTTTCCATTTATTGACTTGTTCGAGCCACTCTTTTGTGTCGCCCGGCTCCACAATCGATGCAAGTGCCTCAACAACCGGCCTGGCGTCCCCCTGGATTGTGCAGTCCATCGGAAGTGTCTTATTGAACTCGGCCGGGTCAATATCTATGTGTATCTTTACCGCATCCGGACAGAAGGTTTCGTAACGACCAACGATGCGGTCGTCCCAACGCGAGCCGATGCTCATGATGAGATCACATTTCTCGACGGCCTTGTTCGCATACGCAGTACCGTGCATGCCGAGCCAACCGAGGCTCAACGGATGTGTTTCGGGAAAGCACCCCTTTCCGAGAAGGGTGTTGGTAACCGGCGCCTGGAGGCGTTCCGCGAGGTGCTTGACCGCTTTCTCTGCGCCTGAAATGACCGCACCATGTCCAACGAGCAGCACCGGGCGCTTCGCTTCGTGAAGGAGCTCCGCAGCTCGTTCGACTGAATCCATATCGAATCCCTGCGGAACTGAATACCCGGGCAGATCAAGTTCTCCATGATAGTCGGCTGCTATCTGTGCGCTTGAAACGTCCTTGGGCACGTCGATAAGCACCGGGCCAGGGCGACCGGTCCGAGCGAGATGGAATGCCTCGCGGACAACGCGCGGAATTTCTTCCGGATCCTTTACAAGGTAGCTGTGCTTTACGATGGGATAACTGATACCGGATACATCAGCCTCCTGAAACGCATCGAGGCCAAGATTGTTCCGGGTCTGCTGGCCGCAGATAATCACCATTGGTACCGAATCCATCTGCGCGGTGAGAATGCCGGTAATGGTGTTCGTGGCACCGGGGCCGCTCGTCACAAGTACCACTCCCGGCTTCCCGGTCGCCCGTGCATAACCGTCGGCCATATGAGCGGCGCCCTGTTCATGTCTGCTTAAGATAAGCTCAACCGGTGAATCTACGAGGGCGTCAAAGATAGGTATCGCCGCACCACCGGGATATCCGAAGATGTTTTCGACCCCTTCCTGCTGAATGACGTCGACAATCGCTTCTGCACCTGTTCGCGTATTAATACTCATAGCACGCTCCTTATTGGGTTCGGTTAAATTAGGCTATGTACTGGATAAGTGTCAATTGTTATGGCCGAATATTTCAAAAATTATTCGTAAAATTGAGGCAAATAATACGTTTATTCCGCATTAAGCCAAAAAACTGAACTTCATTTGAAGCAAGTTAGGCCTTTTGGTTACGCATTAGGGCGATAATTGAACGGTAAAAAATCAAAATTTATTAGATAGCGCCATATTCGCCGCAAATTTGAACTGTTTCGAGCCATTCACTTGATGTTGTAATCCTGGGTATGCGCGGCCGGTTGCCTTTGCTATATTACCCGTAATCGGCTGATCAGGTTCGATATGTCTACCAGTGACAGGTAGGCGGGGGATTGTTTTGCTCCGGACGTTCGAGTTTCATTGTTTCAACAGGCGGTGCAGTAAGTGTCATCTGCAACTGTCACCCTCAGCTATCACATGCAGCGCTCCGGAAAGTCGGAAAGCGATTCGATTGCCCGAGCGGAGAACGTGTTCGTGACTCTGGAGGCGGCAGGCATTATGATTCGTACGGATTGGTGTGACTTTCAACGTCCGTAATAAAATGAGTATAGCCGTCACTTATTGTAAGCAGCAATTCTTCGCCGTGCGATCTTCCAGCCGGGGAATCCGCAGCTGGTTTCCTGAGCTCCTGGATGTGCGTGCTGCTTCAGAGTATTCGGCAATCTCCATATACCCGAGTATCAGGGCTGGAGCAGTAACGCAGGAGTGGACATGAACGTCAAGCGAGTCCAGAAAGACGTCTTTCGACGAGGAAGCAAAACGTATTTTAACTCGAGCGTATTCTTCCCGCCGGCAGTTCGTCGCGATGTCTATGCACTGTATGCGTTCGTTCGTGTTGCCGATAACTTTGTCGATTCTATACCTCCGGACCCGGAATCGTTCCACGAGTTCAGACGGCGCTACGAACGGGGAATTGCTACCGGAAGTCCGTCTGGAGATGAGATTATCGATTCTTTCGTCTCACTTGCTACAAAAAGGGATTTCGATCCTGCATGGACGACCGCATTTCTGCATTCCATGGAGCTCGACCTGAAGAAAGGGGTCTACGAAACACTCGACGAGACGCTCGAGTATGTCTATGGCTCGGCGGAGGTTATCGGACTGTACATGGCGCGCGTTCTCGGATTACCCGAAGAAGCGCTATCGGCGGCCCGTATGCAGGGGCGTGCTATGCAGTTTATTAATTTTATTCGGGATATCGACGAGGATAACAGCCTCGGGAGACAGTATCTGCCCGCCGAAGAGACGACGCTTCCGGATCTTTATGAGTCGACGGCACGTGACAATAAGGAAGAGTTTGTTCGGTTTATCAGGGCTCAGGTCACTCGGTACCGACACTGGCAGGAGCAGGCTGAAGCGGGGTACCGGTTTATTCCGAAGCGCTATCTGATTCCGGTAAAAACTGCGAGCGACATGTACAACTGGACCGCAGAGCGTATTGCAGAAGACCCCTTTATTGTCTATCAGCGAAAGGTAAAGCCGACGAGGCCACGCATTTACCGCACCGTCTTTGCGAATACGCTCTTCTCTTGATTGGCATGTGGTTCATTGGGATATGCTTACTCGGCGGTTTCGCTTTAGTGCCTGTTGCAATTTGTTTTCAAGAGTTTTGCCGTCAACAGTGGAGATGACCAGCAGATGATCGAATACCTGCAAAAAAGAAAATCTACGATTGCCGAGTATCTCACCAACTATCTCCGGCATGAATGCCATGATCTGCTCTCTGATCAGCGGTTCGGGCGTGATCTGGTTGAACGTCTTCTTGACTTTACAACCAGAGGAAAAATGATTCGTGGCAGTCTGGTCTTCCTTGGCGCCGAACTGTATGGGCATGACGATAGTGATCCTGCTCTGCTGCGAATGGCTGCTGTTATGGAGCTGCTTCAGAGCTTTCTCTTAATCCACGATGACATAATGGACCGTGATAGACTTCGTCGTGGAAGTCCGTCGGTGTATGCACAGTACGATGAACTCGGCCGTGACGAGGGCATGCACGATCATTTGCATTTTGGCGAGTCCATGGGCATCTGTGCCGGCGACGTTGCCATTTTTCTCGCCACGGGACTTATCGCCGACGAGTCGGTTCCGGAACGATATCGTAAACCCCTGCTCGCCGCCGTTTCCCGGGAAATCGTGCGAGTGGGAATCGCGCAAATGGGTGACGTGTATCACGGTGTATCACCGAAACCGGTGAGTGAAGAGGATGTTATCGATGTATATCGTTTCAAGACGGGACGCTATACCTTTTCACTGCCACTGATGTGCGGGGCTATCCTCGCCGGTGCTTCCGCTGAGGATCAGACGGTACTCGGACGAATAGGTGAGGGACTTGGTATCGTCTTTCAGATCAAGGACGATGAAATCGGTTTGTTCGGCACGTCGGAGGGAATCGGAAAAACGGTCGGAAGTGATATTGCCGCCGACAAGAAAACACTGCACCGCATTGCGTTGTTCGAACTCGCGGATGAGGCCACCAGAACGCAGATGACAGGAATCTTCGGTAAGGAGAATCCGACCGATGACGATATCGCCAAGGTGTTGAATGCGATGCATGATACCGGCGTTCCGGCTCGTGTTTCCGGCATACTTGACGACTATGCCGAGGCTACCAGATCCCGGATTCGCGAATCACTCGCGGGAATGCCCGAAACTGGCGTTGGGTTGCTCGAGCAGCTTCTCGAATACAATCTTACGCGCGAGACATAGCGGTCAGGCTGACTGCGTGAGCGATGAAGGTCTGGTGAATCCGCGCGTCTCCGGTAAGTTCGGGATGAAATGCAGCGGCCCAGATTGCACCTTTTCGAACAAGAACGGGCTCGTCACCGGCGCGAGCAAGTATCTCTACATCTTCTGATACATCCACGATCCGTGGTGCCCGAATAAATACTCCAAGGAACGTCTCGCCCCCGTCGTCTTCACCGGTCGCCAGTGCGGTTTCCCTGGCAAACTCGGGGGTCAATGACAGACCCCGTTGAAAACTCTCCTTCTGACGACCATACGCGTTCCGGCGAATCCGTACCGGCAGGCCGCCGATTCGCGGCTGATTACTTTCCTCAATGTGTTCGGCAAGGAGAATAGCGCCGGCACATGTTCCGAATACCGGCATACCGTTACCTATACGTTCTGTGATTTCCTGGAGCAGACCGAATCGTTCACACAGCATTCCGATCGTGGTGCTCTCACCACCGGGGATAATGAGTGCATCCACCTCAGCGAGTTGCTGAGGCGTGCGCACCTCTACTGCATCCACTCCCGCCTGCAGGAGTATAGATCGATGTCTGGCAAAGTCGCCTTGCAGCGACAATACGCCCGTACGCATACGATTCCCACTCCGACCGATTTCCGGATCTACCAGCCTCGTCCGGCCAGTCGATGTTCCTCGTCCATTGCTGCCGAGGATTGTCCGCTCATCGCATCTCCAAGGTTCTCACTGATCTTTGCGAGCTTATCGGGGTCGTTATAGAAGGCCACCGCTTCGACAATTGCCCTGGCACGACGTTCGGGATCTCCGCTCTTAAAGATACCGCTGCCGACAAAGACTGCCTCGGCGCCGAGTTGCATCATGAATGCCGCATCCGCCGGCGTAGCTACACCTCCCGCCGAAAAGTTGGGAACAGGCAGCGTTCTGCGGCGAGCTACTTCGAGGACAAGGTCATATGGTGCTCCAAGGTCGCGGGCCACACTCATGAGTTCTTCCTTCGGCAATGCGGAGATCCTGCTGATTTCGTCTATTACTGTGCGCAGATGCCGAACGGCCTCAACAACGTCCCCGGTACCGGCTTCACCCTTCGTGCGAATCATCGCCGCACCTTCACCGATGCGGCGGAGCGCTTCACCGAGATTACGGCATCCGCATACAAACGGAACCTTGAACGGCTCCTTGTCGACGTGGAACTGATCGTCGGCCGGGGTAAGCACTTCGCTTTCATCTATGAAATCCACACCAAGACTTTGCAGGATCTGTGCCTCAACGAAGTGTCCAATTCGGCATTTGGCCATGACGGGGATCGTAACGGCATTCTGAATACCTTCGATCATGCGTGGATCGCTCATTCGAGCGACGCCGCCGTGGGCGCGAATGTCGGCTGGAACTCGCTCAAGCGCCATGACCGCCTGAGCGCCCGCATCCGCCGCGATTTTCGCTTCTTCCGGGTTAACCACGTCCATAATGACGCCGCCCTTGAGCATTTCTGCGAGGCCGACCTTCGTTCGCCAATCGCTGCTCTGTCGTTCCGACCAGCTCGTTCCGTTCATGTATTCAGTTCTTCCTCGTATGTGGTAGGTATGGGTGGTAAGCTATCGCCGCGCCTTCACCTTGGTCAATGCCTTTTTTCAGTGATTTATGCGGCAGCAGTGCTGCGCGGCATTGCGCTTGATGAACCTGGCCGGGTATTGCATGTTGATACAGCCATTGTTGCAGTGGGTTTACGCTGTGTAACCGCCGGTGGTCGTGCGGATGGAACCGCTGTTGTCGAAGTGCCGCCTCGTGGTAAATTAGGTTCAGTGAGCAACACAGTACAGGAAGATTCAATCAGACAACGCTATGCCGGCGTATGCGAGCAGGTAAGCAATGCGTGCCGACGGGTACATCGCGATCCGGATGACGTGGAAATCATGGTCATTACGAAAACGCGCTCGGCAGCCGAGATTCGCGAGGTCATGGCAGCCGGCGCCAGGTCGTTCGGGGAAAACAGGGTGCAGGAAATTACCTCCAAGTGGTCTGCCCGTTCGCAGGCCAATGAAGCAGCGCTGATTCTCTCACCCGATATGCCCGCCGGAGTCCACGTGCCCGAGCGCAACTCGGTGCGTTTGAGCCTGGTAGGTCACCTGCAGAGTAACAAGGTCCGAAAGGTGGTAGACCGCGTGGACGCGGTAGCCAGTATCGACAAGATCGAGACGGTCGACGCCCTCGCGAAGCGGGCCGTTCTTCCGTTGGATGTGCTTGTACAGATAAATACATCCGGTGAGGCAAGCAAGTTCGGTATGTCCGAAGATGAGACGGCAATATCCGGTGTGATTGAACAACTGCTTGGCCACAAGAATCTTCGAGCTCGCGGTGTAATGACTATTGCGCCTTTTATCGAAGACCGTGACGCGATTCGTACCTCCTTTGTGGCACTTCGACGCTGGTTCGAATGGATCGGGGAGCGATACAGTCCGGATCACTGGGATACGCTTTCCATGGGGATGAGCGGTGATCTGGAAATCGCAATTGAGGAAGGCAGTACGCAGGTGAGGCCCGGAACTGCGGTGTTCGGGCCGCGCCCGGCATGATGCTGCCGGAGCATGAGCCCGGCTGACGCTCTGCTCAGCC
>CAZMEV010000087.1:0-3136 GCA_964565375.1 uncultured Spirochaetaceae bacterium
CACGATCGACAGGAGTTAATGGACACATGGCGAGAAACACGAAAGCGAAAGGCAAGATCGTCCGACGCTTTGGCGTAAACATTTACGGAAACCAGAAATACGACAAGCTCTTGCGGCGAAAGCCCGCACCGCCCGGTGAACCGAAAAAGAAACGGGTTCGCCAGACGGAATACGCTCGTCAGCTCGGCGAGAAGCAGAAGCTCAAGTTCGCTTACGGGTTAAGTGAGCGCCAGTTCAGCAATCTCTTCTATCATGCCAAGCGCATGAAAGGCGTCACTGGCGATAATATGCTGCAGCTGCTTGAGCGAAGGCTCGACAATGTTGTATATCGCATTGGAATGGCCGGTAGCCGTGCACAGGCCCGCCAGCTTGTCAGTCACGGGCATATTCTCCACAACGGTCGAAAGGTCACCATCCCGAGTGCGCTCGTGCGCCCTGGCGACACAATCGGAGTACGTGAGCGCAAGGTGACTCAGGACCTTGTGCGTCGCCTAATGGCTGACAACAGTGCTACTCCGGTTCCTCCGTGGTTATCGGTGAGCCGGGATGACATGACGGCAAGCGTTACTGTTAATCCGAGTCGTGACGTTATTCCGACTATTGCGGATGAACAGCTCGTTATCGAGTACTACGCGAAGCAGTAATCCTGCCGCAATTTCCAGTTACCGGCGCTGGCCGTCATCCCGACGGGCAGGCCGGATGCCTGGAATCTCTCCTCTGAAATCTTCATCTCGCTGCACACTCGATTGCCATTCCCCTCAAACTCCAGTTACGTTCGAGTTGCGACCTTGTTAATCTGCAGGGGAAGGTACTTAATTCCGCGCCTGAAGGTGGCGTTACCAGTTCCTGGTCGATATATTTTGATGTATGCGCAGATTACCAGTTCTATCGAGCGACCCTCATATTAATGATCGGGTCGCGAAGATATGCCGCCGCTTCAACGAAGTCTTCACTCCAGCCTTCTTTCGGAGTACTGAAGATTTCCTGGAGTCGCTTCGATATGATCTTCCTGAAGTCACCGTAATAAACTTTTCGGATCCGGTCGTGGATGCCGAGGCCATTCTTGCAACCATCCGCAGCGACCCATGGCTGCATTACGGAGGGTTGATCGGCATAGTGCGGCGGTCCGAGTTACCGGAAATCCAGAAGCTGCTCACCGGCTCGAATGTGATAAGCCTCATACGTCGCGGAGAGTTTGTCGCAAGCTTTTCCCGTGTCCTGCGTATTCTCATACAGAACCGGCAGATTCTCTTTCAGCGTGATCTGCAGAGCTATCTTTTGCGAAGCATTTCCGGTTCCTTTGTCATGGATAACGATCCCTACAACGCCGGTGCGTATGCTAATCTGATTACCAATTACCTGTTCAATCTGAACTATATTGACCGTGAGGGGCGTGATCAGCTGCATCTGGCCCTCTTCGAACTCCTGATGAACGCTATCGAGCACGGCAATTGCGCGATTTCGTACGAAGAGAAAAATCGATGGTTACATCAGGGGTACGATATCCTTGACCTGGTTCGCGAGAAGAGAAAGGATCCTGCAATTCGCGCGCGCAGGGTATATTTCAGTTACCGGATCGATCAGGATCGCAGCTACTATACGATAAGCGACGAGGGTCCCGGGTTCGACTGGAAATCCCGTATGGAAGACGATACTCCTAATCTGGAACGGCACGGACACGGGCTTCGCATGACGAATGCCTACGTCGAAAACCTCTCCTACAATGACAAGGGAAACGAGGTCTCATTCGAGTTTCCACATTCGCAGGAAGAAGCAAACGTGGTGCCTGAACTTTTCGCTGAAAGCAACGAACGAATGTTTGAGGAAGGAGAAGTGGTCTTCCGCGAGGGCGAAGAGAGCGACTACCTGTATTACATTGTCTCAGGCGCTTTTAACATCTACTCGGCCAACCACAAAATCGGCAGTTTGACACCGGACGATATATTTCTTGGAGAAATGTCGTTTCTTCTCAACAGTCGTCGAAGCGCCGACGTTGTGGCCGCGAAGCCGAGCACCCTTGTTACGATCGATAAGCAGCGATTCGTGTCGGTAATCAAGGAAAAGCCACACTATGGCGTGTTCCTTGCTCGCTTGATTGCGCAGCGCCTCTCCCGTGTGAATCACCGGCTGGCGGAGCTGGAGCAGGCCCGACTGCAAACCGTGTCGTCGTGAGTATGCCGTCTTACTTCGAAACAGGCTGGCCTGCATCCGCGTCACGAATCCAGGCGTCGTACCCGATCCGTTGTACCCACTCCCGGATCTTGTCGAGGCAGGTCGTGTCCCCGGTGTATTCTACGTGAATCTCACTGGCACCGCGGTCGACTTCGATAAACTCGATTCCGTCAATACGCCTGGCATAGTGCTCGATCGCGATCGAGCAGCTCGTGCAGGTACCACCCTGAAGGTCAAGAATTGCTTTTTTCGTTTCCTTCGCTTCCGACATGTGTCAAACATAGCAAATTCCTAATTCGAGCGTCCAGCTGAGCCGGCAGGTCCCGAATGAAGTTCCGAGCGATCGAATGTAGGCATTGCATGCCGACACACTCCATCCGGTAGACGTCGTGGGTCGAGCGTTCCGTATTGGGTTTCGAGTCCCCCGCGAGGCAGGCGGAAGATCATTCCGGCATCCGGAATGGACCGGCGTATATTGTCGTACACCGCATCTTTCGGGCCGGCCTGCAGTGCGACAAGGATTACACTGGCCTGTGGGAGCGGGTCCGTTGCTGCGTCAGCACAGACAATGTCTATGGCTCCCGGCCCGCTGCCGGACAGTCCCAGAAAATCTACAATGTTACGGGCATTTTCAACCGCGTGTGCATCGCAATCAACGCCGATAACCCGTGCTCCCGATTGCCTCGCGGCGAGTACCGCAGTAAAGGGAAGTGAGCCGCACCCGATATGCATAATCGTGTCGGAAGGCGTAGTTGCAGCAAGCGAGAGTTCGCGTTTTACAAGCGCACGATAGGGAAGCGAATACAGGTGAAAGAGGAAGCGGTTGCCGGCGCAATAGTGTTCAAATGCTGCTACAAACGGCGCGATAATTCTCACAATACCTCCGGCGCTCGCCAGGCGCTTATTGGCTCACAAGGCGCTCATTGCTAGACGAGGCGAAGCTAGACGATGCGAAGCTAGACGA
>CAZMEV010000087.1:3236-11252 GCA_964565375.1 uncultured Spirochaetaceae bacterium
GCGAAGCTAGACGATGCGAAGCTAGACGAGGCTAACTTTGAAGCGGGGGGAACACAGTGTCAATAAATCAAAAAGACATCCGGCGCACTTTTGCGCCTGCATGATAGTGCTTGCCCCTTGGCGGTCCGTCGCACTATGTTGAGTTCCTACCCGGGCCGGTTGAAGCAGCGTGCGACCAGGGAGCCGTTAAGCGCCAATCACCGGCACAAGTGTGTGAAGAGACCTGTGGATCGATCATGAGCGAATCAAGCCCGAAAGACCGCCCGATGACGTGGGATGACCGCTACGCAGCTTCCCATTACATATACGGTACCGATGTGAATCAGTGGGTAGCTGCCGTGCTCGAAGAGAATCCACGCCTGACGGCGACGCGAGCCGACGGAGGCAAACCGACAGCACTTGAGCTTGCCTGTGGTGAAGGGCGCAATGCAGTATACCTTGCTGATCTCGGCTTTGAGGTCACCGCTGTCGATATGTCCGCGGTAGGTATCGAGAAAACGCAACGGCTTGCGTCAGACAAGGGAGTCACGGTCAATGCTGTCTGCGCAGACGCACTGACGTGGCGCCCTTCCTCGCGGTTCGATCTTGTCGTTGCGACATGGTTTCACCTGCCGGAGGATCGTAAGCCCAACATCTTCGTTGCAATTCGTGAAGCCCTCAGGACGGGAGGAACGCTTATCGGTGAATGGTTTCATCCTGATCAGCGGCACAAGGGGTACACAAGCGGCGGGCCCCCGAGACCCGAAATGATGTTTACTGCAGACGAAATACGGCAAGGTTTGTCCGGGTTCACAATCGAGCGGCTTACGCACACCGAACGCATAATCCGGGAAGGGCCGAAACACGACGGACTTGCCTCTGTGCTGTCGGTTGTGGCTCGGAAAGAGCGCGATTGACTGCCGGTGCGGCTCATGGTGCTCGAGTGGAATCCTGCCCTCGCGCACTCGATGCCGTGCTGCCTCAGCCGAGCAGATCAGGGATCAGATGATCCTGCCTGTTAATGTAATCGATCCGCACCCCGCGTCTGTCGAAGCCTATTCGCGTTAACGCACAGTTATTCAGGGTGATCCAGTACCCGTCGCGATACGGCAGTCCGAGAACCGAACAGATGAAGTACACGTGAAAGTGCGTATGACTTACGAGAAGAACCCGGTCGTCCGGTTCGTGGGCCTCCAACATGCGCTCGCGAACTCTGCGTGCTCGCGACACGCGCGCGTCCTCGGTCTCAAGCGGTCTGCCATTCCACCAGCCATTCTCCGAAAGATGGTCTGGAAAAAGGAGCCGGTCATACACCCTGTCGGCCTCCTGCCGGGACAATCCGGGCGCGCCGCGGTACACGCCGGCGGCCCGGTCGTGTTCCACCACTCCGCCAGCTTCGTGAATATCCTCATAGACGTGTACCGGCAGGTCAAGGCGTTGTGCCACCGGTGCAGCCGTGCGAAGCGCGCGCAGATGAGGGCTTGCATAGATGTGGGTAATATCGAAGGCGTTTCCGCGATAGGGATTGTACTCATGATCCGGTCGACCGCCGGCCTGCGAGTGCGAAAAAAGCTCGGCGGTGCGTTCTGCCTGCTTTACTCCGTGGTCGGTAAGATCAGGCTCCGACTTTCGCGTGGCGTTCCGGTCGCCTGAGCTGTCGAGAATATTATTCTGGCTTTCGCCGTGTCGTAAAAAATATAGAATCATGTCGTCCTGGAGGGTACAATGTAGCCAATGGATGAATCCTCTGCAACGGACGGACAAAACGCTGGACAATCCCGGACGGGACCACGATCCAACGCGGGTAGTGAATCCAGCGATGGACCACAATCCGGGACGGAACCACAATCTCCGCCGGGATCACGGTCACAGAAACCGGCACAATCCGGAGCACATGCCGGAACGTGCACACCGCCGGGCTCGCCATCCCGGCCCGATCCTTCGGAGGTCTGCGGAAAAGCGGCAAGGCTTGCGGACCGTGTCAAAAGCGCTGTGCGGGAGGTGTTTGTCGGCCCGGACGAGACGATCGATCGGGCAACGCTCTGCCTTTTTTCCGGCCTCCATCTGCTCGTGGAGGATATTCCCGGTGTCGGCAAGACCACGCTTGCCCGCAGCCTTGCCGAAGCAACCGGCATGGACTTCGGCCGGATTCAGTGCACCCCGGATCTGCTTCCCGGTGATATTACCGGTATGTACATCTGGGACAGCGGGCGGAAGGAGTTCCGTTTCCGCGCAGGAGCGGTAATGCACCAGTTCCTGCTTGCCGATGAACTCAACCGCGCCTCGACGCGGACCCAGGCTGCTCTGCTCGAAGCCATGCAGGAAGGCCGTGTCACGGTCGATGACCGGACGCACGAGCTTCCCGATCCCTTCTTCGTGATTGCCACCGAGAATCCGCAGACCTTCGCGGGGACGTTCGGCCTGCCCGAGGCCCAGCTCGACCGTTTCGGGATGCGCATATCCCTGGGGTATCCCTCCGGCGATCATGAGCGCGAGATACTCATGATGTCTTCCGTCTCGAGTCGACCCTCGCTGTCGCCGGTGTGCGGACCTGAGGATGTTGCACAGCTGCGGAGGACTATCGATGCCGTGCATGTCGGCGGGCAGCTTGTCGATTATCTTATTACGATTGCTTCGCGCACGCGGCGTGCCGGAGCGCTGCGGCTCGGGGCAAGCCCGCGTGCGACCATGCATCTGCAGCACGCCGCGAGGGCCCGGGCGCTTCTGTGCGGCAGGGACTATGTAGAGCCGGAGGATATCCGGGAGCTTGTCGAACCGGTTCTCGCGCACAGACTTCAACTTTCCGCCGAAGCGCGCATGGAGCAGAAATCCACCTCATCGGTGCTGTCGGATATTCTTTCCCGCCTGCCCATGCCGTCCGGAACGGTATAGGAGTAACTCCCGTGCGCAGCGCCCTGCCTGTCAGCATCGACCCATGGCGATTCGGAACCTGGCTGCTGTTCCTTGTCGTCGTCGGGCTCGGTGGCAGGTATCTTGGAGGCGGACTTCAGATACTTCGTCTCGGGCTCTGGTTCGCTCCCGGGATATCGATCCTGTGGCTTGCGGTAACCGCCGCATATCTTCGCTATAGTCAGGAGTTCTCCAACGATCACCCGGCCAAGGGTTCACGCGTCGACTATGTCCTCTCGATAAAGAACGAATCGGTGCTTCCGGCATGTCGCGTCACTGTTACGCTGGTGCTTGGCGCAGCCCTGCAGGGATTTTATGAGGTTGATGTTTTTCCGCGGGCGGGTGCGTCTGTTCGCCTCGAGCGCACCCTGCTCTGCGAGATTCGCGGGGTGTATGAGCTCGGCCTTGCCGACCTTTGCGTAACCGATCCGCTGGGACTGATTTCGGTGCGCCTGGCCGTCTGGCACCGGACCTTCTACGTGGCGCCGAGGATTCTCGAGCCGAGGAGCGATTTCGCCCGTCCGGTCCGGGATATGCCGGGAGCCGAACGCGAAGGTGGAGCGGGGCAGGAGGATGTAAGTCTGTTCCGGGAACTTGTGGAATACCGTGAGGGCATGGACGTGCGACGGCTTGCCCATGCGCACAGCGCAGCCCGGGGATTTCCCCTGCTTCGCACCTTCGACAGCGCGGTGGAGGAGCGGCTGCGCATTGTTCTTGATACAAGGCCGGCGGGCCGATCGGGGGAAGCAAGCGATGGTCGTGTCGAGGACGTGTCAATTGAGACAGCGGTTTCGCTGGCAGTCGGATGTGTGCGCGACCGGGTTCCCGCCCGCATCGAGGGCGGCGGCGTGGACCCCGTGGAGCTTGAATCGGTCGAAACGCTCGAGGCGTTCGTGAAGCGGTCGGTCGGCGTGTTCTTCCGTGCCGGGCTCGGCCCCCTCGAGTATGCCCGTGCGGTGGAACCGGGGGCGGAAACGCCGATTGTCTGTGTCACGCATGAGCCTGACAGTACGCTTATTGAGGAACTCTCCGCGGACGTGCAGCAGGTCCCGCTCGGGGCGGTGTTTAATACGTCCGGAATGACTGCCCGTGAACGGGGACAGATAGAGCGCCTTGCCGTAGAAGCGCGGTCCCGGGGTCGTTTCTGTCTTGCTCTCTCGAGCGCGGACGAGCTTACGCATGAGGGGAAGGTGTAATGCACCACGGGAGGTTGAGGCCGCAGTCAATGCGCACCATTGCAGCCGCCGGAATGGTGTGGCTGCTGAAACTGCTCGCTGTATCGGCCGTTGCAGCCGGTGTCCATACGTGGCTTTCGGCAAGCGGCCCGGTTCTGCTTGCTGTCGCGGCCGGTATTATCGTGGTGTTTTCGGTGGAGGGTCTTCGACGGTCTCGTGGCGCCCTGCGGATTATCTCCTGCGTTTTTCTCGGGGCAGCGGTGTTCGGGCTCGTTGCCCAGGCGGTGGTAGTCCCGCTCGGTGCGTACCTGATCTGGCTTGACCTCGCTGCCGACGGTGAGCCGGCGGGCGCTGTTTCCTTCGTGTTTGTGCTCTTCAGTACCCTGTTTGCCGCGGCAACTGTGTCCATGCTCGGTGTCCGCACGCGTACAGCACTCGCCTCGCTTGGTGCGTGGGCATTAATCGTGGCTTCGCTTGTGTCCGGGATCGGGGTCCTGCTCGCGCCGGGGGCGGTACTTCTTGCTCTCGCGCTGGCCCGGAATATCGACCGGCGAAGCATTGTGGTTGTGTTTGCCGCCTCCCTCGGGGCTCTCGTCGCAGGACCGAATGTTGAGCCCGCCGGCAGCGGTTTCGTGGACCGCGTTCTTGCGCCGGGGTTGCGTGCGGCAATTCTCGAGGTGGCGCCGCGGTTCCCCCTTGTAGCCGACGTTCCAGGTTATGGTCACAGGCTCGATTCCCGCCGGCTCGGCGGAACACCGCTGCTTTCCGGTGCACACCTCTACACCGTTGAAGGTCCGCCTTCGCGCGCGATCTACTTCAGGACGGAGGTGTTCACCACGTATGACGGCAGCTCGTGGGAATTCGATGAGAGGGTATCGGACCACCACCCGGATGCCGGGGCCGAGGAGGCCCGCCATTTTTCACCCTATGGCGAGGCCCGAAATGCTTCACCCCCCGCCGCGGGAAATGAAGAGCGGGCCGCTATCCGGCTTCAGGTGGTTTCCGACTTTGTCGGCGAAGCAGCGCATACGCTCGATACCGTTCGCGTCGAAGCCGAACCTTCGGCAGAGTGGCGGCGGTACAGCACTGATACCGGGTTCGTGCCGGAGCGACCGCTGGTCCGGGGTACGCAGCTGCGGCTGTACGAGGCTCGGGAAGGTTCCGATCGCGACGCTCGCGAAAACGGGCGTGCAGGCAGCCTGTCCGAGCCCGAGCGGTACCTTCAACTGCCGGATAATCTCCCGGAAGAGGTGAAAGCGCTCGGACGCGGGCCTGGTCGCCCTGAGGATGCGGATGAGCGTATCAGCCGTATCCGCAGAGAGCTTACCCGCGATGCGGTGTATACGCTCAGCCCACCGGAAACCGGGCACGAGGACTTCGTTGCCGGCTTTCTTGAAACGCGGAAGGGCTACTGTGTGCAGTTTGCCACGAGTTTTACGGTGCTTGCCCGTGCGGCCGGACTTCCCGCGCGCTATGTTACCGGCTACCGAACACGAACGGATGAGTCGGGAGCCGGGACGGTAACGGGTCTGCAGGCGCACGCCTGGAGCGAGGTGTTCGTAGAGGGACGCTGGCACACCGTCGAAGCAACCCCGCCGATGCTTGCCGAAGACCGGGCGGCCGGGGCGCGGGACCGCGTTGCGGCGCGGAGTGTCGAGATTGCCGACGACAGCCGGACGCGGCGACAGCTCGAGCATATGCTCGGCGTCGAGAGTAACGCGGAAGCGGGGCTCTCGGCGTGGGTAGCTGGCGTTGTTGCCGGCTACGGGCGACGCATTGCTGTGGTGCTCAGTGTCGTGGCCATGGGTGCGGCGGCGTGGGTGGGAACATCAACCTTACAGAAAAGAGCCCGGGCACACCGTAAGGCCGGGCCGCTGTCGAAGGATCTCCTGAGGCTTATACGGCGCTGTCCGGCCGGGACACCTGATCCGCGTCTGACGGGCTGGCGAGTCTGGGCGCGGGAGTGTGCAGGAAACCCGGAGGTGCCGCTTCGAAGCTGCCATGTAAACCGGATTGCACAGCTTGCCCTGTCGCGCTCGTTCGGGAGGCGGCGCGTGCGTGCGCGGGACAGACGCTATATCCGGCTGGCGAGGCGGTACTTGAAGCGCCGGCGGAGAACGTGAGAATATACGGTACCTGCCTAAGTTGGTGCGTCGACGGTGGTTAAGACCGCTTGAGGCGTCAGGAGGATTCATTGCTCACAGTATCGGATGTCACTCTTTCGTTCGGCGGTAGTCCGCTGTTCAAGGACGTAAACCTTAAATTTCAACCCGGCAACTGTTACGGCCTGATCGGGGCCAACGGTGCCGGAAAATCAACATTTCTGCGCATTCTCTCCGGGGATCTCGAACCGGACACCGGAACGGTGCATAAACCGGCCGACGAACGCATGGCCGTGCTGCGTCAGGATCAGAATGCATTTGACGAGTACGAGGTGCTTGAAACCGTGCTCATGGGGCACGAAAAACTGTACGCGGTCCAGGCTGAGCGGGACGCGATCTACGCCAAGGAAGATTTTTCCGAGGAAGACGGGATGCGTGCAAGCGAGCTCGAAGGTGAGTTCGCCGAGCTCGGCGGATGGGAAGCTGAAGCCGAAGCGGGAAGCCTGCTCGATGGTCTGGGGCTTGATGAGAGTTTTCACTCAAAGCGGATGTCCGAGCTGGAGGGTCCGCAGAAAGTTCGTGTGCTTCTCGCACAGGCACTCTTCGGCAATCCGGATATTCTGCTTCTCGACGAGCCGACGAACAACCTCGACCTCGAAAGCATCAGCTGGCTGGAGGACTTTCTGTACCGGTTCGAGAATACGGTGATCGTTGTCTCGCACGACCGGCACTTCCTCAACCGCGTGTGTACGCACATCGCTGATATAGACTTCGGCCGGATCCGGCTGTATGTCGGCAACTACGACTTCTGGTACCACGCGAGTCAACTTGCCGCCCGGCAGCGTCGCGATGAGAAAAAACGCGCCGAAGACAAGGCCGCCGAGCTCAAGTCGTTTATTCAGCGCTTTTCGAGCAACGCGTCCAAGGCGAAGCAGGCAACCGCGCGGAAGAAACAGCTCGAGCAGCTCGAGCTCGACGATCTGCCGCAGAGCTCAAGGCGGTTTCCCTACGTTGCTTTCAAGCCGGAGCGCGAGCCCGGCAAGAACGTGCTTACCGTGAACAGTCTGACGGCTACTTTCGAGGGGGAGACCCTTCTTGAAGATTTCTCGCTCACGGTCAACCGCGGAGACAAAATCGCGTTCGTGGGGTCGCAGACATCGCGCGCATCCATGTTGTTTGATATTATATCCGGAGAGCGCGAGCCCGATTCGGGAACGTACCAGTGGGGGGTCACGATTTCCCCGAGCTATTTCCCGAACGAGGCGGCGAGGGTTGTGCATGGAAAGACGAACATTGTCGACTGGCTGCGGGAGTTTGCCCCGGAAGGCGATCCGAGCTACGTCCGGGGTTTCCTCGGCCGGATGCTCTTCTCGGGAGATGACGCGCTCAAGCCTATGGATGTCCTGAGCGGGGGAGAACGGGTTCGTGTACTTCTTGCCAAGATGATGCTCGAGTCACCGAACACCCTTATCATGGATGACCCGACGAACCATCTTGATCTCGAGAGCATTCAGGCGCTGAACAATGGCCTCATCGACTTCAACGGGGTGATCCTCTTTACTTCGCACGACCACCAGTTCGTCGACAGTATCGCCAATCGCATTATTGAAATTACGCCGAACGGGGTCATCGACAGGCTTATGCGCTTTGATGACTACATCAAGGACGAGAACGTGCGCCACACGCGTGATCAGCTGTATCGCAGTCACGAGCGGGTGGCAATCTAAGTGCCGGCAGCCGGCCTTCTGCAGGCTCGACGGGGCGGCCTCTTGCCGGTCGGAAGTCTCTTGCCGGCCGGAAGTCTCTTGCCGGCCGGAAGTCTCTTGCCGGCCGGAAGTCTCTTGCCGGCC
>CAZMEV010000087.1:11352-12991 GCA_964565375.1 uncultured Spirochaetaceae bacterium
CGGAAGTCTCTTGCCGGCCGGAAGTCTCTTGCCGGCCGGAAGTCTCTTGCCGGCCGGAGCAGACGGGGAGCGGGAATGAGTGACGAAGCAGCGAGGGTGTTAATCGTTGACGATGACGAGCTGACCGCGGAGGTATACTCGGTTCAGATCGAGGAGGCGGGTCTCGGCCGGCCCCTTGTCTGCACCGACAGCCGCGAGGCGCTTAACAGTCTCGCTTCACACTCTGCATCGCTTGTGCTTCTTGACCTGAATATGCCCCATGTAGGCGGGCTCGAACTCCTCTCCCGCATTAACGAAGAAGCCCCGCAGGTTACCACCATCGTCATAACCGTAAATGATGATGTGGATACCGCAGTCGAATGCATGAAGCACGGTGCGTTCGATTTTCTCTCGAAGCCGGTTGATCAGGCACGCCTTTTAACTGCAGTTCGTCATGCGCTTCGTATCCGTGAACTCGAGGCGGAAGTAAATACCCTCTCGGTACGCGTTGGCGCCGTCGAGTTGTCCAAGCCGGAGGCGTTCGAGGATATCGTAACCTCGGATCCGGCGATGTACCGGATGTTCGCATACATCGAGGCGATTTCCGCATCGCCGAAGAGCGTGCTGATTACCGGAGAAAGCGGGAGCGGCAAAGAGCTTGTTGCGCGAGCGGTGCACCGCGTAAGCGGAAGATCGGGACGATTTGTTGCGGTGAATGTAAGCGGCCTCGATGAGACCATGGTAAGCGATACGCTGTTCGGGCACACGCGGGGAGCGTATACCGGCGCTGCAAGCGGCCGTCATGGACTTATCGAACAGGCTACCGATGGCACCCTATTTCTCGACGAAATCGGAGATATGGCGGTAAATGCGCAGTTGAAGCTGCTTCGCCTGCTTCAGGAGGAAGAATACTATCCGCTTGGCTCGGATGTGCCTCGAAAGGCGCGCGTTCGTATTGTCGCAGCTACAAACGCGGATCTTGAGCAACGTCAGCAGGACGGCACATTCCGCCGTGATCTCTACTACCGGCTGCTTGCTCACGCGGTGCGCATTCCGCCGTTGCGCGAACGAAAAGACGATGTTCCGTTGCTTGTCGATTACTTCGTAGCCCTTGCCGCAAAGGAGTTGGGGAAACCGGTACCCGTCGTTCCGCCGATGGTGTATGAAGCGCTGGCTGACTACGAGTTTCCCGGTAATGTGCGTGAACTTCAGTCACTGATGTACGATGCAGTGAGTCTTTCAAGCGATTCGACTCTTGCTGTCTCCTCGATTGAACAGCAGATCGGGCGCTTGATCGGCGATCTTTCTGAAGGAAAGCGGTTTCCGACAGGTTCGCCCGGTAGCGAAGCGCCGGGTGCTGCCTTTGACAGGAATCATGCTGACACAGGACGAGCCGGGAGCGAGCCTGTCCTGAGCACCGATAACGCCGGGAGCAGCAGGACAGCGGCCCGCGACGAGTGTGATCCGATATGTCTCGGGTCGCGTTTTCCTACACTCCGAGAGGTCGAGGATTATCTGATCGAAAAGGCGTTTGAGCGAGCCGAAGGAAGTCAGACCGCTGCAGCTCGTCTGCTCGGCGTATCGCAAAGTACGCTCAGTCGTCGGTTGCGCAAGTAAGTCTTCGGTTGGGTAAGTAAGTCTTCGGTTGGGTAAGTAAAAA
>CAZMEV010000088.1:0-12855 GCA_964565375.1 uncultured Spirochaetaceae bacterium
GCGGAACATTGCGTCGACTAAGGTGGTCTTTCCGTGATCGACATGCGCGATTATCGCGACATTTCTGATATTAGCGTTTGTTGTGTGTGAAATAAATGTAACTCCGGTTTGCGATTGGCGCTCACTAGTTCACGATTCGCCCTCAAGGTCAATAGGAAATTTGTATAGGTCGATGTTTTTCCCACTCGCTCAGCCGGCGTCATGTATATGCTTGTGTTCCCCGGACTTTCGTCGGAAAATCATGCTCGCGCCCCGGCCGGCTTGCGATCCTGCACATGCGCCTGCGCCCGCGCCTGCACCTGCGCCCGCGCCTGCACCTGCACTGCGCGGTGGCTCACGGTTCATTCCCGGTGGCGACCGGCAGACTTTCGTCCACATTCCACTCGGTCCACGACCCGCTGTAGTTGGACACGCGCCGGTAACCGAGCAACCGCAGCACGAAGTAGGTGTGCGACGAGCGGGATGCGGTGCGACAGTAGGTAATAACTTCGCGGTCGGAGGTGACCCCTGCCTCCTCGTACAGAGCTCTGAGTTTCTCGGGCTCGAGAAGCCGCGGCTCGAACAGATCGGCGATATGCTGTTGCCAGTCAACATTCACCGCGCCGGGAATGTGGCCGGTACGGGTGTGTATGCCGGCCTCACCGGTATACTCGGCGGGAGTTCTCGTGTCGACAAGCACCGTGTCATCCCGCTCAAGTGCCGAGAGAACATCCTCGCGTGTCGCGAAGGCAGCGCCCTCGGTCGTGGCCCGGAACGTGCCGCGAACAGGCGGTGCAGCGTTCGTAGTCACCGGCAAGCCGAGCGATGTCCACACAGGAAATCCTCCGTCTAAAAGCGCCATATTGCCGCGCCCGAAGTTTTCAAGCACCCAGAACACCCGTGCCGACGGCACGAGCCCCGATTCGTCGTAGAAAACAAGCCGGGTATCGTTATCGATTCCCGCCTCCTGAACCCTGCGTTCAATCGCCTCTTTCGAAAGCAGGTCCGAGCCGACACTCTGCGCGTCAAACAGGTCCCCCGAAGGAAGATTAACGGCCCCCGGAATGTGTCCCTCGTTAAACTCGCGGTTACCCCGGGTGTCGACCACGAGCAGGTCGTCAGCACGTTCGGATTCTAGATTGATGTGTTCCGCGAGCGCTTCCGGCGAAACAAGCAGCTGTCCATTCATTTCCTTGCTCATACAATTTCTTCTCCTGTCGTACTTGACTAATTCAATGTGATTACAATACTATCTCTCGCAGTTGAGTAAGTCAATTGGGTAACTAAACTATACCAAAGTGGGCAGGTGAGGATGCCGCACGGAGGAAGAAAGCATGTGGCGATACATCACACAGACAATTCTTGCCGCATCGGTAATTGTGGTGGCGGGAGTTCTCGCGTACGGCGTGTACGAAGGATCGCTCGCTCCGGGAGCAGCTTCTGAACAGACTTTACGAGACAATGCCTACGGTTCGACAGGCGGCCGCGGTTTCGGCGATGAGCCGGACGAGCACGGGATCATCACGGTCAGCAACGACCGACGGACACTTCATTCATTTGAGGGCCGATCCCTGTTCTCCGGAAACGGCGCGGAACCACAGGCGGAAATTGAACTTCCCGCGCGGGCCCGTACGATCGAGCCGACCCCGGGCGGTGTCTCGGTCTGGGTAACCTACGAGGGCCGTCCTGAAATCGACATATTCGCCTCCGAGACGCTCGAACACGAAGCATCGGTTGAGCCGCCCGAAGGCCGGCGCCGGAACCCGGAGTACCTGCAGTTCTCTGAAAACGGGCAGACACTCTTTATTACCTGGCAGGACAGCGCCGAGATCGATGTCTATCGCCACGAGATGCGCGAGCTCACCCATCGGCTCACAATTGAAGCGGATGGAACCCGTGGACCGGTGCACCGCAATCGGCGCGCCACCCGCGTGTACCGGGCCACC
Organism: uncultured Spirochaetaceae bacterium; assembly: GCA_964565375.1. Taxonomy (GTDB): domain Bacteria; phylum Spirochaetota; class Spirochaetia; order DSM-27196; family SKKC01; genus SLAN01. The sequence continues at coordinate 1,926 of CAZMEV010000088.1, forward strand.
AGGGAGGGAGAGATTGCGGTCTTTTTCGCCCAGAACGGGCAACGCCTCGGCGACGTCTCGCCCGGATCGCTCGCCGAAGGCATGCGCTTCTCCGACGACCATTCCCTCCTGTGGGGAGTCGCCGGAGACGGCCGTGTCTTCGCCGTCGACGAGGCGGAAACGACCGCTGCCGAAAGCGGGATTACGGTTTCCGCAGGACATGCGCCGGTAGCGGCCGTTTCACACGAACCGGGACTCGGTGGATCGGGACATGCGGTATTTGTCTCCGACGGCGAGGCGGCGCTTGTGCGCGTGGCGGTTTCCGATCTCGAACGTGAAACGTCGGAAGCCGCCGGCCGGCTCGAACTGGCGCAGTTCACAGAAATAGCCGGTGAGCGCATTGTCGCCGCGGTGAGCTCGGGAACCGGAGCAATCGTGCTGTTCACCGACGACGGCGAGGTTGTCAAAGTCGACCCGCAGGACCTCGGACTTCGGGAAGTCGGTCGGATTGCGGCGGCCGGCGAGGCGGACGCCGAAAGACCCGCGGCGCCGGCGGATGACATCGACCTTGCGGCTTCCTACGCAATAAGAACAGACGGGAACTTTGCCTGCTTCTGAGTGAAATTGAAACGGGAGAGGAAACAATGCTGACAACGGCAGCGATTGCACTGGGATTGCTACTCGGCTACGCGCTTCAGCGCGGCGGCTACTGCATGAATACGGCATTTAGAAGCTTCTACCTGGAAAAGGACAGAAGCCTCGTACGGGCATGGGTACTCGTACTCATTATTAATGTCCTCGGGGTACGCCTTGTTACGGACTTGGGGATCGTCGAGCCGAATGTAGCGCCCTTCTTCTGGCCGGCGGCGATTCTCGGCGGCTTCATTTTCGGCCTGGGAATGGTCATGGCAGGCGGCTGTGCAAGCGGCACCTACTACCGCTGCGGACGCGGAATGCTCGGGTCCATGGCAGCGCTTATCGGGTTCGTCATCGGTACGGCGTTAATAGACGGCGGTGCGCTTGTCGGCCTGCAGGACAGCGCCCGTGCGCCGGTACTCGAGTTCGAGGCCGGCGAAGCAAGCCTGTTTAACGTGCTCGGGGTCGAGTCACCGGTCGTTCGATGGGTCGTACTCCTCGCGCTTGCAGGTGCCGCCGCTGCATGGCTTTGGAAGGCACCGAAGCAGCGGTTTCTCATCGGCTGGACATGGCAGAAGACCGGTCTTGCCGTGGGTGTGCTCGCCTTTGCCGCATGGCTCCTGTCGGCAATGCAGGGCAGGCAGTTCGGACTGTCGTTCACCCAGCCGACGGTGGCGCTTACACGCTTTCTCGTCGGGGGCGATACCTCCGGCTTGAGCGTGGCGTCGTTCATGGTGCTCGGCGTTCCGTTCGGCGCATTTCTCGCGGCGAAAGCCGCGGGAGAAGCGATCCTTCGGATGCCGGACCCGCGCCGCTTCGTGCGGCAGTTCGGCGGCGGACTGACCATGGGCGTCGGAGCATCTGTCGCCGGTGGATGCAACATCGGCCACAGCATAACCGGCGTGTCCACACTCGGGCTGACCGCTCTGTTGAGCACAGGCTTCATTATCCTCGGTTGCTGGGTAATGACGGGGATTATCTATCGAGTTGAGTCAGGTAAACAGGCCTGAAAGAAGAATACATGGGACTGCGGCAGAAGAGCCGGCCGGAGATCGCATGAAACACACAGTGAGGAGGCCTTACATGGCAATAACGAAAACACAGAAAATAGTCGCCGCGGTCGTGATCGTCGGCGGGGCAGGATTGTACGCGTCAGGAATACTGACTCCTTCAATCGAACGGACAGCACCGGAAGACATTCTCGTTTCACCGGAATGGGTACAGGAGCGTGCCGACGAGGTTGTCATCCTGGACGTAGGCCGCGACTTTGACGACTTCAGCGAGGAACATGTTCCCGGTTCGGCGTTTGTGGAACGCGAGGTGATCGCAACCGAGGTCGACGGCGTGTCCGCGATGCTTCCCGACCCGGACACCGTAGCGGCGGACCTTGCTGAGCTCGGCGTCTCGCATGATACACCGGTTGTCGTATATGATGCCGGGGCCGGCACGTGGTCGAGCAGGCTTTTCTGGGCGCTCGAGTATCTCGGACACGAACAGGTTCACCTTCTCGACGGCGGAATGACCGCCTGGGAGCAGTCCGGACTCGATGTATCCACGGAAATCGCGGTGCCGCAACGGGGTGATTTCGAGGCAAACGTACGCCCGCAGCTCCTCGCGGACTTTGATTACGTGCAGGATAACTTTGACAGCGACGATGTGCTCGTTCTCGACGCGCGCTCGCCGGCCGAATACGCAGGCGACGATGTTCGCGCCGAGCGCGGTGGAAGAATACCCGGGTCAGTAAACCTCGACTGGACGAATAACCGCGCTGAGGGGGATGTGCGATTCCGCCCGCTTGAAGAACTCGCGGCTGTCTACGAAGAGGCCATGCAGGGCCACGATGGAGAGACAGTGACCCTGTGCCAGGGTGGGTTCCGCGCAGCACACAGCTATGTTGCCCTCCGCGTGCTCGGTCACGAAGACGCGCGCATGTACGACGGGTCGTGGACCGAGTGGGGCAACCGGGAGGATGCGCCGATAGACACCGACGCCTGAACCTGAGCCTGAACCTGAACCTGGGCCTGAGCATCAGCATCAGCACGAGCACAAGCAGCGGACGCATAAGCGTTCGCTGACTAACGTCGCATGTCCATTCATAGCTGACTGAGGGCATGCGACCGGTAACACACTGTACGGAGGTATAGCCATGAATACGAATCAGACAGACAACAAGGAAGCCAACGAGCTGAACCTTGAAGACGAGGTGTGCCCGTACACCTTTGTCAAAAGCAAGCTTGCAATCGAAAAGCTCGAGAGCGGACAGCTGCTGAAAATACACCTCGGAAACAGCGAATCGGCTTCAAATGTGCCGAGATCACTCGATCTCGAAGGCCACGAGGTGGAATCAGTCGAACACGCCGGTGCCGGCCACTGGGTCGTCACCGTCCGGCGAGCGTAGGGCATGCAGGGTACTCATGGGCTGCGTGCGCGGACCATCGCGCATGGTGCCGCCCGGCAATCGCCGGCGGCATGCGCAGCACCCCGACCGCATCCGGTCGAACATGCAGCTTGACACAATGCCGCGCGGGGTGATAGGTTCCGGCTTCGTCAGGCGGTGCCTCGCGCGCGGGCCTGAAATCACCAGACATCGGGGCGGTGCCCGAGCGGCCAAAGGGAGCAGACTGTAAATCTGCCGGCTTATGCCTTCGAAGGTTCGAATCCTTCTCGCCCCAGACACTTTTTCACTATGCCGGAATGGTTTGCAGACGGTCTTCAGTTTACGTGTACACGTTGTTCGAACTGCTGCAGGCATGAATCCGGCTACGTATTCCTTTCACAACAGGACCTCACGCGCCTCGCCTCGTTCTTTCGCATGAGTGAGGAAACGTTCAGCGAAACCTACTGCAAAAAGGTGGATCTCGGGATTGCAACACGTTTGAGCCTGAAAGAGCAGGAGAACTTCGATTGCATCTTCTTCCGGGACGGCAGCTGCAGTGTATACCCGGCACGGCCGCTGCAGTGCCGGGCATATCCATTCTGGCCGCAGGTTACCGACAGCCGTCATAGCTGGAACGAAGAGGCGAAGCATTGCCCGGGCATTAACGTCGGGGCCCGAAAGAGCCACCAGACAGTACGCGAGTGGCTCGACGCTCGAGCCTCTCAGCAGTTTCTGGAGGGGTAGAAAGAGCGTGAAATATACCTTCTGGGGAGCCCGCGGTTCAGTTCCAACACCACTCACTCCGGCGACTGTGCGGCAGAAAATATCTACGGTGGTCAGTCGCATTCGCCCTGAAGATTTAAAATCACCGTCGCATCGCGAAGCATTTCTCGATTCGCTGCCCGACTGGCTGTTCGGCACCACGGGGGGAAATACGACATGCCTTGAGGTGCGGCTGAATGACGGCACGACGCTCGTATTCGATGCGGGTTCCGGTATTCGTGAACTTGCCCGGGCGCACATGTCGGACGACGGGCTGAGTTCAACGTATCATCTGTTTTTTACGCATTTTCACTACGATCACCTCCAGGGCCTGCCGTTTTTCATCCCCTGCTATATCCCCGGCACGAACGTACGCTTTCACAGCCCCGTGGAAAACTTCGAGTCGGCGATCAAGCAACACATGGTTACCCCTTATTTCCCGGTAACTATGGACGGAGTAATGGGTGGGAACCTCTCCTTTCACACACTTGAAGACGGCGGTGAGCTTCGCCTTGGCCCGGCTACAATTCGCTGGAAAGCGGTCAATCATCCGGGGGGTGCATACGCCTACCGGATCGAAGAAGAGGGAAAGGTGCTCATTTTCTGTCCCGATGTTGCGCTTGGAGAAAACGAGTTCGACCGCACCGACGAAAACCGGGCATTTTTCAAGGGTGCACATGTACTCATTCTCGATGCCCAGTACACCCTCGGAGAGGCGATCGAAAAATTCGACTGGGGGCACTCAAGCTACAGTCTCGGAGTTGACTTCGCCGCAGGCTGGGAGATTGAAACCCTCTATCTTTTTCACCACGAACCGCTGTATGACGACCGCAAGCTGCACAGAAACCTTCAATCGGCCAGATGGTACGCCGACCGGGGAGGCCATGTGGAACTTGCAATACATCTTGCCCTCGAAGGTGTCACCGGCGCCCTGTAGGGCGAACCGGGGCATTGAGAAATACGACAACCACCACGTGAACTCCGCAACACGGGGAAATTCAGCATTCCCGGTGTTACATTCAGGACTTTGAGGACAGTATGGAACCGAAAATTGAGCTTGGTAGTAACCAGATCACAAGTTTGTACATTTTCCTGAAGAACAGGGAAGATGAGCTCGATGCTCGATGCCGCTCGGTCCTCCGCAGTCTCGAGCAGGCCGTTCACGGCATGTTCTCTATTGAAGAGCTTGAGCAGATGCTCGAAGAGCAGGAAGGAAAAGACAGAAAATGATATCCGGTTTCACACCCAGAAATCGAGCGCGCGTGCTTGTTGTGCTCGTCACCATGGTCCTCGGAGCGACGTTTTCGCTTCAGGCCCAATACAATCCACCTCCGGGTGCGGTAACCGCACCGGCACTCAGATCTCCTGATCTGACCGGACACCGGGGCTCGGTTACAAGCCTCGATGCACCGCACGGTGCGCTCATGAACCCGGCAGCCCCTGCCCGGGCTGAGCGGCCGGTCATAGACGGCTCATATGTCGGCATTACCGGCTTTGGTGTCGACGGACAGGGCTGGGATGGCCATGGAGCAAGTCTCGGCGCAACCTTCCCGACGCGATACGGGGTGTTTACCGGCGGCCTCCACGCCCTTTCAAGCACGGTCGAGGATTTCCGCCTCGGCACGGGGCTCGGTATAAATGCAAGCTACGCCCGCGAGGTGTGGGATGATCTCGACGTTGGTGCAGGTGTCAATCTGGATGCCGGCGGCGACGGGGATCGGCTTGTAGCCGGCGCGACGCTTGATCTCGGGTTCATGTACCGGCCGGACAGCCTCTTTGGTATAGACGGCGGGCGACTCGGCGTTGCGATGCGCGGCATGGGGTACGGATACCGGCCGATCGAGGGAGGCAACGCGGTCCCGCCTGTGTTCACCCCTGCGGTTGGCATTGCGGCTCCGGTACTCGACGGGGAAAACATCGATCTTGAACTTTCCTATGAGCTGTCTGCGCCGAGTTTTCAGGACGGCAGAGCTGATTTCGGAGCGAGGCTTTCGCTGTTTGACAGGGTGAATGTAAATGCCGGCTGGGGTGCGAGTGCACGCGAGCTGTTTGATTCAGATTTTGAGCAGGGCAGTCTCCTTCCGTCTTTCGGGCTCTCGGTTCGCTTCGGAGCCGATCTGAGTGGCCGCACGGGCGAAAGCTCTACGATTGCCGAGCAGGGCTGGGATCGCAGCGATGTGGAAGTCCGCAGTGGAGCCCGTCCGCTGTATGGCCCGGCCTGGGCGATAAGCAGTGGCTTTAACGCTGCCCTCGGTATCGTCGACGACACGCCGCCTGACGTGTCTATTGATTACGCTGAAACGAAATATGTCGGCCCGAACAATTCGGGTGTAAACGATGATCTGACCCTGCCGATCGCCATTTCCAGTGAAAATCGGCTTGCAGGCTGGGAGCTTCTTATTCTCGACAGCGATGATACGGTTGTCAGAACAATTGAAAATCGCCTTGAACCGCCGACTGAGCGGAATGTCGAGACGTTTTTCTCGCAACTGACCCGGGTGGACCGGGGCATTGATGTTCCCGAATCCATCCGGTGGAACGGCCGCTCGGACGACGGAGCGGTTGTGGAGGACGGAGAGTATTCGTTTGTACTCGAAGCATGGGATGAACGAGGCAATCGAGGTTCCTCGCAGCAGCACACCGTTGTTATCGATGCCACACCACCAAGCGCACAGGTGAGCACACCGTTCGGGGCCGAGCGTCGCTTCTCGCCGAACGATGACGGCTCGAGAGACACATTTCCCATTTCCCAGGACGGTTCAAGTGAAGACCGCTGGGAAGGCGAAATACGCAACGCAGACGGCGAGACAGTGCGCACATACGAATGGACCGATGGGTCGCCTGACTCATTCGAGTGGGATGGCCGCGACGACGACGGGGAGTTCGCCGACGACGGTGTATACAGTTACCATCTTTCAGCCACAGACAGGGCAGGTAATCCCTTTTCTACGCAGCTGGCCAATATTATCAAAGATACCGAGCCGACCCCTGTCGATATATCCATCGGAAGCCGCTTTCTCGCGCCGACCGGCAACGACGTAAACGAAACCATTATGCTTCGAACGGAGGTTCCGGTCACTGAGAATATTGTTTCGTGGGATCTCGAGGTCATCGACGCAGACAATTCAGTGGTGTTTTCGAGGTCCGGAACCACAGGGACTCCTCCGTCCGAGTATGAGTTCCGCGGACGGGGGGCCGACGGATCTGTGCTGCCGGAGGGCGATTATCGGGCCCGCATTACGGTCCTGTACCGCAACGGCAATGAGCCGGTGGCTGTTTCCGCTCCCTTCACCGTCGACGTGACCCCGCCGACCGCGGGAGTAAGCAGGGAATTCCCGGTCTTCGCTCCTACCGGCGATGGAAACCGGGATACCATGATTCTGTATAACGAGGCTGCCGGTGGGCACCGGTGGACTGCACGCATTCTCGATAATGAGGAACATGTTGTCTTTTCACGTGACTGGAGCCGCACAGTTCCGACCCGCTGGGAGTGGGATGGACGCCGCGACGACGGTTCACTTGCCCCTGACGGCGAGTACTCCTACCAGCTCGAAGGGGTTGATGAAGCGGGCAACCGCACGACAAGCGAGCCGGTAAGCTTCCGGATGAACACCGAGGATACCGATGTCTTTATTACCGCCGAGTTCGACGCCTTTTCACCGAATGACAACGGACGGCGTGACTCCATCAGGTTTTTCCCGGAGACCCGCGCGGAAACCGGCGTCGAGGGATTCCGGCTCGAAATAATCGATGAGTCGGATGCAGTGGTCCGTTCGTGGAGCGACACCGCTATACCTTCCGAAATCGTCTGGGACGGATATGACCGTGAAGGCCGACGTATGCCGGATGGAAATTACCGGTCACGGCTGGAAGTTGACTATGAGACCGGCGTCACTGAGTCGGCGACCACGGCGTCGTTCGTGCTCGACACCGAACCACCGGAGGCTACCGTCACCATTGATGAGAAACTCTTCTCACCGGACGGGGAGGACGGACGTCAGCAGATCTCGGTCAGCCAGGAAGGCAGCGGCGCGCAGACGTGGCATGGTCGCTTCGTAGACGCTGACGGCGATACGGTGCGCGCTTTTGAGTGGGACGACACGCCGGAAAGCTTCGAATGGGATGGTCGCGACGACGCGGGCAACCGGCTGTCCGACGGACGCTACACATATGAGCTGAGCGCCGAAGACCAGGCGGGGAACGCGACACGAATTGAACTGAGTGACATCGTGATCGATACACGCACGCCCCGTGTATTCGTCACAGCAGGTGCGAGCGGGTTCTCTCCGACGGGTACCGGCATGCACGAAGACATTGACTTTGAGGTTCTGATCAGCCCCGCCGACGGCGCGGACCGGTTCAGCCTCGACATTCAGGCGGAAGACGGATCGGTAGTGCGTACCTTCGAGCGCGAGAGTATCGAAAGCGAGCAGCGGGTTCTCTGGGACGGGACCGACGATGACGGAGAGCTCGTAACAGAAGGTGAGTACCGTGCTCAGCTGACAGTTGAGTTTGCAAAAGGCAATCGTCCGACAACGCGCAGTACCTCTTTCGAGGTGGTGACCGAGGCGCCGCGGGTAAGTGTGGAGCTTGACCACGAGCCGTTCACTCCCGATGGGATCAGCGGACCCGAAGAACTGGAGTTTATGATCGATGTGGAAACACTGGCCGACATCGCCGAGTGGGAACTCGAAATTCTCGACCGCAACGAGCGGTTCTTTAACGAGTTCTATGGTACCGGCCGGCCCGCCTCCACAATTCGATGGGATGGCAGAGCTTCCGACGGAGAGCAGGTACTCTCCGCCGAGGACTATCCCTATATCATGCGTGTGACCGACGTATACGGGAATGAAACGGTTGTAGAGGGTTCCGTACCGATCGGCATCCTGCTGGTGCGCGATGGTGACCGGTACAAGGTACAGATTCCAAGCATTACCTTCGAGCCGAACAGCCCGAATCTGGTTGTCGACGAAGACGATCCCCGGGGTGTGCAGAACAACGCGGTACTCGAGCGGCTGGTGGAGATTTTCGGCCGCTATCAACAGTATGGCATTGTGATCGAGGGCCATGCAGTGAACCTGACCGGCACGGATCGAGAGGAGGAAGAGATTCTTGAGCCACTTTCCCGCGCCCGCGCGGAGTCGGTGAAGGAGGCACTCGTTGAACGGGGGCTTTCGGATCGCAGGATCGATGTTGTGGGACGCGGCGGACTTGATCCGATGGTACCGCATGATGATCTCGATGAGCGGTGGCGTAACCGAAGGGTGGACTTTATATTGGAGCGTTAACCATGACTGGAGCGGTAACCATGACTGGAGCGGTAACCATGACTGGAGCGGTAACCATGACTGGAGCGGTAAGCGGCGGCTGAAAAAGCGTTGAGAATACCTGACCATATTATCGAACAGGTTCGTGAGCGGACCGATATCGCCGACATTGTCGGTGAATATGTGGCACTTAAACCCCGGGGCAATCGTCTCTGGGGTTTAAGTCCGTTCACAAGCGAGAAGACACCCTCATTTACCGTGACGCCTGAAAAAGGCGTGTATTACTGTTTCTCCACGAATAAGGGCGGCAATGTCTTCACCTTTCTCATGGAGATGGAAGGCATAGCCTTCACCGAGGCGGTTGAACGGCTTGCCCGCCGTGCGGGCATCGAAATACCGCGCTCGGCTGAAGACACCGAGCGGGAGAGAGGCCGTGAAGCATTGCTCGAGCTCTACAGGAGGGTTTCGGGCAGCTTTCATTATCTTTTGACCGAGAAAGAGTCCGGCAGGCAGGCCCTCGAATATCTGCGGAACCGGGGAGTCAGCGACGAAAGCATCGAGACATTCAAGCTCGGGTTTTCACCTTCGTCGCCATACTGGCTCCATAATTTTCTCCGACGGAAAAACTACAGTGAGGACTTTCTCGCACGAAGTGGACTGTTTACCAGACGTGATCCGAGACGCGCCCTGTTTGCCGGGAGACTCATGTTTCCGATCTTCTCCCGTTCGGGCGATGTTATTGCATTCGGGGCCAGACTGCTGACGGGTGACGGACCGAAATACCTGAACAGTCCGAATACGGATATTTTTCACAAAAGTAGAAACCTGTATGGTCTCGCTCAGGCCCTTCCTGCAATCCGCAAACGGGAAGAGTTCATGCTCGTTGAGGGGTATACGGACGTAATCGCCCTGCATCAGGCAGGGGAAGAGAGTGCCGTTGCGCCGTTGGGCACCTCCTTTACCGATGAACAGGCATCGATGCTCTCACGATACGCCGAGCGGGCAGTGCTGGTGTTTGACTCTGATCGCGCCGGGATGGATGCTGCACGGAAGGCGGCGCTCCTATGCGAAATGCATGAACTTCGTCCGTTTATTGTAGATCTGCCGGCGGGAAGCGATCCCGCGGATCTGCTGGCCGACGGCGATACCGGGACCTTGAAGAATCTTTCCAAAAACGCTACAAATAGTCTGGAATATTTTGTAATTACGGCCCAAAAGCAGCATACAGACTCGTCTCCGGAAAGTGCAGATCTTGTATTGCGCGAGGTCTTTCCTTATATTGAAGGTATGAGGTCGGAGGTCAGACGGGAGGCAAGCCTTTCGTTTGTCGCCGATGAACTCGGCCTCGACCGTCGTGCTGTACATAACGATTTTGCCGCACGGAAAAAAGGGGCCGCGAGACAAGGGCGCAACGATCAGGAGACAGTCGAATCCAGAACACGGACACCCGCAGGTGCGGGAGACAACAGAAACCCGGAACTCTTGCTCATGCTCGCAGTGGCGGTGCACAGGGGCTATTATCCCCTTGTGCGTAAACGTATTGCTGCAGCTGATCTGACCGATCCGGCCGCACGGGAGTTGTATATCGCGATTGAGGAGGCATATCGCGCCGAAGAACACGATCTCGATTCGCTGCTCGGAAGGATTACCGACGAGCGGCTTGTCTCGCGCGTGGCGGAACAGGCAAGCCGCGATGAATACGGGGAAGCAATCGAAACGTACATCGCGGACACCGTTCGCGTCGTGCGTCGCAAAACACTGCTGCGCAGGAGAAACGCCTTAAAGGTGCGTCTTCAGCGCAGTACCAAATCGGCGGACGAGGAACGACATCTGCTCGAAGAACTTATGGCGATTGACAACGAGCTTCAGAAACTGAAGGTGGTAAGCAATGACTGAAACGGAACTGCAG
>CAZMEV010000089.1:0-7926 GCA_964565375.1 uncultured Spirochaetaceae bacterium
ACAAGCTGCGAGGCGGATGTGTTCGCCTATGCCGCGGGTCAGGTGAAAAAGGCAATGGAAGTAACCCAGGAGCTCGGCGGACACAACTACGTGTTCTGGGGCGGCCGCGAAGGCTACGACACGATCTGGAACACGAACATGCAGCTGGAGCTGGACAATATGGCGCGGTTCCTCGCAATGGCGGTTGACTACCGGAAGAAACTCGGCATGAGCTCGCAGCTGCTTGTTGAACCGAAACCGAAAGAGCCGACAGTGCATCAGTACGACTACGATGTAGGCAATATTCTGTCGTTCCTGCGCGGCTACGGGCTCGACGGTGATTTCAAAATCAACATTGAGCAGAACCACGCGATTCTCGCGGGCCATACGTTCCAGCACGAAATCCGGCTGGCGCGCAACAACGGCATGCTCGGAAGTCTGGACGCCAACCAGGGTGACTATCTGCTCGGCTGGGATACCGACCAGCAGACCACAAGTATTCCCGAGGCGGTTGCGGTCATGTACGAGGTGCTCGACACCGACGGACTGGCTCCCGGCGGCATGAACTTCGATGCGAAGCTGCGGCGGGCGAGCTTCAAACCGGACGATATTTTCCTTGGCCACATCGCGGCAATGGACACGTGGGCACGCGGCCTTGAGATCGCCGACCGGATGCGGCAGGCGGACACCATCGATTCGTTTGTACGGCGGCGGTACGGAAGCTTCGAGTCGGGCGTCGGCGCGGACATCGTCGCCGGCAAGGCGGACTTCCAGTCGCTCGAGGCCTACATTCTCGATAAAGGCGAGCCGGAACTCGAATCGGGCCGGCGCGAGTGGCTTGAGTCAGAAATTAATCGGTTCATGTGAAGCTTTTGTTAAGTCTGCGCCGATTCGGTTTACGGAAAAAAAGCGCATAAGTACGCTTCCGGTTGAAGGATTACATATGCAGTACAAGGAGGCACATACTATGCGAAACACCATACTGTTAATCGGCGCACTGCTTCTCGCCGCCACCGCGGGCTTCGCCGGGGACAACGGCGAAGTGGTTACCGTGGAAGGCGAAGGCTACGAGGGAGCAGAGATGGAGGTCGAGGTAACCTTCGACGGCGATGAACTTGTCGATGTGGAGGTTGTCGACCACGACGCAAATGAACTGCTCGTCCAGCGGCCCTTTGAAGAGATCCCCGAGCGCATGGTCGAAGAGCAGACCTACGACGTCGATGTCGTGGAAACACAGCCTGCGACAAGCGAAGCCCTTATTGAGCTTGTGGAAGAGGCTTACGAGGAAGCGGGCCTGTAAATCTCACAAGTTCTATCCCCGGACGGGGATTTACGCATACAGGCGCCCGGGCACGCTCACCGCAGCGTGCCCGGGGCCGTTCCCAGGCGAAGGCCACGGCGGCAATCCGTCTCGGTGGCCGCCGCCTGTCTTCCATGGGGTCCGGCCACAGGCGCGGGACGCCATATCAATGGGCGGTGAGGCTCCCCACCAAGGCTCCTGCCCTTCAATCAGGAGCAATTTTTAACGTAATTTTCAAAATTCCTTTCAAAATAGCGCAAGGTCGCGTATGATATCGGCAGAGGCGGTTACCCGATATGAGCGATACACGGACAGCTCGCAGCCTGCCCTGGGCTGACTTTCCGGCCACCCGGCTTTCCGTTCTCAAGGCGTTTCTCGACGGCAGACCACGCACCCGCTCGGATATCGCCGGGGTTATCGGACAGAGCCTTCCGTCGGCAGCCGGCCACATAGAAGCACTCGAGACGCTCGGCCTCATTGTGCAGGCTTCCACAGGCGGCCCTGCAGCCGGGGCGCCGACAGACGGTTCTGGAGCCGGGGCGCCTACAGCCGGCCCAGGGGCCGGGGCACCCGCGGCCGGCCGTGCCGAGCAGTCGAGCGGCGCGGGGCGGCCTCCTGCCGCGTGGCGACTGAACCCCCGGGCGGCCGCGGCAATCGGTATGGAACTGCGCCCCGGGGGACCGCGCCGGGCGGCCGCCCGCGTCGCCACGCGGATTGTGCTGCTCGACGGAAGCATCGCATCCGAGCGGGAACTGGCGGTAAGCTGGAACGACCTTCGCGCCACTCGCAGCCTCGTGTGGCAGGAAGCCATCGACATACAGAAAAGCTCCGAAGCTGCAGGGCTGCCCATTACCTCGCTCGGGATTGCACTGCCCGGTGTGGTCGATTGTGAACGAAAGGTTCTTATCCACGCGCCGAATCTTTTTCTGTCGAACATCGGCTTTGGCGATCTCGAGGACGATCTCGGAATGCCGGTATTCGTGGACAATGAAGCAAACGCCGCCGCGCTCGCCGAGCACGCCCTGGTCCTTACACCGGCGTTGGAACAGGCCGGGGCCGGCGACGAGTCCCTGGTGCGCATCTCGATTACCGAAGGGGTCGGCGCGGGGGTTCTTGTCGATGGCTCACTCATGCGCGGGGTTACCTGGCGCGCCGGTGAGTTCGGACACATGGCCATCCGCGAGGGAAGCAGACCGTGCAACTGCGGGCGTACCGGCTGCTGGGAACAGTACGCCTCCGAGTGGGCGCTTCTCGCCGATGCCCGGGCAGCCGGCGTGCGCGCGCGCACCGTCCACGGCGTTGTCCGGCAGGTCGCCGCCGGCCGTCCGGCAGCCGCCTCGGTATGGCAATCCTACGTTCATTCGCTTGCCACCGGCATCGAAAATATCGCCGCCTGCATTGATCCGCGCACAATTGTTGTCGGCGGCGAGATCGCTTCGGCCGGCGACCTCCTGGTCACCCCGCTGCGCCGCGAGGTCGAATCCATCTCATTTCTCACAAGCGGAATTCAGGTCGATGTTTCTCAGCTCGGACCGTGGCCTGCTTCGGTCGGTGCCGGGCTGCTGTCGTTCGGTCAGATTTTTCACAGTACAAAGGAGTCAGCAGCATGAACACGAAAACGCTCGTACTTGGTTTTGAACTTTCCACCCAGTCGGCCAAGTGGGTCGTCCTCGACACATCCGCCGCGGACCATCCGTCGTCGCATGGCGGCAACGGCGCTATTGTGCACAGCGGAAGTTTCGAGTTCGACGACGTGTTCCCCGACTACGGCACGCACGGTGGCGTACTCACCACCGAGGATCCGCAGCTGCGCCATGCGCCCGCCGAGCTCTATCTCGATGCGCTCGACGAGATGTTCCGCCGCCTCGGCGAGGCAGGGGTGAACACCGGGGAGATCGGCGGAATCAAGTGCGACGCGCACCAGCACTGCACCATCTACAGCGATGATACGCTGCCGGCCCGACTCGCAGGCCTGGCATCGACCAGTGTCACCGCCGTCGGGGCCGGACAGGGGCGCGGAAGCTCATCCGACGATGCGGACGTACGCGGCCGCAGCGAATCGCAGAAGGGCGATTCCCTGGCCGCCCGCATTGCCCCGGCATTTACACGGCGGACCGTACCGATCTGGGAGGACCGAACCACCGGCAAACAGGCAGCCGCACTTACCGAAGAGCTTAGAAGCGCCGGCGGCATTGAACAGCTTACGGCCAACCGCGCCGAGCTTCGTTTTCCGGCCGCCCAGATCATCCGCTGGGCACAGAACAATCCGAAGGACTATGAGCGCACCGCTCACATTCAGCTGCTCAGCGCCTTTCTCACGTCGGTGCTCGCAGGCCACGTCACGCCGGTGGACACCGGCGACGGCTGGGGAACGAATCTGAACCACACCGACGTTTCACACCCCGGCTTCGCAGCCGAGGCGGTCGCGGCAACAGCGAAGCTTTCCGGCCGGGAGCACCCGCATCAGCTGCAGGCGCAGCTCGGCTGCATGGTGCCCTACGATACTCCGGTGGGAACGGTCAGCGAGTATTTCGCGCGAACCTATGGGGTCGCCCGCGACGCGGTGGTGCTCGCCGGCACGGGCGATAATCCTGCGACGCTGTTGGGGGTCGGCGACGGAGCGCTCGTGAGTATGGGATCGAGCTACACCGTGTGCGGCCCGATGGAGACGGTAACGCCGTCGCCGGAAGGCTCCTACAACGTGTTCGGCTACCGCCCCGGATACGCGATGGCGCTTACGGTCATTACCAACGGCGGCAAACTTCATCGCGAGTTCTGTGAGAAATATGCCGATGGTGACTGGGAGCGGTACGCAGAGCTCGCCGGAAGCCGCGAGATTGATCCGGAACGGGAACCGCTCATGCTTCCCTACCTGTCCGACGAAAGCGTTCCGACCGCTCCGGCCGGCATTGTCCGCGACGGGTTCGACGAGTCGGACGCGCAGGCCAATGTGCGCGCGCTTCACCTCTCTCAGGTTGCCTCAATGCGCCTGCACTCTTCCCATCTCGCCAACGTGGACCGGGTAAACGTCGTCGGTGGCGGCGCGGCAAATCAGCTGCTTCGGCAGGGCATAGCCGATGCGTTTGGAGCAACCGTCACGGCCGCCGCCTACGCGTCACTCGCAGCACCGTTCGGATGTGCGCTCAGCGCGGCGAGGCAGCTGCTCGGATGCACCTACTACCATGTCATAGACATGTTCGCCGCCGGTTCCGACGAAACCCCGTCGGACTCGACCGAAGCGGCGAAGTGGCAGCGCCTTGTTGAGCGCTACGCCTCGCTCGAGACCTCGGCCTGAGAAGCCGTCTCGCGCCAGCTGAGCTTCAGGGAAATGCTGTGCTTAACGCCTTTCTCCTCGGATCGCTTTTCGCCGGCCTTGAGCTGCATAAGAACCATGCCCGGCAGGGTCATGGTCACCGGTTCATCGGCCTCTTCGAAGTGGACCTGTCCATCTTCCACCTGCCCGGCGAGTGTTCGCAGATATTCGGCAATCTCCCCGCGCTCGAACGCTTCCTTGGTTTTCAGATGCTGTTTCTTCTGTCCCATAACAGCCAAATAGTATTCATCGGACGGTCACAGGGCAATCCTCTTCCGAATCTTCCTCTCCGTTGTCCCGGGACTCCCCCTCGCGCTGCCGCTTTCGAGCTGCACGGCGGCGTTGTGCGCCGAAAAGCAGCGGCAGCACAAGCGCGCCCGTGTACAGTCCGGCAGCTACCCAGAACTGCGCGGACCCGGGATCCGAAAGCGAGTCTCCGAAGAAGGTCATAACAAAAAGCACCGGCGCATTACCGAGGAGCGAAGCCAGGAAAAACTGCCGCACGGTAATGCGGGTTATTCCCGCGATGTAGTTCTGAACTTCATAGGGAATCGTCGGCAGCAGCCGCAGGTAGAAGAATACGAGGAACGCGTGGCGGTTAATTGCCTCTACGAAACCGGCGACCCTTGTGTCGCCGAGTTTCTGTTCAACACGTCTGCGTCCGAGCCTCCGGGAAATACTGAACGGTACGAGACTCGCGAACAGCGTCGTGCAGTACACGAGAATGCCGCCGGGGACGGCACCAAACGCAAGTCCCGCAGCGACCGTCATAACCGTAGTGGCATACGGTACGAATACCGCAAGAAGATACAGTGCGACCCAGATAACCGGGGCGAAAATGCCGAACCCCGATACAAGAGCCTTTACGGCGACCGGGTCGAAGAGTCCCGCGCGCCGGGCTTCGACGATCAGCACAGCCACGAACAGCCCACCCGCAATCCGCAGCAGAACCGCGGGAAGCTTGTGCCGGCTTTGTTCCGTGCCGCCGTTGCCGGCGTCCGCGTCTTCAGTCACGACTGAATAGATCCCTTGTGTATACCTTGTCTTTCACCGGCTCGAGTTCATCGTGAAGCCGGTTCGTGACAATAACATCAGCCTCCTCAATAAACTGATTGAAATCTCGCAGAACCCTGCTGCCGAAAAAGTAATCCTCTTCAAGCACCGGCTCATAGACAATGGTCTCGATGCCTTTAGCCTTGATCCGCTTCATGATTCCCTGAACCGCCGAGGCGCGGAAATTGTCCGAATCGGTCTTCATCGTAAGGCGGTACACGCCCACGATTCGCGGATTGCGCGCGATAATCCTGTCGGCGACAAAGTCCTTGCGGGTACGGTTGGCGTCGACGATCGCTTTGATAAGGTTGTTGGGAACGTGCTCGTAGTTGGCAAGCAGCTGCTTGGTATCCTTCGGCAGACAATAGCCGCCGTAGCCGAAACTCGGATTGTTATAGTGATTGCCGATGCGCGGGTCGAGTCCGACTCCCTCGATAATCTGGGCCGAATCGAGGCCGTGTGCCTCTGCGTAACTGTCGAGCTCGTTAAAGTAGGCAACCCGCATGGCCAGATACGTATTTGCGAACAGCTTGATGGCTTCCGCCTCGGTGGAGTCGGTGAACAGCACCGGCACATCCTTCTTCTCGGCCCCCTCGACGAGAAGATCGGCAAACTGCTTCGCCCGCTCCGACCGTTCGCCGACAATAATGCGGCTCGGATGGAGGTTGTCCCACAGCGCCTTGCCCTCGCGCAGAAACTCCGGCGAAAAGATGATGTTCCCGGCCTTGAACCGCCCGCGGAGCTCGGAGGTGAATCCGACGGGAACGGTGGATTTAATGATAATCACCGCCTGAGGATTAATCTGCATGACATCGCTGATCACCGATTCAACGGTGCTTGTATTGAAGTAGTTGGTCTTCGGATCGTAGTCGGTCGGCGTGGCCACAACAACGAAATCCGCATTCGCGAACGCTCTCTGCTTGTCGGTCGTCGCGGTGAGGTCGAGCTCGCGCTCAGCGAGATACTGCTCGATTTCCGGATCGACAATCGGCGACTTTCGCGCGTTAATCGTGTCGACCTTTTCCTGTTGTATATCGAGTGCCGTTACGGTGTTGTGCTGTGCGAGAAGCACTGCATTTGAAAGCCCTACATATCCGGTTCCTGCAATTGTTACGTTCATGTTCATTCCACTTCCGATGTACTTACCTTTGTGTTTTATGCTGATGTTTGCACCATTCAGCCTGACGTCCGAACGATATCACGGGCCTCACCGGAAACCAAGTCACAAGCACACCTCGCCTTACTATATGAAACGCTTGACCATGCATTCGTCGCGGATGCTATTCTCCTTGAAGGGCGAAAGTTGCCCGAGGGAGATTACCCAATGGCTCAACACAGGTCCGGTGACAGTGCCGACGAGCGGATCGGCGACTTTCTGGTAAAAATCGGGGCGATGACCGACTCACAGCGAAACGAGGTTCTGCTTCGCCAGGAACAGGAACCGGATCGCATGTTCGGTGAAATTGCAATCGAACTCGGGTATATAGACGATAGCGCTGTCGACCGCTACCTGTCGCAGCGCAAATAACACCGAACGGACGGGCTGCTCCGGTGCAACAGAGCCCGGCAGCCTGCCAGGTTGCTGACTAAGGCAAATTCGGCCCATCAGCCCCATCAGCAGAGAACAGTTATGAGCCGCAAACGTAGTGAACACCGCAGACCGGCAGGACCGGCTGCACCGGCAGGCATCCTCGGCGTAATTGTCCTTGCCCTTATTCTCGTTCTCGCCCGTGCACCCGGTGACCTCACGGATATGTTCGAGAGTGGACCAAACGCAGCCGACCTTTGTGACGATGCCCTCTCCTGGCAGGAGGCATGGGAAAACGCGCATGAGTTCGAAGGTGAAGTCCATGCGGTGCGAGGCCCGGTCGCTGAGGCGACGTACGTCACAGACATTGAGGGACAACCGACGTTCATAAACATTGGGGCCGAGCACCCGGAAACGCCCCGGTTCGAGGCGGTTATCTGGTACCGGAACAGAGGGGCGTTTCTCGATATTTTTCCGGAAGGCCCCGAGCACAGACTTACCGGTCGCACAGCCTGCATCGCGGGGACTCTGAACGTTCACGAAGGCGTGCCACAGATTGAGCTCGAAGAACCCTCGCAGCTTCTCGTGGAGTAAGCAGGCGTTACACGGAGCTTCCGGGAGGTCGCGAGCCGGCGTCTTCCTCGCTGTCCTTACGCTCCCCGGCGGGATCCCCGGGGTTACCCGGCTCCCCGGCGGAATCCCCGGGGTTACCCGGCTCCCCGGCGGAATCCCCGGCGTCACCCGGCTCGCCGG
>CAZMEV010000089.1:8026-12683 GCA_964565375.1 uncultured Spirochaetaceae bacterium
TCCCCGGGGTTACCCGGCTCCCCGGCGGAATCCCCGGCGTCACCCGGCTCGCCGGCGGAATCCCCGGCGTCACCCGGCTCGCCGGTCTCCGCCTCGTCCTCATCGCTTCGACGTTCCTCGAAGGCAGCCACATCAACCGAAAAAGTGGAGACAAGCTGCTCGAGTTCATCCATCTGCTCGCGGTTTTTGACCCCGACTTCGTTCGAGTGGAGCATGTTCTCGAGTATTTCGCGGGCGCCGCGGTCGATCTCGCTGACGCCACCGACAACCTCCGTGGATACCGAGGCGGCGTCCTGCATTGCCCCCTTGATCTCTTCGGTGCGCCTGGCCATGCGCTCGGAGCTGTCGTTCAGCCGCCGGATTATTTCGCTTACTTCCTCAGTGGAGGAGAGCACCTCTTCACTACCGCTTGAAAGCTCATCCATGCTGCCGGCGATTTCAGTCAGTGCACCGGAGAAGGCTTCGACCTCCTGCTGTATTTTCCCAAAGGTTTCCGTCGAGGTGTTACTGGTTGCCATCGCCTCATTGAACTTGCCGGTAATGGTGCGAAGGGTTCCTTCAATGCGTGAGGCGTTTTCGCTTGCGCTTTCGGCAAGTTTCCGTATCTCTTCGGCGACAACGGCAAAACCCCGCCCGGCTTCCCCGGCATGAGCGCTTTCGATCGCAGCATTCATCGACAGCAGATGAGTCTGCTCGCTTACCGAATTAATTATTTCGATGATTTCGAGTATGTCGTCGATGTCAGCGGTAATCGACTTGAGCGTCTCGTTGGACTCCTGCATTTTCTCAGAACCTTCGCTGACAAGCTGCGCTATCTCGGCCGATCCCTGTTTTCGCTCGCTTGTAAGCCGCGAAATATTCTGAATGCTGGCGGTCATCTCCTTAATGGCGCTCGATACCTCATCCACATTGCTTGACTCTTTCTGAATATCGGTGCTGAGCCCCTGCACTTTTTCATCGATCGATTCAATGGCTTCGGTCGATGAAGCGATACTTTTATCGAGGGTTATGAAGCGATCGCGAATGCTCTCGATATTCTTGGTAATTTCATCGAGAGCCGCTGCCGACTGCTCACCGGAAGTGCCGAGCGTCTCCTGCAGGTCGTGCGCCTGGTGAACCGCATCGCGTACAAGCACGAAGAACTCACTTACCGAGTCGACGACCGAATTAATGTCGCGTCCAAGAAGTCCGAACTCGTCGTTACCGGACTCCGAGGAATGGACGGCGAAGTTTCGCTGTCCCATTTCGGCCATAACCTGCTGCATGTCGGTTACCCGCTTTGTGAGACCGCGGGTAAGCCGGAACACGAACACAAGTCCGACGACGGTTATAACGCCGGCGGTAATAAGCGAAATACGCAGGTAGGTTTCCACGATTGATGCGGCATTAGCGGAGATGAGAAGCGCGATACGGTCAAGGCGTCCTCCGAGAAACCGGCTCAAGGAAAGGCTCGCAGACTCGATATCGCGTTGGGCGTCCCGGATGGTTCGCTGCAGGCCGGGATCGACGTCATCGGCTCCGGCAATGTTCAACTGCAGCCTGAAGAGCCCATTGCGGATAACCCGGCCGGGAAGCTGAACGTCAAGCACGGCCTGCATGCTTTCGTCGGCGTTCTCGAGCAGGTCACTCGCGCCGGTATCCCAGCTTGCAATCATAGCTTCTATTTCCTGTTGTATACGTGGCGACAGTCTGTCGACCTCCGGATTATCGCGCATCGCCGACATGGCTTCGTCGGCCCGCTCCCTGCTTTCGCGGAAATCCCTGTAGGCTGAGCTGAGCGTTTCGGATGTTACGAGCATCTCGTTCATACTTTGAATAAGCCCGTTGCTTTCACGAAGCACAACCCGGGTTGTGTCGAGCACTCGCTGAAGGTTGCGTGCGGTTGTCACCGTATTGACCAGAAGAGCAAGGCTGAGCCCGAACCCGAGGAGCAGTGCAAAAATGGAGACATTCACTTTAGTGACAAGCTTCATATGGCTCATAATCATATGCTATACGCTTAAGTTAGCCAACCATTTTCAACTCGAATAATGGGTATAAGAAATAATATATGAGGACTTCTGAGTGCTTCTGCGCACACAGCCGGCAGCTGTTGTGATTGACAGTACCGCAGCACGGCAGTACGTTGAAGTAACCGCCGGAGGCGCGTCGAATGGGCATTATACCGTTGTACTGGATCGTTCTGGGCCTGCTTCTGATCGGGTCCGAGTTCCTGATCCCCGGATTTGTGATTTTCTTTTTCGGAGCCGGGGCAATTTTCACCGGTGCACTCTCGTGGATCATTCCCGGACTCGAGAGCAACTTCGCCGTCCAGGCTCTCATCTGGATCACGTCTTCGAGCATAAGCCTCGCCGCACTCAGGCGCTACTTCAAGCCGGTTTTTTCCGGGTCCCTGCTCTCGCGCAACGCCGAAGATCGCGCACCTATCGGCGAACACTGCACGGTCATCGAGCCGATAGACCCGGATCGTCCCGGCCGTATTCGGTATCACGGCACGAGCTGGCGCGCGGTCAGTTACGACGAAACGCTCGAACCCGGCGAAACAGTGGAAATTATGCGAAAGGAAGGGATGACGTTCGTCGTTACCCGTTCAATTATGGAAGAGATGGAGAAGCTCGACTCGTCCGCCGAGTCCTGGGAAGGCAGTTTCGGATCGGAAACGCCGGGTCGGGACGACGCTGAGCCGCAGTCGGGCACATCCGGTACTGCGTAAGGAGCGTATACATGGAAGTCTTCGGCGCCTACGGGCTCACGATCGGCGCGATCGCGCTGGCGTTTATTCTGTTTTTCAAGCTTATTAGAATCGTCCCCGAGCAGGAGGCATGGATAGTCGAGGAATTCGGCAAGTTCAAGCGCACGCTCGGCCCGGGCTTTCATCTGGTCATTCCGCTGGTACAGCGTATTGCCTATCGGAACCACCTGAAAGAGGAAGCGGTGGATGTCGAGCCTCAGGTCTGTATAACCAAGGACAACGTCCAGGTACACGTCGACGGGGTTCTCTATCTTATGGTGGTGGATGCCGAGCGGGCGGCTTACGGAATTGATAACTACCGCTTCGCCACGGCGCAACTGGCGCAGACCACCATGCGAAGCGAGATTGGTAAAATTGATCTCGACAACTCGTTCAGTGAGCGCGACCGGATTAACGACGCGGTGGTCAAGGCGGTGGACGAAGCAAGCGACCCGTGGGGCATTAAGGTGACCCGATACGAGATTAAGGACATCACCCCTACCGATACGGTCATGCGGGCGATGGAACAGCAGGTGAAAGCCGAACGGGAGAAGCGCGCCGAGATTCTCAAGAGTGAGGGTGAACGCGAGGGCAAGGTAAACGAGTCCAAGGGTGACCGCCAGCACGCGATTAACCTCAGCGAGGGCGAGCGACAGAAGCGCATCAATGAGGCCAACGGTCGCGCCGAGGCCATCGAGATCGTGGCAACCGCCACCGCAGAGGGCATTGGAGAAGTTGCGAAGGCAATACAGCATCCGAAGGGTCGTCAGGCGATTACCATGCGCATCGCCGAACAGTTTATCGGCCAGCTCGGCGATATTCTCGAGCACTCCCACACCCAGGTGCTTCCCTACGACATAGCTCAGATAAAGGGCATACTCGACGGGGTACTCGGAAATCGCGGTGGCGCGCCGTCGGACTCCGGCGAGACAGGTCCACCCTCAGCGCGTCCGGCGGGATCGGGTCGTGCACGAGCGGGTGACCGGCCAGGAGGGCTCGGCTCGACGACGTCGGAGCAGAGTGGCGGCTTCGGCGGCCGGCCGGGCGGTGGCCAGAGTCCGAAACGCTTTTTCCCCGACATGGGATCGCACGAAGGAGGCTTGCTGTGAACTGGGCACTGTTACCATTGAACGCGCTGTGGATTATCGTGGGAGCACTGTTCCTTACGGCAATTGTTCGAAGCATCAAAATAATACCGAACCAGACCGCAAAGGTCATCGAACGCCTCGGAAAGTACAACAAGACCCTCGGAGCCGGAATTCACTTTCTGATTCCATTTATCGATAAGGTGCGCTACTCGCACAACCTGAAGGAACAGGCAATAGATGTCCCGACGCAGCCCTGCTTCACACAGGACAACGTGCGCATAGAGGTCGACGGCGTGCTGTACTTCCGCGTCATGGATCCGAAGAAGGCGAGTTACGGCATTACCGACTATCGCTATGGAACCATTCAGCTCGCCCAGACGACAATGCGAAGTGTTATCGGAAAGCTCGAACTCGATAAGACCTTCGAAGAGCGGCAGAACATTAATGGCGCAATCCTGAAAAATATCGATGAGGCAACCGATCCTTGGGGTGTGCGCATTACCCGCTACGAGATTCAGAATATTAAGGTGCCCGACGAAATCCTCAACGCCATGGAAGTGCAGATGCGCAGCGAGCGGGACAAGCGGGCGCTTCTCTCCAGGAGCCTTGGTACGAAGGAGTCGTTAATTAACGCGTCCGCCGGCCAGCGCGACCAGGTGATTAACCACAGCGAAGGTGAGAAGCAGCGGCGTATAAACGAGGCTGAAGGCCGCGCCGCCGAAATCCGTGCACTCGCCCGCGCGACCGCTGCGAGCATAAGCAAGATCGCCCAGGCTATTGAGCAGGAAGGCGGAGAAGAGGCGCTCGTTCTTCGCATAAGTGAAAGCTACATCGAGGA
>CAZMEV010000090.1:0-12598 GCA_964565375.1 uncultured Spirochaetaceae bacterium
GGCGCCGTTCGGATCTGCAGCCGGTGTTTCTGTACTTTTCCCTGCCGATTCAATTGCGCTGCGCAGGTTCATATAGAAGAGATCGCGGTTGCCTGTGCCGGTCAGCTGGTCATGGTAGGCAAGGTTTCGCAGCCGCCGCTCCGTGGTCTTGCGTTCGCTGATATCACGGACAATAAGGGTGAGTGTTCGTTCATGCTTCTGTTTCGAATTGCCGGCGGTCAGCTCCATGGGAAAGACTGTTCCGTCGCGACGCGTGCCGAGCACCTCGACCGACCGTGCCAGTCCTGCAGCGTCGCGGTCGTGTTCGTCAACCATGAAATATTTACGGAGTAGTGTCTCGTGGCGCTCGAACTCCCCTTTCGGAAACAGTGTACGAAGCGGTCTCTGGACAAGATTGATTGGTTTATATCCGAAGGTTGGCTCCACCGCCGAATTGGCGTATACGATCCGGTACTCTTCGTTAATCTGAAGCACCGCCTCGGTTATGGTCTCCGCGAGGGCATCATAATCCCGCCTCGTTCGCCGAAATGTATCCAGCATGGTGTGAACTTTCTGTATGTCGCGCAGTATGGCGATAAGACCACGCCTGCCGTCATGGCGCCAGCACAATAGAATGCACTCGATTGAAACCCAATGTCCCGAGCCCGTCTCGGCTCGCAACAGCAGAATATCGTGACCGGTGGGCGTCTGTGTCTTGCGGTCCTTGCGCGCGAGTTCATTCAAACGTGCTTCCAGCGAATAGCGGTACTCCGGCAGTATGAGCGAATGAAACGGTGTTCCGCTCAGATCAGCCGGAGTAAGCTCGAAAAGCATTGCCATAGCTTGATTGGCGTAAGAAATTTCACCGTCAAACGACATTGTGCAGACAGGATCATCCGCCTGGTTAAGCCGGTGGCGCGTTTCTTCGGCATCCGGATCGAGTTCAATGTCGTCCTTCAACCGGCCGTCCATTATGTGCTGAAAAAGCAGATCGAATAGTCCCGTATCGTCTTCTTTACCGAACCGGGAACGCTCCTGGATGTTGATGGGACCGCTGGTTTCTGCGTTCTGCCTGCCGCGGTCACCGGTCGTATCCCCTTTCGCGGTTGAGACCCATTTATCAATCGACTCAATGCGCTCTTCGACCCGCTCGAGTACTGAGGCAATTCGATCGATGTGTTCGGGATTCATTTGAAGTCTCGACACTTTTGGACTGTTCATTTCATGTCATTTGATAATTGAAATTATGCCGCAGGAGACAATCAGCTTTCGAGGAAAAGAGTATCATGTCTTCACGGATTTTTACCACTTGTGATTCCGATGTTTTCGGCTTTCCTGCCAGAATTTTCCTGAAGGTATCATTATCCGGCAGTCATGACTCCATTGGCCTCCTTATATAGCGCCATAATCAATTTTTTAATAATATTTGGCACCATATATTGACTTTCGGGGGCGACCGTTGGCATTGTACCGGGCACAGAAGGGAGGACGTGAAATCATGGCCGATGCACCAACAATCACCGCTGAGACACTGTCACGCTGGGAAAACGAGTCATCGCACAGCGATCTTTTTACTCCGCGACGCTCGCTCAAGCCGTACGAGTACCCCGAGCTGCTTGCGTTCAAGAATGCGATCCGGCAGTCCTACTGGGTCCATGAAGAGTTCGAAACGGAGTTCCAGGCGGATGTTCAGGATTTCTACGCTTCCTTAAGTCCGGTCGAACGCTCGGTTGCCACCCGTGCCATGCTTGCGATCGCCCAGATCGAAATTAATGTCAAAGAGTTCTGGGGCGATATCTTCAAACACATTCCCAAGCCGGAAGTCGGCGCGGTCGGCTACACCTTCTCCGAGAGCGAAGTGCGCCACTTCGACGCCTATTCGCATTTAATTGAAATCCTCGGGCTCAACGAAGAGTTCCGTTCGATAAGTGAGGTGGGTGCGGTAGCCGACCGGATAGACTATCTGAGCGAATACACCCGCGGATACAAATCGGCAGGCACCGAGCAGGAGTACGCTATGTCCATCCTGCTGTTTTCGATATTCGTAGAGCACGTGTCGCTGTTCTCGCAGTTTCTTATTCTCATGGCGTTCAATCGCGAGCGGGGCCTGCTCAAGGGCATATCCAATGCGGTGGAGGCGACGAGCAAGGAAGAGCAGATTCACGGCGAGTTCGGCGTCCGCCTTATTCATATCATGCAGGATGAGCATCCGGAATGGTTCGGCGAGCGCTTCGAAAACGAGGTGCAGCGAGCCTGCGCGAAAGCGTTCCGCGCCGAGAAGAAAATCCTTGACTGGATATTCGCTGAAGGCGAGCCGGATTTTCTTTCGCGATCCACGGTGGAATCGTTTCTCGAGGAGCGCTTTAACAAGGCGCTTCAGAGTGTCGGCGTGGAGCCGATCTTTGACCCGGATCGTGAGGCGGTGAACGCCACGCTCTGGTTCGACGAGGAGGTGCTTTCAAGCGCTCATGTGGATTTCTTTAACAAGCGTCCGACCTCCTACTCGAAGCACAACAAAACCTTTTCAAGCGAGGACCTGTTTTGACAGAAGCACCAACCGCATTCACCTGGCTTACCGAAGACAGCCGAAACTTTCTCAAGCGCGGCTATCTTGTAAATGGAGTTGAACCTGAGGAGCGCATCGAGCAGATTGCCGCCACGGCGGCGAAGCACCTCGATGATCCGGTTTTCGAGCAGAAGTTTCTCGACTACATGGCGCGCGGCTGGTACAGCCTTGCCAGTCCTATCTGGGCCAACTTCGGGCTCGAGCGGGGCCTGCCGATTTCCTGCTATGGAAGCTATGTGGCCGACTCCATGGAAGGAATCCTGGATACCGCCAAGGAAGTCGGCATGATGTCCAAGTTCGGCGGCGGCACGAGCGCCTACTTCGGGGCGGTGCGCGGGCGCGGAGCCCCGATCACCAATAACGGGCAATCGGAAGGCTCGGTTAACTTCATGCGCCTGTTTAATACGCTTATCGATGTTACCAAGCAGGGCAGCACGCGGCGGGGAGCGTTCGCCGCCTATCTGCCGATCGATCATCCGGATATTCATGAGTTTCTTAACATCAAAACCGAAGGAAATCCGATCCAGGGGATCTTCACCGGCGTGACCGTGCCGGACTACTGGATGCAGCAGATGGTCGACGGCGACAAGGATAAGCGCGCGCTCTGGGCGAAGGTTCTGCAGATGCGAAGCGAGCAGGGTATTCCGTATATCTTCTTCAGTGACACCGTAAATCGAACGGCCCCCGACGTGTACCGGGAGCAAGGCCTTCGAATCCATGCGAGTAACCTCTGCTCGGAGATCATGCTCGCAAGCGACGAGGACAACTCCTTTGTCTGCGACCTGTCCTCGTTGAATGTCTCGAAGTACGATGAATGGAAGGATACCGACGCGGTTGAAACGCTCACGCGCTTCCTCGACTCGGTTATGACCGAATTTATTGTTAAGGCTGATGGTATTCCCGGTTTTCATCGGGCGGTGAATTTCGCTCGCCGCCAGCGGGCCCTGGGAATCGGCGTGCTGGGCTGGCACGATTACCTGCAGAGCCACATGATCCCCTTCGACAGCATGGAGGCCATGAAGCACAACGCTGCAATCTTCCGGCAGATCCGCGAGCAGGCGCTGGCGGCGTCACAGCGGCTCGCGGAGGAGTATGGCGAGCCGCCCATGCTGCGCGGCAAGGGCAGGCGCAACGTTACGCTCATGGCCGTGGCGCCGACCACATCATCAGCCTTCATTCTTGGACAAACGTCGCAGTCGATCGAACCGTACCGCTCCAACTACTACGTGAAGGACCTGCAGAAGGCGAAGGTCACGGTGAAAAACCGGCACCTCGAACGGCTGCTCGAGGAGAAGGGAAAGAATACGCCGGAGATCTGGCGTTCCATCCTCGAAAACGGCGGGTCGGTTTCGCACCTGACCGAGACACTTACCGACGAGGAGCGGGAAGTGTTCAAAACGTTCTCCGAGATAAGCCAGCTCGCGGTGGTTCAGCAGGCGGCGCAGCGGCAGAAGTTTATCGATCAGTCGCAGAGTCTGAATCTCATGATTCATCCGGCAACGCCGATTAAGGACATCAACCAGCTCCATATCCGCGCCTGGGAGCTGGGGGTCAAGACGCTCTACTACCAGCATTCGATTAACGCCGCGCAGGAGTTCAACCGTAATCTGCTCAACTGCTCGGCGTGCGAGGCGTAGGCGCCCGCACTTTATCGCCGGCGCGGCGCCGGTGTCACCTGCCGGCCGGTCGCTGAATGCGGCGGTAGATTTCCTCCATGTCCTCCCGGTCGAGAATGACCGGCACGGGATAGACGGGGTTGGCCTCGCTCAGCGCGTGGCTGATCATGGTGGGAATATCCTCGTCGCGGATGCAGTCGAAGCCGTCCGGGATATTCATTGCCTCGTTGAGCTCCCGGATCGCCGTTATAAAGGCGCGTGCTTTCTCGGCCGGGCTCACCTCCGGCCTGGGCGGGGTGCCGTCGCCATGCGTCGGCAGAGTAACGCCGCCCCTGGCCGGCGCTATCGCGCCAGCCTGGGTCGGTGCGGTGGCGCCGCCCGGCATTAGCGGTACAGCGTCGGCAAGCTCTGCGAGCGCATCATGTACCGCACTGCTGTAGTACTCGAGCATTACCGGAAGGATTACCGCGTTGGCGAGGCCGTGCGGTACATGGTAGAAGCCGCCGAGTGTATGGGCAACCGCGTGTACGTTACCGACGTAGGCCCGGGTGAACGCCTGTCCCGCCTTGAATGAGGCAAGCTGCATTTTGCTTCTCGCCTCCAGGCTGGAACCGTCTTCATAGGACGCTCGCAGATTCGCGAAGATAAGATGAACCGCCTCGAGGCTTCGTTGCCGTGTTTCCTTCGTGTTGCTTCGGCCTATATACGCTTCGACCGCATGGCAAAGCGCATCCATTCCCGAATAGGCCGTGATCTCCGGGGGCAGGCCGGTCAGCAGTCTCGGGTCGAGCACCGCGGTGTCGGGTATGAGGCAGACGTCGTTCACCGCATGCTTGCGTCTGGTCTCGGGGTCGGTAATAACCGCTGCGACAGTAGTTTCGCTTCCTGTGCCGGCGGTTGTAGGAACCGCATAGAGATGTACCGTTCGTCGCCTCACTTTCAGAAATCCTGCCAACCGCCGGATGCTCTTTTTCGGACGGGATACCCTGGCGGCCACCCCTTTGGCACAATCGAGCGGCGAACCGCCGCCGAATCCTATTATGGCCTCGCAACCGTCGTCGTAGAACATCCGAAGCGCCGATTCAACGTTGTCGATTGTCGGATCGGGCACCGTGTCGTCGAAAATTGAGTACGAAATACCTTCGGCTTCGAGGCCCTCGAGAAGCGGAACGAGAAGCCCGAGCTCCACAATTGTGTGGTCCGTAATAATAAGCGTCGATGTAACGTCCTGCCGGCGTATATGGTCGGCCAGGCTGCCGAGCGCGCCGGCCTTTTGAAGCAGTTCGGGGGTGCGCCAGGGCAACAGAAAAGAGCATGACCACAATACAGTCTGTATAGCCCGGTAGGTGAGATACCTGAGTGCGTTCATTACATACCCTTTAGACAGTGTACAATCACCCTATTGTACGAATGATCGGTGATACGGAAAAGCAACCTTTCTGAATCGGCCCATTCGAGCCGGCCACCTCAGCGGGGGGGGGTGCGTCATTGCCCGGCCACTGACCGCATTATGTCCGATGAGGAGCTCGACACGCAGCACTACAGGCCGTCGGGCGCCGTGCCCGCGCTTATTGGTCGCCGAGTAGCGCGAGCGTCATGGCGTCGAGAAACTCAGGAACATCCGGCGGCACGCGCCCGCTTACAATGCGACCGTCGATCATTGCCGAAGCCTCCGGGCGAAAGGTGCCGCCCATAATCGTCACATGATCGCGAACGGCGTCGACGCCGGCCAGCTGCTTGTCAGCTACGATGTCGGCGGCAGAAAGCGGAATCGCGCCGTGGCAGATCGCTGCTATGTGAGCGCCCTGCTCGTAGACCGAGCGCAGCCAGTCGACCGGTGTCCCGGCGGCTACCATGTTCCATGGGCAGAACGCCCCCGGGATCATGACCATGTCGAACTCATCGGCGGTAATCTCTGCAAGCGGGCGAATACGGTAGCGGTCGCCCGGGATATCCTGCAGCGGAACGGACACGCCGAAGTTTCCCATTACGACATCGAGGCCGAGCATGGGCGGGCGTGCGCGAAGGGGTGGCGGAAACGTAGCGAGCGTAAGCGATGCACCCCGGTGCAGAAGCTCGAGTACCGGAGCCACAAGCTCTATGTCCTCGAAATCCTCGCCGGCGATGATCACGATACGCCGGCCGTTCAGGCATCCCCTGTAGCGGTCCTCGAAGCTCGGCTCGAACGCTCGCACGAGTTCCCGTACGAACTCGCCGCAGAACTCGGTGTCCCGACACGTGATCAGCGTTCCGTCACGTTCCACGGGGCGGGCTGTGAAATTGCCGAGCCGGTCGAGCAGGTATGAGACGATACGGTTGCCGGTACACCGCCGACCGGCGATCAGCCGCTGTGAAACAAGGGGCAGGGTTCCTTCCCCGATCGCCCCGAGAATACAGCCGGCCTCAGAGGCCTCCTTAAGGAATGAGAGGGCCGCGGGGGTGGTTGTGAGAATGTCCGCGGAATGCCCGCCGAGGGTTATCACGGCGTCGAAGTCTCGTGGGGATACCTCGTCGAGTGTGGCATAGGAGCAGCGTGAATCGCCAAGGACCGGAACGGGATTCAAACTTAAGCCCCACATGCCCTGCAGTCCCTTTTTCGGATCTGTCGGCCGGGTGTACTTCCAGTGTGCTCCCTCGGCACCGATGAAGTGAACATCCGCGCCAAACTCGCTCAGATACTCGACCAGGTAATAGGCCTGGAAGTCGCTGAACTCGGGCGCCACCAGGAGGCCGACTGTGCGCCCTGCAAGCGGTCCGTTCTGTTTCTTTCGACCGGTTTCTTCGCCTGCCAGTGTCAGGACACCGGCGTCGTCATCCACCATTATACCGCGCGATTTCAGGTTTTTGATAAGTACGTCGTTTGTCATCTGTATCGCCCTCCTTTCCGGTAGCTGCCATGGTAACATACGAGGCAAAGCCTGAATCCGGCGGCAGATCAGAAACCGGTGTACGGCATATAGTGACGGTTTAGCTCTAACGGTTATATCTTCTCGATGTGAGGCCCGAAGGAGGTTTTATGATGCTTCGTTCTGCGCGTTTTCGACATCCAGGCAAGCCGTTTCCTCTCAAGAAAGCGATGCCGGTTCTATTCGTCCTTTTCCTGAGCCTGTTCAACTCCCTTGTGTTTGCCGACGCGGAGGAACCGGCGCCCGACTTAAGTCCCGAAGATGTTGTCCGTGCGCAGCTTAACGCGCTTCGCGATAACGGCCCCGATCACGACGGCATCGAACGCACCTACCAGTTTGCATCCCCGGCGAACCGTCGGGCTACCGGACCACTGGAGCGCTTTATCGCGCTTTTTCGAAATCCCGATTACACCCCAATGCTCAATCACGAATCCGCAGATATTGACGAGGTGAGCGTGGATGGAGATCGTGCGGTAATCCCTGTGACGATCACCCAGATCGACGGCTCGGCATTCGATTATGTGTTCGTCCTCTCTGAACAAACCGAAGAGCCGTACGAGGATATGTGGATGACCGACGCAGTGCTGTTCGAAGGATCGACTGCTCCGATCGACCCGGACCCTGAGAGCAGGATTTGAACCGCCCTGAGTCAGGCAGACATAGGGCAGACGCGGTTTCGCCCGTTCTGCTTTGCCCGGTAGAGTTCCGCATCGGCTTTCTTCAGTACCAGTGTGAGATCGGTCCCTGATCCGCCGGCGTTCGCGTACTGCTCTTCGTATTTCTTCCACAGCCGCGGAGCTTCTTTCTCAAAAGCTGAGCCGGTCAGCGTCATGACCGGATACAGATCGTCCCCGGAAAAATGCTTTCCCTCGTAGCGCCACAGAAGCACCATTCCAACGAGCCGGTTGTGAACACGAAGGGGGACCAGCAGCACAGACGCCTCGCTCAAGCGCTCGCCCGGCTCATCCACGATAATAGGATAGTGACTCTCCGAGAGCAGATCGCTGAAGCATGTAAGCGCCGCGTGTTCCGATTCGACTTCTGTAAACCCGTCGGGGGATAGCCCGAACATGCGGTGTATGCTGTTCCGTGTCAGGGCCACAAACTCTATGATGTCGAACCGGATAACGGCAGCCAGTTCTTCTGTTGCCTGCCTGAGGATCTGCTCGAGGTCGCCGTCGAGCGTCGTGTCAGCACCAATGCGTCTCAAGCCAGTGCCGGCTGCCGTCATCCCCCTGCACCCGGTACTCGCAGTACAGCTCATCGGTGAGTCCGTCGTTCAGCCGGTGCCAGAGTCGCATATAGTTCGGACGGTCATCGGGGTGGATGCGCTCCTGGTAGGCTCCACTGCGCATCTCGCCGTCTGTGATCCCAATCTCCTGAAGGGGTCCGCTCGTGGTTCCTGTGCCGTTTTCAAGATTTCCGAAAAAGAACCCGCCCTCGACAAGTTTCTGCCGGACGTGTTTTTTGCGCAGGGCGTCATAGAGGCTTTCCACACTGGCCATACCAGCCACGATGGTACTCCTGATCCATTCGAATTGAAAGAGTGGGCACGCGACACCTTTGCAAGCCTGAACAGCTTCGGTATACAAGTTGAAACTTTTTGTTGCAATTTCTTGTGAATTTCGCTTAATTCATCGTAGGACGGGGCGTACGTCCCGTCTAAGCCTATAGTTGGTCCAAAGAGGGAGGAACGCTCATGGTCCAAATCGGGAAATGTTCGCGCCTGGCGCGTACGGCCGCTGTGGCGGCGGTTCTGTTGCTTGTGGTCGGTGGGGTGTTTAACGCTGCGGCTGGGGGCAGTGCAGAAGATGAGGCGGAAGTAACCGGGGTTCAACGATTGAACATGGGTGCCGGGTGGGTGACCGGTGTGTATTACCCGCTGGCCGGTGCAATGTCGCGAATTGCGCATACATCCATGGACAATATTTCGCTCACCGTTGAGTCGTCAGGCGCTTCGGTGGTTAACAGCAACCTTATCGGAGCCGGTGACCTTGACCTTGCTATTGTTCAGAACGACGTGGCCTTCTACGCATTCAATGGAGTTCGTGACTTTGAAGGCAATCAGGTGACCAATATGCGGGGCTTGTTCATGCTGCACCCGGAGCCTATCCAGCTGGTAGTGCGAGCGGACAGCGGTATCGAATCAGTAGCCGATCTCGCCGGACAACGGGTGGCGGTGGGACCGCTCGGCAGCGGGGCGGAGGTCAATGCCCTGCAGGTGCTTGAAGCAGCAGGTCTTTCGGAGGGTGATCTTGCATCCACTGAGCGGCTTGAAGCGGGTGAGGCTGCAGACTTTCTCCGGGACGGACGCATCGACGCAGCATTCTTCACCGTCGGCATTGGAGCCTCGGTTATCGCGGATCTTGCCGTGGGAACCGATATAAGCCTCGTGAACATTGACGGTGACGTCGCCGAGACAATGCTGGGACTGCAGGATTTCTATGCCACCGTAGACATTCCCGCAGATACCTATTCAGGTGTCGACGCCGCCTCTACCGTGACGGTCGTTTCAATGGTTGTTGCACGCGATGATATTAATGAGGATCTCATTTACGAGTTTGTCAGCGGCGTTTTCGGTAATCTGGAAGTGCTTCGCAGCGCTCACGCTGCCGGGAGCCTGGTAACCCTCGAAAGAGCGCTCGACGGCATGCCCTTTGCCCTTCATCCGGGTGCAGAGCGTTTCTTTGAAGAACAGGGGCGGCTCTAAGGGGCTCTCCCCTTCGGGAGTATCCGGACCACCTGGTGTGTCCGGTACTCCCGTATCCCGCGCGGCAGGTTCTGCCATTGGGCTTTCATACGTTTCATGATACCGGGGGGGCGCGACTGTGAGCACTGAACAGATTGTCGACGAATCGGGAAACATCAACCTCGAAAAAATCAGTGACGAGGGTCGCATTCGCAGACCCGGTGGCCTGCTGGGTTGGATCGTTTTCGTTCTGGGCCTGATCTGGGCGCTGTTCCATTTCTACACGATCGGCTTCGGGATGTTGACTTCACTGCTTCAACGATCGGCGCATCTCTCGATTGGTATCGCCCTCTGTTACCTCTATTTCCCGTTGAATCGAAAAAAGGTCAGCAACTACGACCATATTCCGTGGTGGGATATTGCGGTCGCCGTTCTTGGCTTTATTTCGATCTATTACATATTTCACAATTATTCCACGCTTATCCGCAGGGTTGGTCTTCCAACGCAGATCGATCTGATTATGGGCAGTCTCGCCGTTCTCATGATTCTCGGCGCAGCCTACCGTGCGTTCGGCATTGTACTGCCCGCCGTTACTGTAGTGTTTCTTATCTATCCGTTTGTCGGGCAGTATCTGCCGCCGTTGATAGGCCATGGTGGATACCGCTTTCAGAGGGTGATTAACGATCTGTATATGACCAATGCCGGCATCTTCGGGATTCCCATCGGCGTGTCGGCGACCTTCGTGTTCGCCTTTGTGTTGTTCGGGAGTTTCTTCCAGACTTCCGGAGCCGCGAAGTATATCGTCGACATTTCATTTGCGCTGCTCGGGCGCTTTCGCGGAGGACCTGCGAAGGCTGCAGTACTCGCCAGCGGCTTCATGGGGAGTATTGCCGGGAGCTCCGTCGCAAACACGGTCGTGACCGGGGCGATCACCATTCCGACTATGAAAAATACCGGCTTCAGCTCCGAAGTTGCCGGCGGCGTGGAAACCGCATCCTCAACGAACGGACAGTTCCTGCCGCCGATTATGGGGGCCGCCGCGTTCATTATGGCCGAGTTCACCGGTATTCCCTACTGGCAGATTGCTCTGTCCGCTTTGCTGCCGGCGGTTATAAGCTACGCGGGTCTGCTTGGTATGGTTCACCTTCAGGCGGCGAAGACCGGTATGAAACCCATGCCGGCGGAAGCGGTTCCACCGCTTCTGCGGACCTTCTTTCACGGTGTGTTCTACTGGATCCCGATCGGCGTGCTCGTCTATTACCTGCTTGTTGCCCGCCGAACTCCGTTTTCTGCCGGTTACTTCGCGATACTTACCGTACTCGGGATTATCGCGGCAAAGCGCATCTATTTCATTATCGCTGCAGTCCGTTCACGCGCCCGGACGGCAGGCCGTGCCGTGGTTGAACAGGCAAAAGGGTTTGTCAGAGATTTCGTTGTCAGTCTCGATAATTCGGCCCGCAGCATGGCCGGAATTGCGGTCGCATGCGCGTGTGCGGGGCTCATTGTCGGTGTGGTTACACTGACGGGCGTCGGAATGCGCACGACGTTGCTGTTTTCCGTGCTCGCAGGAGATTCTCTGCTTCCGCTGCTGTTCGGCTCGGCAATTCTGTCGATTCTGCTCGGACTCGGGCTGCCGACCACCGCGAAGTATGCGGTTATGGCCACGCTTGTAGCGCCGGCGATTTTGACGGTAGCGCCGGAACTCCCGGTCGTCGCGGTCCATTTGTTTATTCTCTATTACGCGATTCTTGCAGATGATACCCCACCGGTTGGCGTGGCAGCCTATGCGGCTGCGGCAATCGCACGGTCCGACCCTATACGGACAGGATGGATGGGGTTCAAGTTTGACCTTGGCGCCTTTCTGCTGCCGTTCATGTTCGTCTATAACACTGAGTTCCTGCTCATAGATACGACGTGGTATCAGGCGGCACAGGTAGGTCTGACCTCACTCTTCGGGATTTACTGCTTTTCGGCGGTAATCCAGCGCTGGCTCGTTACGCGGCTTGCCCGATGGGAGCAGGCGATTCTGCTCGGGATTTCGGTGGCGATGGTCTGGCCGACGCTGCTGACAGACGTTTTGAGTCTCGGGCTTTTTGCCCTTCTGTATCTTTATCAGCGACTGGTACGCCTTCCAACACTCGCCGCCGGGGAGAGTCCCGAAGTTGCCGGGTAGCAATAGTTGGGTGCCTCACCGTGATCGGAAGGGGCAGTGGGGCAGCCGTAGCTTGACGGCTGCCGTGTTGCTGAGTTCAGTTCTGGTTCTGACAGCCTGTGCCGGCCTGTCTCGTGAAGGTAAACGCGGCGCTGATTCGGTCGTTGGAACCCTGACGGTAAGCGCCCCCCGGGAAAACCTGGTACTGTTTCAAGCGCCGGCGGCTCGCGGGGAGCTTCTCCATCTCGAATATGTTCACTCTGTCAGCAAATCGCCGGTCCGGGGTGTGTTCAGGATTACCGGTCGGGGAGCTATCGAACCTGTTACAACGACATTCACCAGTTACGGCCCAGGGCTTCCGTGGCCTGCAGACGGCGACCGCCATGTCATTGAGGACGGACAGATCGTTGTCCATCACGATGAACAGGCGCGGGCCGAGCTGAGGCTCTGGGTGTCCGGGCGAACCGACGATCATATGCGTTTTGCCGGCTATCGGTTTCCGCTGTTCGACGCTGAAACCGACCCCCGCCTGATCGTTCTCGAAACTGTTCGATGAGCGGGGATAAGCGCGAAGCATGATGGTGCTCTATGACAGGCTCTATCGCTCGGAGTCATTCAGTGACGCAACGCTCCGCTCGGCCTCCTGCCGATTCGCGCTCCCTTCCGGTCGCGCCGGCACTCCGTTTCAAG
>CAZMEV010000091.1:0-12501 GCA_964565375.1 uncultured Spirochaetaceae bacterium
ATTATGGCGCACATAGATGCCGGAAAGACCACGACGACCGAACGGATTCTGTACTACACGGGAAAGAGTCACAGAATCGGTGAGGTGGATTCCGGAAGTGCGACGATGGACTGGATGAGTCAGGAGCAGGACCGCGGCATAACAATTACGAGTGCGGCGACAACCTGCTTCTGGAAGGACCATCAGATTAATATTATCGATACACCGGGCCATGTCGATTTCACCGCAGAGGTGGAACGAAGCTTGCGGGTACTCGACGGCGCGGTCGCGATTTTTGACGCAGTCGGCGGGGTCGAGCCTCAAAGCGAAACGGTCTGGCATCAGGCGGACAGCTACGAGGTGCCGCGTATCGCCTATGTGAACAAGATGGACCGCGTCGGGGCGGACTTTTCCATGGTGCTCGACGATATGCGGGAGAAGCTCGCGGCGAATCCTGTGGCCATGCAGGTACCGATCGGCCGCGAGGACGGTTTCGTGGGAGCTGTCGATCTGCTTTCGATGGAAGAACTCTACTGGGACCGCGAAAGCCTCGGTTTCGAAATGACGCGCAAACCGCTTTCAGACGATCACCGGCGGATGGCCGAAGAGTGGCGGGAGAAGCTTCTCGACGCTGTTACTGCGTTTTCGGATGAACTCACCGAGAAATACCTCGAGGAAGGTGATGTGCCGCTCGAGGATCTCCTCGCGGTAATTCGTGAGCAGACGATTGCCCGAACCATGGTGCCTGTGTACTGCGGGGCATCCCTGCGCAATATGGGAGTGCAGCCGCTCTTAGACTCGGTTGTGAACTTTCTGCCGGCACCGGAAGAGCTTCCGGCGATTGTCGGCCACCATGCGAAGGATGATTCGGAAGTCGCGGTCGAACGCTCGGCGGAGGGAAAACCGCTCGCCCTGGTGTTCAAGATTCAAAGCGACAAGGAAAGCGGCACGCTTTCGTTCATTCGTGTGTATTCGGGCAAGTTCAAGGCGGGAACCGCGGTTCAAAATATCGACAAGAAGAAAAAGGAGCGGCTGAATCGTCTCCTTCGCATGCATGCGGCGCGTAGCGAGCAGCTGCAGGAAGTGGTTGCAGGCGATATTGCGGTGGTCGTGGGTCTGAAGTTCGCCCAGACCGGCGACACGATCGGTCAGCAGGATTATCCGGTTATTCTCGAACGCATGCACTTCCCGGAGCCGGTTATCTCGGTCGCGATTGAACCGAAATCGCTGAGCGAGCGCGACAAGATGAAGCAGGTGCTGGCCACCCTGAGCCTCGAGGATCCCACCTTTTTCTCTCACGAAGACGAAGACACGGGAGAGCTCATTATTCGCGGTATGGGCGAGCTGCATATTGATGTGCTTGTCACGCGCATGATCCGTGACTTCGGCGTCGACGCGAAGGTAGGAAAGCCGCAGGTTACCTACCGCGAGAGTATAAGCAAAACGGTTACGCATACGGCGGAGTTTCACCGTATGATCGCGGGCAAGGAGAACAACGCGGAGATTACCCTGAAGGTGGAGCCGCTCGAGCGCGGCAGCGGCAATGTCTTCAAATCCGAGGTTTCAAAGGAGACGCTTCCGGAGGCTTTTCAGGACGCGGTACGGCGGGGCGTGGAAGGCGCGTTTTCGTCGGGCATTGCCATGGGGTACCCGGCGATTGATGTGGGGGTAACCCTTGTCGACGCGACCTACGACGAGCCGACGGCCACCGAGTTTGCCTTTGAGGCGTGCGCG
Organism: uncultured Spirochaetaceae bacterium; assembly: GCA_964565375.1. Taxonomy (GTDB): domain Bacteria; phylum Spirochaetota; class Spirochaetia; order DSM-27196; family SKKC01; genus SLAN01. The sequence continues at coordinate 1,714 of CAZMEV010000091.1, forward strand.
TCACATGGTTTTGACGAGGCCTGCGAGAAGGCCGCGCCGATTATGCTCGAACCGATTATGACGGTGGATGTCATGTGTCCGAGCGAGTTTATGGGCGATGTCATCCAGGGGCTCACTACTCGGGGTGGCGTCGTGCACAGCGTCGAGAACAAGCCGAGTGTCGAGCACATCCGGGCCACGGCGCCGCTTGCGGCAATGTTCGGCTACTCCACGTCACTGCGCAGTATGACGCAGGGACGCGGCACCTACGGCATGGAGTTCAGCCACTTCGAGAAGAAGGCTGATTAAGCCGGCTCCGTCCCGGAAGTCAGCCGCTCGGGCGCATCTTCTTCGTTGACAGCGTGAAATTCCAAGGCGTATGATCGTGCGAAAAGCTGGAGGCGCTTATGGGTGTATCAACGGAAAGCATACGAAATGTTGCAATTGCCGGGCACGGGTTTACAGGGAAAACCACCTTGTTCGAACAGATCCTGTTCACAGGCGGAAAGATTGACGCTCCGCAGCCGGTCGAAAGTGGTCGCACGGTCAGCGATTACTCAGATGAAGAAAAACAGCACGGCTCGAGCATGCATACGGTCCTTGCAAGCATCGACTGGAGCGGGCATAAGGTGAATCTGCTCGACACTCCGGGAACCGCGGACTTCGTCGGTGAGGTTGTCGCCGCATTTCGCGCGTGTGAAAGCGCCCTTATGATTGTCGACGGGCGCGAGGGTGTGCAGATAGAGACAATTAAGCTCTGGCGCAGGCTCGACAATCGCAATAAGCCACGGTCGGTCTTTATTTCATACATGGACGACGGCAAGGCTGACTTCGACCGTGCTATCGAGGACCTGCAGACCAAGTTCGAAAAGCCGCTTGTTCCGGTGGTCGCTCCAGTCGGCTCGGGAGAGAGCTTTAAAGGGGTTATTGACCTCATAAACAACAAGTTCTATCCCGCTCCCGGACGGGAGGCAAAGGAATCGGGAACAGATATAGCCGACGAACTGCAGACGATCGTGGAGCAGTACAGACCGCTCATGATCGAGTCCGCAGCTGAGGGCGACGATGAGCTGACCGAAAAGTATCTCACCGAAGAAACACTTACCGACGAGGAAGTCCGTCGCGGTCTCATGGAAGGCCTGCGAGACAATCGCGTCGTACCCGTGCTCTGCGGTGCCGCCACATCCGGAAGCGGTGCAGCGGCACTCCTTGATTTCCTCGTGAATGAAGCGCCGAATCCTTCCGAGTCCGAGGAGCACATGCTCGACGAGGAAGAGAACGAAACGAATGTCAGCGTGACCACGGATGGCGACTTCTCAGGGTTCTGCTTCAAGACCATGATCGACCAGTTTTCCGGGAAGCTCAGCTTTTTCAAAGTTGTTACCGGAACACTCGCCGGTGACAGCGAACTGTGGAATCCCCGGGAGGGGAAAAAGGAAAAAGCGAACAAAGTATTCACCGCACTTGGTAAGAAACTCGAGGAAGTGAACGAGCTTCCAGCAGGTGACATTGGTATTCTTACAAAGCTGCAGACGGTTCATACCAATGATACGCTGTGTTCACAGAACTGCACCTATACCTATAAGCCGCTTGCCCTTCCCCAGCCGGTTTTCTCAGTGGCGATTGCCGCGGGAAGCAAAAAGGACGAGGACAAGCTCTCCGCAGCGCTGCAGAAAATCACCGAAGAAGACAAGACTATACAGCTGACACTGAACCCGGAAACCGGTGAATCGGTGCTTTCGGGAATGGGTGAAATGCACATTAACCTTCTGCTTGAGCGCATACGGGAGACCCAGAAGATCGACGTTCATACGAGCATTCCCAAAGTGGCCTATCGTGAAACGATCACGAAACCCGCGGACGCCGTCTACCGGCACAAAAAGCAATCCGGCGGCCACGGGCAATTCGGCGAGGTGTCTATCCAGATCAGGCCGCTTGAACGGGGTCAGGAGTACGAATTTGAAAACGCAATTCGCGGCATGGCGGTCAGCAAGGGCTTTATTCCGGGCATCGAGAAAGGGCTGAAAGAAGCAATGTCCGAAGGCATTATTGCCGGATATCCGGCTGTTGATATCGGTACTACGCTCGTGGACGGCAAGGAACACCCGGTAGACAGCTCGGAAATGGCCTTCAAGATGGCGGCGAAAGGCGCCATGCGGGAAGCTATGCACAAGGCGAAGCCTGTCCTGCTCGAGCCGGTCATGGATCTCCTCGTGTTCATTGACGAACAGTATCTTGGCGACGTGCTCAGCGACCTCAGCAGCCGTCGCGGCCGCGTACAGGGACAGGAAAGCCTTGGTGGCGGGATTATCGAGGTTATCGCGCAGGTTCCCCAGTCGGAGCTTCTGCGGTATGCCACCGACCTTCGTTCAATTACCAGTGGAACGGGCAGCTTTGAAATGACCTTTAACCACTATGCCCCGGTCAGCGGTAAGGTCGCAGACGATATTATCAAGCAGGCTCAGGAGGAAAGCGCCAGCGCGTAGTTGAATGCTTTTACGGTGTCGGGGCGGCGGAAGCCGCCCTGTCGCTCTCACGGTGCGAGTTTCTTCATACAGTTGTCATATACAGCTGGTTATTTACTCACCTGATAGTAAAACTCGCTGACTGTGTGTCCCTTTGAAAGCCCTTTTTTCTCGAAGGCAGTGCGTGGCCTCCAGGAGCGCGGTACGCTCTTGCGCGGATCATCCCCCGCAGGGTCCGCGTTCACGAACATTTCGTGGCTTCCCAGGACTTCCGCGATGTGCTCGGCGTAATTGTCCCAGTCGGTGGTCACATACAGGTACGAACCGGGTTTGAGACGGGAAGCGACAAGATTCAGAAACGACGGTTGCACCAGCCGGCGCTTGTGATGCTTCTTCTTCGGCCACGGATCGGGGAAAAACACGTGGACAGCATCGATCTCATTCTCCCGAATTCCTCCCTCAAGCACCTCGATCGCATCCCGGCGGACGATACGGACACGCTTGAGGTCCCTTTGCTCTATCTCCGATAACAGTTTCCCGACACCGGGAGGGTACACTTCCGAACCTAACACGCATATTTCCGGATGTGCCTGCGCAAACTCGGCAGTGGCATATCCCATGCCAAATCCGATCTCGAAGAGTTTTTTCGGACATTCGACTTCGAAGCGGTCGAACAGGGATGGACGGTGAGTCTCTACTTGTTCGTGAGGTTCAGGAAGGTGATCATGAGGTTCAGGAAGCTCGAGAACGTATTGCCCGGAAAGTCGCTCTATAGCACTCCGATGCAGTTTATTCAGCCGGGCACGTCGGAAAACAAAACTTCGAACCGAGCGCCCTCCTTTATTCCTCCGCTTTGTTGCCTCCGGATGCATGGATCCGGATGAATCCGTTTCGTTGTGCATTGTTTTTCTCTGAGTGTCAGGTGTTCTGCTTGTCAGGTGTATCAAATAATGCGGGCATGCCTCATTCATTGCCCGACCGGTACGTTCAGGCCTGAGCGCGGGTCACGCTGCTCTCACGCAGGTAATCCTCCATTTCTTCCATGGTGGAAATAGAGAGCATTTTGAATGCTATGTCTCGGGCCTCGCCAATGCTGATACCTTCGAGTTGCTGTTTTAGACCGGGGATACGGCGGGGCTCCACACTCAGTGTGCGGACGCCGATTCCGAGAAAAAACGGAACTAACGCCGGATCGGCGGCAGCCTCTCCGCAGATCGAAAGTCTTTTTTCAGGTTGATGTATTGTGTCGGCGAGGCGGGAAAGACTGCGCAGGATGGCGGGATGGTGACTTATGTACATATCACTCACCCGTTCATTGGTTCGGTCGACCCCCAGAAGATACATGATAAGATCGTTGGTACCGACACAAAGGAAATCCGCGTATGTGTCAAGTTCCGCTGCGATTTCAATGGCCGACGGGAGCTCAATCATTGCTCCGATCTTCGGAGCGTCATTGAAACTTGCTCCCTCCTGACGCAGTTCTTCGATGCATGCGTCGACGGTTTCGCGCGCCTTTCGAAACTCATCCACGCCGGAAATCATGGGAAACATGATGGACAGGTCAGCCTGCGCACCGGCTCGCAGCATGCCACGAAGTTGATCGGTGAATATTTCCGGATGGGCAAGCGAAAACCGAATTCCACGCTGGCCGAGAAAGGGGTTTGCCTCCTCCTCTGAATTATCGTACGCGACCAGCTTGTCTCCTCCGATATCAAGCGTGCGGAGAACGATTTCCTCTCCGTTCATCTGTTCAATAATCTTCTGATAGATAGCCCGTTGTTCTTCTTCGCTCGGGAAGTCATTTCGTACAATAAACGGAAACTCACTTCGATACAGTCCGACCCCTTCGGCCTTGTTGCGTCGTGCATATCGCAGATCGTTTATGAGGTTCACATTGGCCATTACCCGCACACGTTCTCCGCACTTCGTATGTGATCGCTCGGCGATGTCCGGAGAGGTGTCAAGCTCATGGGCTTCTTCATTCCTGAGTCTACGGTAGCGTTGTAATGTGTCGTCAGACGGATGCAGATATACCGTTCCGCTGTGCCCATCCACAACCAGCGGCTCGTACTCGGCTACCGTGAGAATCCGCGTATTGCGGGTAGCAATTACCGGTAATCCAAGGCTGCGGGCAAGAATTGAAATATGACTTGTAACGGTGCCTCCGCCGATGATGATAGCTTCCACGTGCTGGACCGCAAGCTTGACGAGCTCACTGGGATACAGCTCTTGAGCTATGACTATCTGCTCCGAGTAGTCACCATCATCGTGCTCCGAATCGAAGAGATTACGAATTATCCGTCGTCCGAGATCCTTAACGTCCTGCACCTTTTCCTGAAGTCGAGGATTATGCATTTCGTTAAAAAGTTTCTCATACCGTCCTACGACCATGTGCACGGCTTCGGCAGCATTTACTCCGTCCCGGACTGAGTCAAGCATATGGCCTGAGAACTCATCGTCGCGCAACATAAGCAGATGAGACGAAAATATGAGACTTGCCACATCGCTGAAACGGTTTTCGGTCTCACGCTGGAGTTGCTCGAGCTGCGACCGTGACCGCTCTAAGGCGGTACGAAAGCGCTCCACCTCCTTTTCAATAGAGTCCAGCATGGGCAATTCGCCGGACTCTATTGCTTCAGGAGAATCGAGGTGGATAGCCTCTCCGATTCCAACGCCGGCGCCGGCACTGATTCCGGCAATGATATCCCCCGGCTCGGAATCCTGTTCGCTTACCGTTTCCGAATGAGGGGAATGAATATCCATGAGCAACGACGCGTTTTCAAGCGTTGCGGCGAGCTGACTTGCGATTGCTTTCAGTGCTTTTGTATCGTGCTGATCAAAATATCCTGCTTTCCGATGCTGCAGACTGATAACGCCAATTCTCGTCAGGCCCCGGCGAATCGGCACGGCCAGAAAGCTTCGATAGCCCTCTTCCTGGACTTCAGGCACGAGTTTGAAATCAGGGTTTTCTTCCACTTCCCCTTCACGGATCGGTCTCAGCTGTTTGAGAGCGAGACCGGTGAGCCCTTCGCCGAGCGAAAGTCGAACCTTGCCGACTGAATCGGAATTAAGACCTCGAGTCGCGCGAAGCACAAGTTCATCCTGTAATTCGTCATAGAGATAAATGGAACAGACGTCGCTCATCATGTGGCCGGCAACCAGCTCTACCACGTCCTGCAGGAATCCGCCAACATTGCTTCTTTTTTCGAATAGACCTGACAACTCGGCAACCGAGCAGATAAGGTCGATATTGTCTTTTCTCATGGCGCTCCGACTCAGCCTGGCTCTTCCGGTGTCATCCCACAAGGGCACTCAGGCGACTGCGAATAAACTCACTTTTTTCTTTCAACCCAATACCCTCGGTATCGATCACGAGAACATTCGGGCGCTCTGGATCAAGCCTGACCGACCCACCGGTATTCTGGATTGCGCGAAGTACCCGGTCGACCGATATCTCCGCTACCTTTCCAAATTCAACTTCAAGCGTACCATTTCGCTCACGCAAGCTTGCTACGTGTAAACGTTTACACAGGATACGGATTTCCGCAAGACTCAAAAGGCTCTGAACCTCTTCCGGAAGCGGGCCAAACCGGTCTGCCAGCTCTGCATGCACGGAATCGAGTTCCTCCTGCGTTCCGACACCGGCGATTTTCTTGTAGACCTCCATTTTGTCGGCCGGTTCACTGACATAGGTGTCCGGGATGAACCCGGAATACTCGAGGTCGAGCAGAACATCTTCCGGCTCCTCGCTCTTCTCATCCGACAATCGACGTACCGCTTCATCGAGCAGCCTTAAATACATGTCGAAGCCGACACTGAGAATATCGCCGCTCTGTTGTCGACCGAGCAGATTGCCGGCACCCCGCACTTCGAGGTCCTTAAGCGCTATTTTAAAGCCGCTTCCGAGCTCAGTATAATCCGAGATAACCTGCAGCCGCTTCATGGCTATCTCGCTCAGCGCTCGCGATTCCGGATAAAACAGATATGCATACGCAAGACGCCCGCTTCGACCGACGCGGCCACGCAACTGATAAAGCTGACTGATACCGTACATGTCTGCACGGTCGATGATAATGGTATTGACATTTGGAATGTCGAGCCCGTTTTCGATAATTGTGGTGGCAACAAGTACCTGAAATCCGCCGTGAACAAAGCGGTGCATGATATCTTCCAGTTGTCGGGCGCTCATTTTCCCGTGGGCGCTTTCGACCATGACCTCCGGGACAAGATTTCGGATATACTGCTCTATTTTTTCAAGCGTCTCTACCCGGTTATGAAGGAAATACACCTGGCCGCCGCGTTCGGTTTCCCGGCGAATAGCGCGTGCAAGCGTGTCCTCGTTGAATTCGGAAATGTGCGTTTCAATCGGCAGCCGGTTGTGGGGAGGCGTCCGCAGAACCGACATATCCCGAATCTTGAGAAGGCTCATGTGAAGTGTTCGCGGGATGGGCGTCGCCGTGAGTGTGAGCGCATCGATATTAGCACGCAGCTCCTTCAGGCGTTCTTTATCCTTTACACCGAATCGCTGCTCTTCATCGATGACAAGCAGGCCAAGTTCACGAAACTGTACATCTTTCTGAATTACCCGATGCGTTCCGACGACCATATCAATTGCCCCGGAAGCAAGATCGGCGAGAACGCGTTTTCGCTCCGAAGCAGACACAAAACGGCTGAGCATTCCGATCCGTACCGGGAAGCCTTTCATGCGCTCGATGGCTGTTTCATAATGCTGTTCAGCAAGAATCGTGGTTGGTGCAAGGAACGCAACCTGTTTCCCGTGGGTGATCGCCTTGAACGCCGCGCGCATGGCGATTTCGGTCTTACCGTAGCCGACATCGCCGCACACCAGCCGGTCCATGGGCTTTACATCCTCCATGTCCGACTTCACTTCTTCAATACAGCGCAACTGATCCGGCGTTTCTTCATACGGAAACGACGCCTCGAAGGAAAGCTGCCATTCCGTGTCAGAGGGAAATGCAAAGCCACGGGCCTTCTGTCGGCGGCCGTAGAGGGTGATCAGACGCTCGGCAAGGTCCTCGACGCTCTTTTTAACCTTATTCTTGCGATTCTCCCAGCTCTTGCCACCGATCTTGTCGAGCCGGGGCGGCGCGTCACCGCTGCCGATGTAGCGCTGAATAAGATTAACCTGTTCGATAGGTATATAGACGAACTCCTCACCGCCGAATTCAAGATGTATATAGTCGCGTTCATTGCCACCGGCCCGCAAGCGTTCGATACCGCGGAATCGGCCGATACCGTAGTTGACATGAACCACGTAATCGCCCGGATTAAGCTCAACGAAGCTTTCGAGCGCACTGCTCGGTGTTGACTGCACGGATTTCGGAGTCCGGCGCCGCCGACCGAAGATTTCCTGCTCTTCGATAGCGATAATTTTGAGGTCTGGAAGGGAGAAACCACTGCCGATCGAATCGGGCACAATCTCTACCGGAAAATCTGCAAGAATAGCCTCGATTCGCTTCGCCTGCTGCTCGGTATCCGCGAACACATAAATTGCGTATCCCGCGTCCGCGTGTGAGGCGATCTCTTCTTTGAGAAAGTCGATGTTTCCGAAAAAGCTTCTCGGGGGCTCGCTTTCGATGCGAACCGCGGACCTCGCCTGATCATCTTCGAGTGTGGCGAAGCGAATTGCACATGCACTGTCGTGGTCAAAGGTATCAAAATCCAGCAGCTGGCGGCTCGGCCGCGGAACAGGACGCGAAACTTTCTCCTGTCGATAGAGTTTTTCAAACTCCTCGTCGAGCGCTCTGCTTCCGGAGCGAACCCGGCTGAGATCGGTAAAAACCACTACAGTATTGTCCGGCAGATAATCGAGAATTGAGGCCTGCTGCGATAAGGCAAGTGGATAGAACAGGTGCTCATCGTCACGATAACCGCGCGTGGCAAGCTCCTCGGTTATCTGTTCGGCGTAGGCGGCTGTTTCAGTCAGCTCCGCGGCGTTCCGGCGGAGCGTTTCCAGCGTGGAATCGTCCCAGACAACCTCTCTCACAGGGAATACATCCGCGCTTGAAAGCTCACCAATAGTAGCCTGAGAACCCGGGTCATAGCTTCGGATTTCTTCCACCCCGTCGAATCCGAAGGTAAGACGCACCCCTGTTTCACCGGCGGGAGGCATAATGTCGAGGACCTCACCACGCACGGAAAACTCACCTCTCACGCTTGCGGTCGGAACCCGCTGGTAACCAATCTGCACCAGTGTCTCGGCAATTGAAACAGGATCGAGATCGTCACCGACTCGGAAGGTGCGACGCCATCGGGCAAACTGCTCAGGCGGAGGAAGAATGGTACGTGCTGCGCGAAGTCCGGCGACCACGGTATCGTGCCCGCCTGCTACCAGCTCATCGAGCAACCGGGCCCGCATGCCGAACGCGGTCGAGTTTTCGGGTGCCGGCTTGCATGGTACTGTATTCCAGTGCTCGAAGACCGCCGGTGTGCCGCCGATTCGCGACAGATCATCGGCGAGCTCATTCGCTTCCTGTTCCGTCGGTGTTATGATAAGAAGCGGTCGTTCTATCCTCTGCTGGAGATTACTCAGCAGAAACGGCTGAAAGCCGGAGGCTGCGGCGCGGACGTCTATCGGCCATTCGCCGGCCTGGACTCGCGTTACGAGCTCGCGAAATGGCTTATAGGAGTTCAGTGCGTCGGAAATTCGCTTGCCGAATAAGGTAATCATGTTCTTGTACCGAAGATATTAATGAGAACTACGGGAGCAGACACGTGACGCGTACCAGAACAATTCTTACACTGATACTGCTTATCGCGACTGCAGTCGCTTTGAGCGCTGAATCAGTGGATGTTTCGATACAACTAGTGGATCGGCAGATTTTCTTCCCGGATTCGGACATTCGCGTTCGAATAACGATATCCAATGAATCGTCTGAGCCGTACCGCTTTAAACTGGCTGACCGCAGGTTGTTTACCGTGGATTTTGATGTGCGGACACTGCAGAATGCCCAGCTTCCCCGGTCGGAGCAATTTACCATGCAGCGTGCCTCCGATCAAGCGATGTTCTATCGCGAAGTGACCATCCGTCCTGGGGAGGAGTTCAGCTTCACCGAGCCACTCGACCGCTATGTACGCATTCCGGGACCCGGCACGTACATTATTCAGGGCCGGTTCTTTCCCGAACTCTTTCGAAGATCCGACAGTGAAAGGATTGAGTCCAACCGTCTCACCTTCTCTGTACGACCATCCCCGGCCGGTGTGCCGGAAGTTCGCCGTCGAATCGTGGAAGAGACAGGGGAAATCCTCCGACAGGAGCGAATTCCTCCGGATGAGGTGGTTGCCGGCACGATTGAGGCGCGGCAACGAGGAAACTGGAACAGATTTTTCTTATACATCGATCTTGAAGATCTTCTGCAAGCAACCAGTCCGGAACGTGCGCAGCGCTATCGTGAGTTATCGGAAGCGGAACGCAGGGAGGAAATCGAACAGTTTCGAGAGGATCTGCAAGCCGAAGAAATCGAGGAAGATATAACCACGCGTCCAACCGAGTTTGAAATACTCGAGACTCGCTACACCAGAAACGAAGCAACGGTTCGAACCGAACAGCGCTTCCAGTTTCCGGGCTTCACGGAGATTAAGGAATATACGTATCTTCTCGAAAGACGGGATGATGTCTGGATCATCTACGACTACACGGTTCAGAATCTGGGAACAGAATAATGGCTGCCGCGAATAAGGTGGAAATCAACGATATTGCCCTGCTGTTTACGCATCCGGTCCGGAATACCATCGTAACCGGAACCGTCGAGGATATAGACCGGGAGGGGCTGGAGTTTGAACCGTTTCGCCCGGAACTGCTCGAGAGTCTTGAGGCAGGTATGGTTATTCCGCGCTGCCGAATGAAAATAGGAACGGATACAGTGCAAGTGACGTGTCGGGTGGTCTCAACTGACGACAGGCTCCGGCTGGTCTTTGTTCGGCTTCCCCAGGATGTTCGCGGCTTGCTTTTGAGCTATCTTGCAACCAGGCAGACCTGAGGCTTCAGGTGCTTGGAACCAGGCAGGTCTGAGGCTTCAGGTAGCCGGATTCAGATTCCACTGTTGACACATTCGCATCTCTTCGCTATGTTCCATCCCTGAGCAATGACATTCCCCTGTAGCTCAGCTGGTAGAGCAACTGGCTGTTAACCAGTGGGTCGCAAGTTCGAGTCTTGCCGGGGGAGCGTTTGGTAGAGGGCCATGCATGAAACATAGATCATGCATGGCCTTCTTTATTTTTAGCCCCCTGCTTTATTTTTAGCCCCCTGTTTGTCTGAGTGGAAGCGCGTTGTCTGAGTGGAAGCGCGTTGTCTGAGTGGAAGCGCGTTGTCTGAGTGGAAGCG
>CAZMEV010000092.1:0-12482 GCA_964565375.1 uncultured Spirochaetaceae bacterium
GCATCCGGCTCAGAGGTGGGCATCCGGCTCAGAGGTGGGCATCCGGCTCAGAGGTGGGCTTGGCCCTGACATGGAGGAAGTGGTAGTGTAATAAAGTCTTTGGTGGTCCGGTTTTCCGGACTCCACTGACGGTGGGCACAGCATGACAATACGAAGAAAACTGACGGTCGGGGTTCTCACGGTTTTTCTGGTCAGTTTCCTCCTTGTTTCGGCGGTGACGCTTTCGATTGCGAGACATAGTCTCATCCAGGGAGTGGTAGACCAGATGCTCGTGGTCGCCGACGGCTACGCTACCGACCTGGATACGCAGCTGCAAACCTTTGAACGGGTTGTGCGCGATCTTTCGCGCGATATACTCGTGGCTACTGACGAGCAATCGGCGCTTGCCGCGAAAGGTGACCTGTACACTAATGTAAATCGATTTTATTTCACCGGCCCTGACGGCTCGGTTCAGGCGCAATACCCGCAAAGCCGAGTGCTTGCCGCATTTGACTATTCCGTTGAACCGTTCTGGCGGGAGTTGCGGGAAACGATGGAGCCGTCAGTGTCGCCGCTCCGGCGTGTTTATGGCTATGCGAGTTTCACTTTCTCGGCACCCGTCTTTGCCGACGCGGAGACCGACAGAGAGGGTATTGATCCGGAAGCGGAGGACTCCTCGGAGGAGGTGCTTGGGTTCGTTCATGCCGCTGTGTCCACGGATTCCATGTTCGAGAGCATCAGGGAAGTAGTCGTTGGAGATTCAGGTTATCTCTTTGTTGTAGATGAGCGGGGACGATTTCTCTCACATCCTACCGAATCTGAGCTTCGAAGTCTGTCCGACCTTGCCGATGATCCGGATCTTGCCGCGCTTGAAGACAATGTGCGCGAAACCGGCAGCGGCGCAGGTTTTTATGAAGGGGCGGACGGCCGGCGGATCGTTGCATTTGCGCCGCTCGGTAGAGCAGGCTGGTCGCTCGGAGTGAATGCGTCCTCCGCCTATTTCACCGCGAACGTGGACAGGGCTATGCTTTTGCTTGGTATTGCGCTGGCGCTTGCAGCGTTTCTGGTGTCCGGATTCACGTATGCAGTAGTTGGTCGAATGCTGTCGCCGGTCAATGCGCTTGTTGATTCGATCTCTCAGGTCCGCGAAGGTAAATTTGGCGAAAAAGTCCACCTGCACGGTTCAGATGAAATAACGGTTCTTGCGGATGCCTACAACAGAATGACCGACAGGCTTGAGCGCAGTTTTCAGACCATTCAGGAATACAGTCGAACCCTTGAGAATCAGGTTGCCGAGCGTACTGAGCAGTTGCGGGAAGCAAACGATGCCCTCCGGGCCGATCAGCAGGACATGGAGCGCCAGTTGGCGATGGCGAGGCGTGTTCAGCAGAATCTTCTGCCCCAGCGTGATGACTATCCTGAGACTGATGCTCTTAGCTTCGCTACTGAGTACAGCTCAATGGATGATATCGGTGGGGACTTCTACGATATTCTCGAGATCTCTCCCGGTGTCTACGGGTTCCTTATCGCGGACGTTTCCGGACATGGAATGCCTGCGGCACTCATTACGGCTATGGTCAAGGTGTCGTTTCATACAAATGTTGAACCGGGAATCAGTACTGACGAGATGCTTTCGAAAGTGAACGAGGAAATGCTCGAGTTCATAGGAGATCTCGAGTATTTTGTCAGTGCCTTTTTCGCGATATATGATACCAGGACCCGTATGCTGCGGTATACAAACGCCGGGCATCATCCAGCGCTTCTGATCCGCAGCGGGAGCGGGGAATTCGAGAAGCTCGACTCCGATGGCCTGTTTATCGGTTGCTTCGAAGATGTTCCGTACTCTGAAGAATCCGTCGAGGTTGTGCCCGGAGACCGGCTCGTCATGTTCACAGACGGCATAATCGAAGCCCGGGATTTTACCGGGGAGCAGTACGAGTACGAGCGCTTCTACGAAACAATGCGTGCGAACCTGGCCTGCAGTCCGCAGGATTTTGCGACGCGAATACTCGATGATGTGGATCGGTTTATCGGTCATGAGGATGTTGGCGATGATCAGGCGGTGTTCTGTGTCGATTTCGAGCGTGGAGGACCTTCGGAAGCCGGTGCATCGAAGGGCGAGAAGCGCACAGAAGCGGTACACAGTGCAGCCACTGAATGGTTGAAGCAGAATTACCGGGCTGCGGTTCATTACTATAACGAGCGAGACTACGAAGAGGCGATCCGGTTGCTGACCGAGATACGCAGGCACTTCCCGGAGAACGCGAAGGTGACGCATACACTCGGCCTTGCGTATTTCCACAGTGGACAGCTGGAACAGGCTCTTGAGTTTCTCCGGCAGGCTCATGAGCGCAATCGTGATAACGAACGGTACCGGAAGAACCTTGATTTCGTAAGTCGCAGAGCGGCTCTGGCGAGAACTCAGACGGAAGAGAAGCATGAGTCATGAGTTTGTTTGCGCACCGTAGTGTTATTATCCGGCATCCTGCGCCCGGCTGCGTGAAGCATAGTATTGCGCGCTTTGACGGCTCTTCGAGGGCTAGCTCGCGGAAGATTCATGTGCTTGACCCACGAACCGGCGGTTAGCTACATTAGAGGGAAACCCAAAATATCCCCAGCAATCAGAAGTTAGAGGAAGTCATGTCACAATCAGAGGATAAGCAGAGCGAGGTTCGCGATGCTGAGGACACGTATGCATCCGGTGAAGATGCCGGAGAAAATGCTAATACCTCCCAGCAGAGCGAGGCCGAAACGGAACAGACAGACAGTAATGAAACTGCGGAGCAGGATAAAGTAGCTGAGCTCGAGGCGAAAATTGCCGCTCTTGAGGCTGAAAACAGCGATTTGAAGGAGCAGTACCTTCGCAAACAGGCGGATTTCGATAATTTTCGAAAACGGATGCAGCGTGAGAAGGAGGAGGCTGCCAAGTATGCCAACAAGGATCTTATGCTTGACATCCTGCCGGTGATTGACGACTTTGAACGGGCCATCAAGTCGGCAGAAGAGTCTCGTGACTTTGATGCTTTCCATGATGGAGTAAAGCTGATCGAGAAGCAGTTTACCGGTATGTTGGAGCGGAAATGGGGACTCAAGCGAATTGATGCCGAAGGGCAGGAGTTCGATCCCCAGTGCCATGAGGCTGTTGCCGCGGAACCGGACCCCAACATTGACACGTCAGTCGTACTCGAAGACTTTCAGAAGGGCTACTATCTTCACGACAGGGTATTGCGATCCTCAATGGTCAAGGTTGCAGTGCCGCAACAGAATAGTGACTCGGAAAGTGGTCCGGAATCATCCGAATCATCTGGTGATGCCGGAAGTGGTGAATAACCGTTATATTTTATTACGTGACTAAGAGAAGGAGCTTACGAGAATGGGTAGGATAATCGGAATAGACCTTGGAACAACAAACTCCTGTATCGCAATTATGGAGGGCGGAGAGCCGACTGTAATACAGAATGCAGAAGGACAGAGAACCACTCCCTCCATGGTAGCGTATACTTCGAAGGGTGAGCGGCTCGTCGGACAGCCGGCAAAGAACCAGGTGGTTACCAATCCGGAAAACACGGTGTATTCAATCAAGCGCTTTATGGGCCGCCGGTTCGAAGAAGTTGAAGAAGAAATCAGCATGGTTCCCTACAGAGTTGTGAATGACGGGAACGGTGGAGTAAAAATCGATGCAGGTGAAAAGCAGTATTCACCGCCCGAGATTTCCGCAGCAGTTCTGCAGAAGATGAAGGAAACGGCTGAGGATTATCTCGGCGAGACAGTCACAGAAGCCGTAATTACGGTGCCTGCGTACTTCAACGACTCCCAGCGTCAGGCAACCAAGGACGCAGGCCGAATCGCCGGCCTGGAGGTCAAGCGGATTGTCAACGAGCCGACTGCGGCGGCGCTTGCCTATGGGTTCGGCAAGGACAAGAATGAAGAGCGCATTGCAGTCTACGACCTCGGCGGTGGTACCTTCGACATCTCGATTCTTGAACTCGGTGATGGTGTGTTCGAAGTAAAGAGCACACACGGTGACACTCACCTCGGTGGGGACAACTTCGACCAGAAGATTATTGACTGGCTTGTAAGCAACTTCAAGAGCGATTACGGAATCGATCTTTCCCAGGATCGCATGGCATTGCAGCGGCTGCGTGAAGCAGCCGAAAAGGCGAAGACCGAGCTTTCGACTACGCAAAGCACGGACATCAATCTTCCGTTTATCACCGCTGACAACTCAGGGCCGAAGCACCTGCAGTATAATCTCACGCGTGCGAAGTTTGAGCAGATGGTGCAGGAACTCGTCGAGCAGTCGAAAGGGCCCTGCCAGAGTGCTCTTAAGGACGCTGGTGTCAGTGCATCTGATATCGACGCGGTCATTCTCGTCGGTGGATCGACACGTATTCCGGCGGTTCAGAGGCTCGTAAAGGATCTGTTCGGACGTGATCCGCATAAGGGAGTAAACCCTGACGAGGTCGTTGCAATTGGTGCCGCTATTCAGGGCGGAATCCTCGGTGGTGACGTGAAGGATGTTCTTCTTCTCGACGTTACCCCGTTGTCGCTGGGAATCGAGACGCTCGGTGGAGTGTTCACGAAGCTGATCGAGCGAAATACCACGATTCCCACCCGGAAGAGTCAGATCTTCTCGACAGCCGCTGACAATCAGACGGCTGTAAGCATTCACGTACTTCAGGGCGAACGTGAAATGGCAAGTCAGAATCGGACGCTTGGTCGGTTTGACCTTGTGGGTATTCCACCCGCCCCGCGCGGTGTCCCGCAGATCGAAGTCAGTTTCGACATTGATGCGAACGGTATTGTCCACGTTTCTGCCAAGGACCTTGGTACGGGCAAGGAGCAGAAGATTCGCATCGAGTCGAGTTCCGGACTCTCGGAGGAAGAGATCAACAAAATGGTCAAGGACGCCGAGCAGCACGCTGAAGAGGACCGCCGGGCCAAAGAGGCCGCAGAGGCTCGAAACGAAGCTGACAGTCTCATCTACTCAACGGAAAAGAGCCTGAATGACTACGGTGACAAGATCAGCGAAGAGGACAAGAATCAGATCAATGAGGCGATCAGTGCTCTTCGAGGCTCGCTCGACAGTGGCGATCCGGATGACATCAAGGCGAAAAGCGAAGCGCTGAAGCAGGCGTCGCACAAGCTTGCTGAAGAGGTCTATAAGCAGAGCGGCGGCGAGCAGGCCGGAGCCGAGCAGCAGGCTGACACCGGTGCGGCCGGCGGTGAAACCGGGAGCGGTGAGCAGTCGAGCAGTGGCGACAATGAAAATGTCGAGGACGTCGATTACGAAGTTGTGGACGAAGACGAAAAGCAGTAAGGGAAGTGGGCTATAGCCGTGGCTAAACGCGACTACTACGAAGTGCTCGGTCTTAGTAAAGACGCGAGCATGGACGACATAAAAAGAGCGTACCGAAAGCTTGCGGTTAAGCATCATCCTGACCGGAACCCGGGCGATCAGAAGTCCGAGGAACTTTTCAAAGAAGCTACTGAGGCTTACGAGGTTCTCGCCGATGAGAGCAGGCGCAGGGCTTACGATCAGTTCGGGTTCGCGGGTGTAGAAGGCGCCGCCGGGGGTGCCGGCGGCGGAGGTCCTCAGGGCTTTTCCGACTTCGAGGATATCTTTTCGGACTTCTCGGACATTTTTGGAAGCTTTTTCGGCGGCGGCGCGCGACGAGGCGGACGCGGTGGCGGCCGTACCAGCGCGCGCCGCGGTGCTGACCTTCGATATGATCTTGAGATTTCCTTTGAAGATGCAGCATTCGGTACCGAAGTCGATATAGAATTCGATCGTCAGTCCTCCTGTACGAGTTGCGGGGGTACCGGTGCGGAAGGAAGTGGAAGTCGCCGGACATGCGACACTTGTGGTGGCATGGGGCAGGTTCGCCGGAGTTCCGGTTTCTTTTCCATAGCAACAGCGTGTCCGACTTGCAACGGCGAAGGGCAAATCATTGAAAATCCGTGCAAGACGTGCCGTGGTACAGGGGTCGAGCAGCAGCATCGTAAACTCTCGGTAAAAATCCCCGCCGGCATAGACAGCGGTAAGCGGATAAACATACCGGGTGAAGGGGATGCCGGTGCAAACGGAGGCCCCTCCGGCGATCTGTATGTGTTCGTACGAGTTCGTGAGCACGAGTACTTCGAACGTGACGGTTACGATGTGTACTGTCTCATTCCTATAAGTATTACTCAGGCCGCGCTCGGAGGCGAAGTAAATGTTCCCACCCTCGACGGCAAGCGAGTGAAGGTCAAGATTCCCAGTGGCACGCAGACCGGTAAAGTTCTTCGTCTCAAAGGGGAAGGAATCCCCCATCTTAACAGCTCACGCCGTGGAGATATGTACGTTAAGGTCCAGGTCCGAGTCCCGGAGAAACTGAACCATAAGGCCAAGAACCTCCTTAAGGAACTTGCGGAGGTCCAGGGTGAGGAATCGGATCCGGATCCGGTGCGCCTGTCTCGACTGTAAACTCCCTTTTTCAATTACGTTTCGCGGAGTTAATTCGACTTGGACTTCGAACCGATATCTATACTGAAAGGAGCATTCAACGGTTATGCGAAGTATAGTTTCGGCGGCGATGTGTATCAGTCTTTTCTTCGGTGCAGGGTTCGTGTTGTGGGCTCAGGATGGAGAACCGAGGGTTAGTGAGGAAGAGCCTCGGCCGGTCGAAGAACCGCTCGAAGACCCCCCGGAGTATGCGGTAGATCCGGATACTGTTTCACTGCCCGATTCGCCCGTTTTCGATCCGGAGGAAATGTCGGATATGTGGGAATTTATCGACTCAAATGACGACGGGCATCATGATTATGCGGTAATTGTTGATGAGCAGAATCGGCTGTTGCGCGCCGCAATGGATTATTCCGGCGATGGCCTCTTCGATAATTTCTACTTCTACGACGGTGGCGAACTGTATCAGCACGATATAGATACCAACAATGACGGGCGTGTTGATTTACGCGTTTACGTACGCAATGGTACGAGCGTAAGTGGATTCGAGCAGGATACCAATCACGACGGAACCATGGATCGCGTCGAGGAGTACGGCACAGAGTGAGCAAAGGGGAGTGGCTCACCTCCGTACATGGAATTGAAGGGTGGCTTCTGCGCGGCGTGCGAGGTGAACTGCTTCTGGAGAAGGGTCATCCACGAGCCAAAAAGCTTGCCGGATACGCCCGGAAGGCCTCAGTAACGACACGAATCGTAACTCGCTCACAACTGCGCCATGAAACCGGCGACCCGCAGGCGCGCATTGGCGCGTTTCGGGTCGAACACACCGCAGAGGGGGCAATTCCGTCCGAGGGCAAGCGTTCCCGTTCTGGCAACCATGCGGGCGGACGGCAGGCGCCGAAAGTTTCGATTGAGGAACTGTGTCGTGAGGCTGATGACTCCGAAAGTGTCGTGCTGGCGCTTGATCAGGTTACTGATGCACATAATGTGGGGGCAATACTTCGAAGCTGTAACTGGTTTGGAGTGGCAGCTGTCCTTGTACCGGACCGCCGAAGCGCCGCTATTAATGAAACGGTAATGCACGTGAGCGCCGGTGCCGCGGCTCATGTGAGAATCTGTGATGTCGTAAATCTTGCACGAGCGCTTCGCGAGCTTGCATCCGCCGGCTTCTGGGTTTATGGCACCGATGTCGAAGGTCAGCCATGCGACAAAGTTGGGATTAACAGACCAACGGTGGTGGTTCTGGGGAGTGAAGGCAAAGGCCTTCGACCGAACGTGAAGTCCGCATGTGATGAGCTGCTCGCCATTCCCGGACATGGAGTGGTCGAAAGTTTGAATGTTTCCGTCGCAACGGGAGTGGTCTTGTACGAACTGTTTGTACGCAGGGGATAACACTACAGGGTTCCGGCGGCGAATTCGGGAAGGGTAAGCAGCGTGTTCGACTTGACATACGCGCTGTGGTTCGACGTCTGAGCTACTGTCTTGCTACCAAGGTATTGCCTGATGATCGGTGTTATAGCCGATTTCTCAGGTTCAGGTCTGATTGCCGCTTACCGTTTAGCTTCCGAAGACTCGGGATGCTATGTCACCGCGAAACCAGGCGCCCTCAAATTGAATTGCCTGAGCCAGTTCGTAGGCTCCGGCACGGGCTCGTACGACATCGGAATCGCGGCAGACGCACGTGAAACAGCGTCCGGCCGCCGTGAGCAGCTGTCCATCGTTGCCATGTACCGTTCCTGAGTGAAATATTAAACGGTCGATATCACGCGAAGAAATTCGGGCGGCAGACGAATCGGCGATAAGTACCTCTTTACCTTTTTGATACTGCCCGGGATAGCCTGAACTGGCTACAACAATCCCGATCGAAAACAGGTCGTCGGTTTCGACTCGTAGCCGATTGAGTGACTTGTTCAGCATGGCGTCACATATGTCGAGCAGATCTGCACGGAGAAGTGGTAGAACAACCTGCGTTTCCGGATCACCGAATCTTACATTATATTCGAGCACTTTAGGGCCATCACTGGTTACCATTACACCGATATACAGCATTCCGGTATATGTCAGGCCGGAGGATACAAGCCCATTGATGGAAGGTTCGATTATGTCACTGACAATAGCGTTCCAGGTATCAGCCTCGAGCCAGGGAACCGGGGCGATGGCCCCCATTCCTCCGGTATTCGGGCCCGTGCCTTTTTCTCCTGCCTTCTTATAGTCTGCGCTTGGGGGAAGGACTCTGTATCCACTGCCATCGGTCAGCACAAAAGCACTTATTTCGTAGCCTGACAGACGTTCTTCGAGCAGCACCGGCCCATTTTCAAGCGCTGCGCAGGCAAATTCTCTTGCGTCGGCTGCCCGAGTAAACTCTGCTACTCCCTTGCCGGAGGCCAGGCCATCCATTTTCACCACTATAGGACCGGGATTGTCGGTGAGAAATGCGTCGAGTTCAGACGGGGTTGTCACCGTGCTTGCCGCACCGGTGGGGATACCGTATCTGGTCATGAAGTCTTTTGCGAAAACCTTACTCCCCTCAAGACGGGCCGCATCGCGGTGAGGACCGATGGCTGCGATGCCGTGCAAAGACAGATGATCGACAACGCCTGCGGCCAAAGGAGCTTCAGGGCCGACAAAGACAAGATCAATTCCGTGCTGGTTAACAGCTTCTACAATGCCTCCAAAGTCATCTTCAGCAATATCGAGGTTCGTACCGAGCATTGCCGTTCCGGGGTTTCCGGGCGCGCAGAACAGACCGGTAATACGATTGCTCCTTGAAAACTTCCAGACGAGTGCATGTTCCCGTCCTCCCCGCCCAAGTACAAGAACTCTCATGTAATCCCCCTATGCGTGTCGGCCCATTTGGGTTTGTTCTGATGTATATTCTTCATACGCAGGCACTTCAAGTCGAGCGTGGGCTGGAAGCGCGTTACGCAAAGCTGAATGCGAGATCGTGTATTCAGCGTGTGGGGCGTTTCCAGTTTTTCGGCCGGAACAATCGAGCGCGGAAAACAGCTGCGAAATGACGATGGGATACAGTGCGTGTTCCAATTCATGTATACTGGCCACTGCCTCCGAGAAGTCCGCAAAACACCCCCGGGGCATTGACGCCTGGGCAAGGATCGGCCCCGTGTCGACTCCGTCGTCTACCAGGTGAATTGTTATCCCCATGCGTGGATCCTCGGCTTCCCAGCTGCGCTCTATGGCTTTCAGGCCCGGATGTTCGGGAAGCAGTGATGGATGGATGTTCACAATTCTCCTGTTATAAGCGGAAACGAAATCCGGACCGAGAATCCGCATGAACCCGGCCAGAACGATGAGTGACGGATTATACGGACTGATTGCTTCGAGAAGTGCTCGATCCGCCTGTTGCCTCGAACGTCCGTGAAGTGGGACATGCACAGATTCGTAGCCGTTCTCTTTTGCCCACGCGAGAACCCGGCTGTGTTTACGATCGCCTATAACCGCTGCAATCCTGCGTGAAAGATGAGGGGTCGCGGCGATAGCGCGCGCATTGGAACCGCTACCGCTTGCAAGGATTACAATATTGCCTTCCGGATTTATTGTCATTCTCTGTGTGCCACTGTCCCGATTCTGAACGCGTCGAAGCGGTTTCCTACGGTGGACTCGAATGATTCGGCAGCTTCAGCCTTAACAATTGTAACCATGCCCGCACCCATATTAAAGACTCTGTACATTTCCTCGTCGGCAATTTCCCCGTATTGCTGGATATTCGAGAAGATCCGAGGAGGAGTCCATCTCTGGTCGAGGTCAGCTGTTAGTTCCTCCGGTAGTATTCGATCCACATTGGCAACAATACCGCCGCCAGTGATATGTGCCGCTGCGCATACTTCGGAAAGCTTTCTGAGCTCAGCGAACTCGACCGTGTAAATTCTTGTAGGAGTAATCAACTCTTCCCATAATTCCGCCGGCGCAGACTCCAGAGCTTTACGAGCGAGACTGAGACCGTTGGCGTGTATTCCGCTTGAGGGCAGTGCGTAGAGTAGATCTCCGGACTCTATTCGCCTTGTTTGCGGCCACATGGCATCGCGCTCTGCAACTCCTACAGAAAATCCGGCGAGGTCGAACTCGCCGCGATCGTAAACACCCGGCATTTCAGCAGTTTCGCCACCCGCGAGTATGCAGCCGGCTTGCTCGCATCCCGTTACAATGCCGTCGATGATGTCCCGGCCGGGTGTATCAGCCAGTCGACCGCAGGCGATATAGTCGAGAAACTGAAGCGGCTCTGCTCCGGCTACGAGCAGATCGTTGACACACATGGCCACAAGATCAATGCCGATGGTATCGAACCTTTTCAGTTTCTGTGCGACGAGAAGCTTTGTCCCAACGCCATCCGTTGTTGAAAGCAGTACGGGATTCGAGTAACCGGTTAGATCGAGTTCGGTAGCTCCGGCGAATCCGCCAATTCCGGGGGCAATAGCAGGGGAGGAGAGCTTGGAAATATACTTCGTAAAGGCTTCTCCGGCTGCAATATCTACGCCGGCCGATGAATAATCCATAACACTTGTCCTTATTTTCAGGAAGAGCTTCTATCGCGTGGCTGAGGAGCCCGTTCCTCTTCGGTCAGCGGTACATCGAGGGGGTAGTCGCCGGTAAAACAGGCGAAGCAAAAGTTCTCCGGTGAGGAGAGAACCTGCTTGAGGAGCTCCATTTGGAGAAACCGAACGGAATCGGCTCCGACATAATCGGCAATCTCGTCCGGTGACAGGCGGTTCGATATAAGCTCCTTGCGGGTCGGAATGTCAATTCCGAAAAAACAGGGCCAGCGCAGTTCCGGTGAGGACAGGCGCAGATGAACCTCGCGGGCTCCCGCACGGAAAAGCAGCCTCACAAGGCTCCTCGCAGTCGTTCCCCGGACAAGCGAATCGTCGACGAGAATAATGCGCTTGTTATCTATGACATCTTTCACCGGATGTAACTTCATACGAACTGAGAGTTCACGCTCGGCAGTCGTCGGCATGATAAACGAGCGGCCGGCATAGTGGTTTCGCGTCAGTCCGAAGTCGAATGGAAGATTTGCCTCTCGCGCATACCCGAGCGCTGCGCTGGTGCCACTGTCGGGCACCGGCACAACGAGGTCGCCGTCCAGGCCTTGATCCCGGTCAGCGACCGCCAGTGCAGCCCCCATCGACTCCCTGGAGCTGTGTACGCCCGACTCAAAGATTCGGGAATCCGGACGGGCGAAATAGATGAGTTCGAATACGCACTGTTTTGGCCGTTGCTCACTTTCAATTACTGTTGAGTGCTCGCCTGCGTGCTCAAGGTACAGGATTTCCCCCGGGGCAAGTTCTCTCTGTTCGACACATCCGAGGATATCAAGTGCGCAGCTTTCGCTTGCAACAACGCGGTTGCCCTCTTCCGAGGTTCCAACAAAGAGTGGACGAAACCCAAGTGGATCCCGTACCGCGACAAGGCGCTCATTGTGCATGAGTGCCATTGTGAAAGCTCCCCTGAGTTGAGAAAGGGTTTCGAGAAGAGCCTCATCAAATGTTCTTTTTCTGGATCTGGACAGAAGATGGAGTACCAGCTCGGTATCTGAACTGGTCTGAAAAATCGCTCCCTCCGCCACAAGCTGTTCCTTGAGCTGCAGTGCATTGGAGATATTCCCATTGTGCGCAATTGCTATATCTCCCTTGTTGCAACTGACGACCATTGGCTGTGCGTTTTCTAGCTTATTTCCGCCGTGAGTACTGTAGCGGACGTGACCAATTCCTGCATGGCTCTTTCGTTCCCGATGGAGATACCGCTCGAGAACCGTGGAGACCATCCCCAGATCCTTGTACGCTACGGTCCGATCGCCCTTTCTATATGCAATGCCTGCGCTTTCCTGTCCGCGATGCTGAAGTGAAAACAAAGGGAAGAAGAGTTGCTGGGGAATGTTGGAACCTTCAGGGGAAAAGATGCCCGCTATTCCGCATGAATGTTTGAGGCCGGTAGTGCTCACAACGCTGATGTGTATAGCACCCGGCAAGATCAAGGGTCAAGCCACAGTTACTGTCCACCAAATTGGTGGAAATGGCCCGAAATTCTGCAATCACCGCACACC
>CAZMEV010000093.1:0-12362 GCA_964565375.1 uncultured Spirochaetaceae bacterium
TTCCTCGGCTATTCCTCGGCTATTCCTGGGCAGACACAGTGATGGTGATTACATCTTCGTAATCGCCGGCAAGCGGCACCCCGAATTCAAGTATTTCCACTGCAAGGGGCCAGCGGAATCCGGACGTATCCGTGGCTGCCGTTGTTTCTCCACCGGACAGATCCACCTCGTTGCCCGCGAGGGTGAAGCGATACGGAACCGTATCGGGAAGGTCGCTATCGGTCGCTGTCCCCTGGTACTGCAGAACCCCGTTGTTATCGCTTATCACCGTTATGCCGAAGAGCGTGTTCGACTCAACAAGGAGGTCGTACTCGCGTACTGCTCCCGGCTCAAGAATACCGAAGTCCATGTCGCGTTCGGTTTGAACCTGCCCGGGCGCACCCGGAAAGCCGGCGCCGGGGTCAACGAGCGCAAGGTTCACAACGGGATCAACGTTTCCATTCACGTCCAACGTCGCTTCCTCATCCGGATCGTTAACATCATACGAGGACGGGTCGTTGATTTCACCATAATATAGTTTCATTTCCACAACGTCGCTGTAGTCAGGGTCGGCGTTTTCGAGCTGGCCCTCTTCAATACGAAGCACGATGTCGAGTGACAGCGCAATATTTGGATTGCCCTGCCGGCTCGTTCCCGGGATGACCCCTGTAAGCACCTGGCCGGAGCCGAGATTCGAGGAGGCGTCGAAGTCGAGAAGTTCTTCTCCACTTACCGGTGAGAGAAGCTGATATACCACGGTGTCGTTCGCATCGCCCGGGTTTCGGACCTGCCGTTTGCCTTCATTGTTTTCGTTTTCACCGAGACTGAACGTTATGAAGAACGGTCGGTCTTCCTCCTGGCGCTGCTGCGCCTCCAGTTCTATTGCGGCGGTCAGCTCGAACGTGCGGTCCGGGATATACGCGAACCCGATATCCTGATCGTTGAATTGTCGAATTGTTGATTGTTGTCCCCCGCCGCCCTGTCCCCCGCCAGGCTGCTGTCCAGCGAGCGCGGCGGTCGCGAGAGACAGAACTATTGCAATAACCTTCATTCGATTCACTCCTGAGCCTCCCTTTCGGTTTCCGACCCGGTTTCAAATCTTACGGTTCCCAGATCGTAGCGACCGGCTCGCTCCTCCGGTATCGTAAAACGCGCCCGTGAGTCATCTAAAGCCGGTACGCCGAGCTCATAGGTCCCGGCCCGCAGTCCGCGGGCCTCGAACTGTCCATCCCGATTGGTGAACAGAAGCTCTTCAGTCGGGGCTGTTGCGGCCGGTCCGTCAGCGGGCTCTTCCTCGTCGACCCGCTCAAGGGTTAACGCTGTGAGGGTGACCGGTTCTCCGTCACCGTCCTTCAGAGTTCCCCGGGCGAATACAATTCCGCGCAGTTGGGGCTCTATGACGGTCCCGGTTCTAAGTCCCGTTTGTGCGCCCAGAAGCGAGGGAACGATTTCGTATCCGAGCGGCAGTCCCGCCCTGCTGAACCGTACCGGCACAGGCTCATACGCATCCAACCCCGGCACGATTACACTGCCGAGCAGGCCTGATCGCACGACCGTGGTACTTCGCCCGCCGCCGCTCATCGCGACCTCGTCCAGTTCACTCTCAGGATCAATCCGCACAATGGCAAAACTCCCCTCGGCGGGCGGTGGCTCAAGGGCAAGGACATTGCCTGCGAACACAAGACCCGAGCGTGCCGATGCACGCAGAGAACCGATCGATCCCCGGTCTTCTGTGGTACTTACCGATCCCGACAGACCGATCGAACCGCGTTGTCCACTCAAGGACGTCTGGGCACCAAGGCGCTCTACCCGGCCGGGATCAGCCATATTGTAGTCGGCATTGACACTGCCCTGATAGCGTCCAACCCCCTCTGTGCTTCCACGAGCGGAGACGGCTACCGATGCATCGGGGCTGGTTACACTCTGACGGTAGGAGCCGGAAACACGAGGCACGGGACTTACACGTACACCTATAAACCCGCTGAGCCCGTCGATACCCTGGTCGTCGCCGCCGCGGTATTCTATACGACCGGATACGCGCGTATTCGGTATGCGTGAGGACGAGAGCGAAAGCGATGCGCGGTAATCTGTATCCGCCGTCACCGGATCGTGTCGTACTTCTGAGCGCAGTGACCCTGTCATTGAAAACGGCAGTGACTGGGCATATGCGGCCGAAGCCTGAAGCGGCATGCCGCCGCGGCCGGTGGTTCGGTCCGGATCGGCGAGCGTCGGGCCGAACCACCCCGCCGAAATTCTGAGGCTCGGGCGAAACGACACCGCATTGAGAAAAAGCCCGTACGTGCTTTGAAGACCGAAGCCGATTTCCCGGTCTTCGCTGAACGAAAACGCGGTTGCCGCGCCGAGATTACCCACCGCCGTTGCGGCCTGTACGCCCCCGGAAATCTGTCCCGCCTCCGGCGAAAGCTGTGCTCCAACGCTGCCTGTTACATCCGGAGTAAACCCGTAGCGGTGCCGCGACGTCGTCCTGAGTGTTTCTCCCTCGACCGGTCGGTCCGGATCAAGAAGAACGGCCGGAAGTCCGAAACCATGAAAAAACTCCTGTTCACCGGCTTTTAACAGGCCGGCGTCATGGGGAAGCCACAGGTTGATGTCTTCCCGGTCGGTTTCGGGAAACCGCACGAGTACTTCATTCAGTCCCTGCGAAACCGGAATATCGGAGAGCTCATACGAGCCCGGCGGCAATGTCCGCTCGAACACGACCTCATCGTTTAGCACCACCTCAATGTCGC
The DNA here is from genome assembly GCA_964565375.1 of uncultured Spirochaetaceae bacterium. Classification (GTDB taxonomy): domain Bacteria; phylum Spirochaetota; class Spirochaetia; order DSM-27196; family SKKC01; genus SLAN01. The sequence continues at coordinate 2,730 of CAZMEV010000093.1, forward strand.
TCGCTGAATCAAGCGAAAACTGCGAGAGTGGGTCGCTCGACTGCGCTCGCCTCGTACCGCGCCTGGATATACTGATTCCCTGCAGCGCTCTGCGTGACTGAAACACATCGCGATCCGGCGAAAGATCGCCAAGCGTAAGAAGAATGCCCGGTTGCTCCCACAGGCGCCGCACCCGTACCTGCGACACCCTGAACTGCTGTTCCGGATCGTCCGCCGCTGACCGGAAGCGCCAGTCGAGCTCGGAATCGAGCGTCCAGTCCCGCGCGCTCACAAACGGCGTACCGGTGAGCTCGGCTGTCTGGCGGATGCCCGGGGTACTGCCGCTATATTCCTCGTTTTCGCGTTCTGCGCCGATATCCGATATACGATACCCTGCGCTTACCCCGAGCCCGCCGCTTACGGGGGCAACATCCACCCTGGGAGCACTCTCAGGCAGACCTGGGCCGATACTTCGCTCGCGGACCGAAAGGGTGCGGGTGCGAAGCATGGTTCCCGGAACCGACAGGTTAACCGTACGCGACTGCCGTTCGTAGTGAACGCCGATATTGAGCGGTTCGAGGGCGGCAGCCTCTACGTATGCATCATCACCATTTTCCGGGTCCTCGCTTTCTGAGATTCCCGCTGCAACGTCCGGAAATGCGTCTTCTCTCAGCGCCTCTTCAAGTACAGATTTAAGCCGTTGTTCATGTAGCGATATGAGCCGCCCCGCCGGCGTCACGAACGCCCGGATTTCCCCATGTGCCCGTCCGTGAATGGTAATGTGTATGTTTCGCTGCATTGGTTCGGCGGGCACACCGAAGGCCTGCTCATAAAAGCGGTCGAGGTCTTCGTCTTCCCCGTTCTGCGCATGAAGCAGCACCGGAGTGCTTACCGCCACCATACACACGACACACAGGCACAGGACGAGCTTCAACACCGGAAATAAGCTGATGCGGTGCGTGCTACCAACTGATCGAGAGCGCAACATCGCTGCCCTCAGCTTCGTCAGCAAACCGTTCCGGGAGTCGGATAAAAACCCGTCGTCTGCTCCCGGGGAGAAGAACTCCACTGCGCTCCTCGGAGTCTCCCGAATCCGGCGAAAATGCTATGTCGCGCAGGAGAATGCGTCCGTTGCCGGTGTTTTCAATGAGTACTTGGGCGTAAGGGACCGAGGAGCCATCTTCGTCTTCCCGGAATACTAGTTCGCTTTCACGCACAACCGGTTCGGGCTCTACCCCCTCGGGCCGTACATACAATGAGGTCACGTACCTGAGATTCATGCGAATGCGCGCCGGTGCGCTCTGATCTTCGAAGCGCACGGGAACCTGCTCGGCAATCACACGAAATGCCCGCTCCCGGCCGGGCGTATTTCCGGTCCACTCTGCGTCTACGGTGTCCCGTTCGCCGGGGCGCAGCACAAGCTGGGTTGGAAAAACATTGACCTCATCGGTTTCTTCGGTGCTTTCGCTGCCGTCTTCGTCTATTTCGCGTCGAAATGCGCGAACTTCAATTGCTACCGGACTGTCGGTGTCATTTACAACGTCGAATGTCTGGCGATACGGAGCTCCCTCCGACAGCTCAATGGTGCTTACCATTGGCGTGAAGCTGAACGCAGCAAGCCCCGAGGAGGCCGAGGCCAGGAAGATTACAATATATACCGGAAACAGGACATGCCGCCGGTGAAGCGACGGCATGATTCGACGGACGTGCATAGGCTTTCGCAGGAACTATTCGTTCGATTCGATGGTGAACGTAAGCGTGTCTTCGTACTCGCCTTCGGCCCAGACATTGCCAACCTCGGCGTCGAGATCCAAGCTATCCAGATCAATGCCACCCGTCTCTATAGTTACGGTACTGCTGCCGGCACCACGCGAGCCGGAGAAGACGGTATAGGTGTTATTCGGATCCGTAGCTTCAATGGACCCTCCTCCGGGTATTCCGATGTCATACGGCACGTTATCGCGGAAACCGCCGCTGTCGCTGGTAACAAGCTGTCCGCCGTTCGCGGAGCTGACGCTAACGATGAAGTCAACGTTCGCGAGATACCGAATCGTGATGTCCTGACTAACGTCCTCGGTCAGATCACCGAGATCCACATCTTCTCCGTCCGAGAATTGATCGAAACCGATCCGCACCAGCGCCGGAACTTCACCCTTCAGATTAAGCTCTGCAGAATCTGTTGCCTCCTGGCCAAACGCTCCCGCCACGCCGGCGAGAAATACGATAAATCCTATGAGAAGGCCTTTTCTCACTACATTCTTACTCATCTTTTCTTACCTCTTTATCCAGTGTTCTTAACTGCATCCCTAAATATAGCAACATTGAACGTGTATATCAAACTTTGTCGAAAAAAATTATCGTGTATTCCAGGCTTGCGCGCCCTCGAACCCCAAGTATTTATTGACAAGGCCGCGGTATGCACATGAATCTGATTGTGGGAGACCGAAGAGGCAGTACACACGAAAGGAGTACCGAATGAAACGGCGGTTACCATCGATCTACAGAATTCTTCTTCCGGGACTTCTGCTGTTGCCGGCTTTTCCGTTATACGCGCGCGATTTTCCCGATCCCTACAACGCAATCGATCCTGTGGAGCTACTTTCCGAGGAAAGCCCCGGCGCGGTGATGGACTGGGAGTACAATCAGCATGTATTCCGCGGCTCGAAGGTGGACTCATTCAATCTGAGTGTTCTCGGTGGTGCGGGTCTGTTTCGTGTTGGTGAGGCCGACTTTTATCCCGACCGACGCGTTCCCCGTTTTGCGCTCGGGATGCGTTATGGGACGTATCTCCTTACCGGCCCTGGTGGTGAGGACGTCGGAACACCGCATCTTACCTGGCTCATGAACTCCTACCAGTTTCAATACGGTGTGCATGCCGCCTATGCTGTTGCACCGGGTGTGCGGCTTCTGGCTGAATACGCAAGAAAAAGCGACCATCGGATGGCCGGGCACGACGACTTTACGCTGAGTCAGATATCGTACGACCGCCTTTCGGTGGGAGTTGGCTTGCCGGAAGTCCGGTTTGCCGAGAGGGGAGTTATTTCTGCGTCAGCGCGTATTGCCTACGCCGATCTGTTCGACGCCTGGGACGCCGACGATCCGGATGAATCGAGGGTGCAGTGGAAACTGCGAACAGGGCTCAGGGCAGTTCATCCATTACCGCTTCCCGACATATCCGATCACGAGCCACAGGGCTTCGTTGAGCTTCATCCTGACATATTTACCCAGCACGATGCCGCGGGAATTGATGCGAACCTGTCGGCACGACTTGGGTTCCGGTTTGACGACAACCGCACGTCGCGCGTAGTGGACCTGTACTTCGATTCGTACTTTTCTCGCGACTCCGAACAGATCCTCGATGAGGAGCTGCCCGTAGCTCTTCTCGGACTGGGATTCCGGATCGGAAACGCGTCGCGGCCCTGAGGTCGAATGCGCTTCTCGGCCCCCAGATCGAATGCGCTTCTCAGCCCTGCGGCCGGGACCGTCCTCGCAGCCTTTAGATCACGACCGTCCTCACGGGCATAAGCGACGCCGGGCATTTCTGTTGAGTCTCGTTCCTCTGTTTGAGCATATTGCCGTCTGGAGCAATATGCTCTGATAACGAGGTTCAGCTTAAATGCCCACTCTACCTTCTTCTTCAGCGGTAAACTCGAGTCTGAGTTCAACCTCGTCGTCGACCGATGCGACGTCGGAACCGCCGCCTACGTAAGGGATAGTGATTTCAAACTCGTCGAGCTCCACAACAGTGGATGCGGACCCGCTGATCTCCTCCTCCGAATCAAGGGAAAGTTCCATGTCGAAATCAACGCTTCGCGTAACATCCCGAATTGTGAGATCGCCGGTTATGACAATATCAAAGGTATCGCCCACCGAGAACGTCTCGGGAGCGCCTGAAACATCGGTGGGGTCAAACGTGGTGAACTCGAACTCATCCTGTCCGCTCTCGAGAATCTCGGCACGAATGACGGTGTCCCGCTCACTGTCGGTCCATCCCTGATCCTCAATGTCTACATCGAGGCTTCGGGTGGTGATATCCCGTACATTTATTTCAAACTGCCCGACATCCACGGTGTTTTCTTCATAGTTCACAAGAAATGAACCGTCGATCTGGCGCGTGGTGCCTTCAACAAGATTCTCCTCGCCGAATATGACTTCGTTTATAAGGAACTGCGCTTCGGAGTCGCCGTCGTCGCCGGATGTCACACCGTACTGTATGATACCGGCTGAGTTTCCTTCGTTGTCGCTGTTTCCGAACGTCCGCTCGGCCTGCACTTCACGAGTGATTTCTCCGTCACCGGCGCGAATGCCGATGTAGACCCGATAGCCGACCGCAGCAATTACCGCGACAGCAACAATTCCAACTAGTATATACAGAAGTTTTTTCATGGCACCGGTAATGGTACCAATAGAGTGATTGTACCGGCAACCGTGGGATGAAATCGAAAGTGGCCCAGAATCTCAACGGAGCGAAAACGGCAGAGATGCGAGACTATCGAGGGGACGAAACGGCAGGGGGCAGAAATCTCCACGGGTGCCTTGCAGCTCACGGCCTGGTATGCTCAACTCACGCCATCTGTTATGAATACAAATTCTCAACGATACACGGCGCTCACCGCCGACCACATCGCACAACTAACGGCTATTTCCGGTAAGGACAGAGTTATTAGCCCTGACAGCAAGAAGCTGAAACGCTACTCCAGGGATCAGGTCTTCGATCCCGGATACGCGCGTATGCCCGAGGCGGTGGTTCTTCCGGAATCTACCGAAGAAATAAGCCGTATTATGGAATTTGCCTCGGCGCACCGGATACCGGTGACACCCCGCGGAGGAGGAACCGGGCTTTCCGGTGGCTGTGTGCCGGTTCACGGCGGTATTGTCATGTCGCTCGAGAAGATGAACCGTATTCTCGACATAGACACGGAGAATCTTGTCGCGACAGTGGAGCCAGGCGTTATTACCCGTAAGCTCGACGAGGCGCTTCGTCCGCACAAGCTCTTCTTTGCAGGATATCCGATGAGCGAACAGATCTCGACCATCGGCGGAAATGTTGCCGAAAACGCCGGCGGGGGTCGAGCGGTGAAGTATGGCGTGACCGGAAGCTACGTGCTGGGCATAGAAGCTGTGGCTGCCGACGGGCGTATCTTTGAGCTTGGAGGAAAGCGTCTCAAGGATGTGACAGGCTATAACCTGCTCTCTACGATTGTGGGTTCGGAGGGGACGCTTGCGGTAGTCACGAGAATACATCTGCGGCTCCTGCCGCGTCCTGCCGCCAGCCGTGCGGTACTCGCCCTGTTCGAACGCGATGAAGAGGCGCTCGATGCGGTATCCCGTGTTATGCGCGACAGCGGCATTCGCCTTTCAGCCGCTGAGTTCATGGACACCACATGCGCGCACGCCGCCTGCGGAATGCTTAAGGAAACGATTCCCTATGATCAGTACGGTCCGCTTCTGCTTTTTGAGGTTGATGGTCCGGCCGAGGAATCGGTAATCCGCGATGGCGAGGTCATACGTTCGCTCCTCGAGTCGCTCGGAGCCTGGACGGTGCTTGCGGAGAGCGAAGCCGATAACGAGCGGTTCTGGAAGATTCGAAAACAGGGCCCCTGGGCGCTCAACCGCATGAAAAACGATCAGAGCCATGAGGACATTACTCTGCCCATCGCTTCGGTTGCACCTATGATGCAACGCCTATCTGCCATCGCCGAAGAATTCGGGGTGCGCATACCGGCGTTCGGGCATGCCGCGGACGGCAACCTGCACGCCGTTCCGATTCGGCCGGACGATATGTCGCAGGAGCACTGGCAGGAGATCCTCCCCGATGTACTTCGTGCCGCGTATCGCGCCGCACGCGAGCTCGGTGGAACGATCAGCGGCGAGCACGGGATCGGGCATAAACGCATCTCCTACATGAATGAGGCTGTTGATCCGGTAGCGCTTGAAATGATGTACGCGGTGAAGCGGGCGCTCGACCCGGGGAATATTCTCAATCCGGGAAAGATCTTCCCCCAGGGTGCTTGATCAGTGCTGTCCACCAGATTGGTGGACAGCCGCCACGCGTTAAGCTTGAGTATCCGCCCCCATGATGAGAACCATCAGCCTGTAACAGACCCCGATGTGAGACCGCGCACGAAATAGCGACCCGATACGATGTATACCACCAGCGTAGGAGCAGCTGCGATCATCGCAGCGGCCATGTTGACGTTGTACCGCGTCGTACCCGTTGTTGTGGCAACGAGGTTATTCAGAGCCACGGTCACCGGCTGACTTTGACTTCCCGCGAACGAAACACCGAAGAGAAAGTCGTTCCAGATCTGCGTCATCTGCCAGATTATGGCAACCACGAAAATGGGTCCGGATATGGGGAGAAAAATCTTCACAAGAATTCCCACGAACCCCGCCCCGTCTATTTTCGCACTTTCGACGATGGCATTTGGAATACCCACATAGTAGTTGCGGAAAAACAGGGTAGTAAACGGAATGCCATACACTACGTGGGTGAGAATAAGTCCGTTAACACTTTGACTCAATCCGAGACGGCCGAGTGTCTGGGACATCGGCAGAAGAATGGTCTGGAATGGAATGAAACAACCGAGAAGGAGTGCCAGAAAGAACGTTTCACTTCCCCGGAACTGCCACTTCGAAAGTACGTATCCGTTTATTGCACCGAAGGCGGTCGAGAGTGCTACCGCCGGAATCACCATTCGCACCGAGTTCCAGAAGTACCCATGAAGGACGGCCCATGCTTGATACCACGGTGTCACAGTAAACTCTACCGGCAATGAAACGAGGGTTCCCTGACGAATATCTTCAAGGGTCTTGAACGATGTGTTCAGCAACACGAACAGCGGAATCAGAAACGCAAGGGCGGCCAGCAGCAGCAGGCCGTATACGACTACCCGGTTAACGATGCGGGCGGCCCGTACCCGTTGCAGACCGCGCGCACTCAGCATTGGACTTCTGTGCGATGCCATTGTGTTCACGTTAGACATTTCGGGTCCCTCGTGATTCCGAGATCAGGTATGGAACCATAATTGCCAGAATCATAATGAGCATTACCACAGAGCTTGCAGCGCCCATTCCGAGCCTGTCGTACCTGAACGAGAAATCGTACATGAAAGTTGCCGGCATATCGGTTGAAACTCCCGGCCCTCCTCCGGTCATGACAACGACAAGGTCAAAGGCCTTAATGGCCAGATGTGCCAGGATGACCACGGCGCTGAGAAAGACCGGCCGAAGCATTGGTACGATGATGCTTGCATAGATGCGCGGGGTCGTAGCCCCGTCGACCATCGCCGCCTGCGGTATTGAGCTATCGATACCGCGCAGCCCGGCAAGGAAAAGCGTCATAATGTAGCCTGTCGACTGCCATGCCGCGGCGATTACGAGTGTGTAAAGCGCCATATCCGTATCGACAAGCCAGCGGAACTCGAACTCAGTAAATCCAAGGGAGCGAACAACGCGTTCGAGCCCCATCGTAGGGTTGAGCATCCATCGCCATATCGTGCCGGTCACGATAAACGACAGTGCCATTGGATACAGATAAATCGTCTGCAGAAGCCGGCCGGCACGGATTCGCTGATCAAGCAGGATTGCGAGAATCAATCCAACGATAATGCAAATTGCGATGAATAATCCGGTGAAGACCACCAGATTCCTCATGGCAACAAGCCACCGCGGTTGCGCGGTGAATAACGCGACGTACTGCTGCAGTCCAATGAAATTACTGAAACTCGGCAGCATGCGCGAGTCGGTCATGGACAAAAGCACGGTCCACCCGATGAATCCGTAGAAGAAGACCAGCATGACCACCAGCGACGGCAAAACAAAGACCTTGGGCAGAAGCCCATCTTTGCCGAACCACCGGGTCAGACGTGATCTGCTCAAACGCTGTTTTCCGGGTTCCTTACTCACCCTGTACCTCCACGTGTCAGGCTGGTATCAGGCACGCGCACCGTAGGCCGACGCCCGTGCCTGCGTCAAAAGAAATCCGGGCTCCGTGAAACACCGAGCCCGGATTCTGCATAAGCCGGATTTCGACTACTAAAGTGCTCCGGCCACTGCGTCGGCGAGCATCGTAACTGCCTCATCAGCGGTCATGTCTTCGGTAGACATGTAGGTTGTGACAACATCGAGAATTGCCCCGCGTACCGCACGGCTCATCGCCATTTCATGTGCCATACTCGGAATTAATTCTCCCCGCTCATCAGCGGCGGCAAATGCCTCCATGGCATCCTGCGCGGGTTCGTCAAACGGATCGGGAGCCATATCTGTTCGTACAGGGATTGACCCCTTCAACTGGTTGAATGACTCCTGTACGTCCTCGGAAAGTATAAGGCGAGCCATATCACGCTGAGCTGCGGCGGCGGCATCGTCGTCCTGGTCGAACATGATGAAGCTGTCAATGTTGTACATGAACTGATCCTGCGTCTCGGGGGCCGGTACGGCGACATAGTCTTCGCCTGCTTCCTGACCGGCTGCGATGAACTCGCCCTTCGCAAAATCGCCCATGAACTGCATGGCCGCTTCACCTTCAATGACCATACTGGTCGATTCGTTCCATGCCCTGCCTTCGGCCCCAGGGTCGGCATAGCTCTGGACCATCCGGAGAATCTCCAGTGCTTCGACCATTGTCTCGCTATCGACCTGATTCGGGTCGCGGTCGACCATGGTCGCATTGTAGAAGTCGATACCTCCGACACCGGCAATGATAAGCTCGAGAACGCTCGCTTCCCAGATATCGCCACCGGTCCACGCTATGGGAGTGATACCGGCGTCTTCAAGCTGATCCGCTGCTTCCTCAAATTCGTCCCAGGTCTCGGGAATCTCGGCACCAGCTTCCTCAAACAAGTCCGGATTTACCCACATCCAGTTCATTCGGTGGACATTCACGGGAACCGCGACATAGCTGCCGTCATGTTGCATGATTTCGGCGACCTGCTCCGGGATTACGTCGTCCCATCCCTCTTCTTCGGCAATCGGGTCGAGATTCGCCAGAAATCCTTCTCTCGCCCAGTCCTGGATCTGTGGACCTTTGACTTGTGCTGCAGTCGGAGGGTTTCCACCAACGGCCCGCGAACGAAGCGTCGTCATTGCGTCATCTCCGCCACCACCAGCGACAGCAAAGTCTTCCCAGGTGTGTCCCTCGGCTTCCAGCGCGTCCTGTATGGTTGCGGCAGCTTCTGCTTCGCCACCGGCGGTCCACCAGTGAAGGACCTCGACCGTTCCGGTCAGCTCTTCATCGACATCCAGCTCGGCTTCCTGCTGCCCACCACTGAATACCATTCCGGCTCCAATCACCAACAGTGAGAGAACCAGTATTGCTCCTTTTTTCATGCGTTCCTCCTTGCATAAAGGCTGCAGAATACGAAGCAATTGTCATGCCACGGGTCGCAGAATCGTAGCGAAGCGCTAAACCTCTCTGAGAAAGTGAGTTATTGGATACCCCAGGATTACACGTTTTTGTATACGCGGCTGATATTCGCCGGTTACCGCAGGATGCGGCTGAAATCAGCCACCTGACACCCCGTGTTTTTTCATGCGATATCGCAACGTGCCCCGTGAAACGCCGAGTGCTTTCGCCGCAGCAGTGACATTTCCTTCGTGTTTTCGCATTGCTTCTTCAAGTACGTCGCGCTCGGCCATTGCCAGTTTGTTCTC
>CAZMEV010000094.1:0-12250 GCA_964565375.1 uncultured Spirochaetaceae bacterium
AGGGTACAGTGTTCGCTACTGGGTAGGGGAACATGAATATCCTGATCACAAATGATGACGGCATCGACAGTCCGGGGTTGCAGGCGCTTGTAGACACCATATCGCCTCACCATTCGGTACAAGTAATAGCCCCCGACGGGCAACGTAGTGGAACATCGCACTATCTTACTATGCATGAAGCAATTCGGTGCCGACGTGTGGGTGACCGTGGGCGCGTAATAAGCGGTTCCCCTGCGGACTGTGTGCTGCTTGGTGTTCTTGGGGCGCTCGATAGGAAACCTGACGTTGTGCTTTCGGGTATTAATCTCGGCGCAAATCTCGGAACTGACGTTGTGTATTCCGGTACGGCTGCGGCTGCGCGTCAGGCGGCGTTCATGGGCGTTCCCGGAATTGCGCTTAGCCTTGTCGATACGAACGGCTCACTGAATTTCCAACCGTTGACATCTCTTCTGGAATCTCATCTCGAGGATCTTATCGATCTGTGGGATGCCGACCACTTTATTAACGTGAATGCACCGAATTGTTCCGATGCAACCTTGCCGGTCCGTCTGGGGCAGTTGTGTCAGCGAGTCTACGATGACGATCTTCATGCGTATACCGCACCCGGTGGTGATGTGTACTATTTTCTGGACGGTTCGCTTGACGATTCCGGAGCGGTTGACGGGACCGATTGGGCGGTCGTGCGATCGGGTGCGATTTCTCTCTCACCAGTCAGTATTCACCCGTGTGAATACCCGGGTGTGGACAAGTATCGTCACGCGCGATTTCTGGAGTGATTACCTCGGAGCAGTTTATGGAAAAAGCGATCCGGTTATATGAGCTAGGCAAATATCAGGAGGCTCTCGATCGACTGCTCGACTCGGACGTTGACTCCGATGATTATACCGAGCTGTCCTACTACTTAGGCCTGTGTTACACGCAGCTCGAACAGTATGACGAGGCACTCCTGTATCTCGAGCAGGTTGTGACCGCCGATGTTTCGTTTGCCAAGGCCTATCAGAGCCGTATGATTCTTGGGTATATCTATGCGGTTACGGGTCGCTACCGACTTGCGGAGTTTGAGTTCGCCCGACTTCTTGAAGACGGCTATGAGTCCCCCAAGGTTTATTCTGCACTCGCGTATAATCAATACCATCAAAACAACATCCCGGCGGCTGTGACGAATCTGCAGAAAGCGCTTCAGCTTGATCCGGACAATCCGACGGCGTTGAACAATCTTGGGTATGTTCTGGCAGATCGAGGCGCGAAGCCTGAGTTGGCCATCAAGTACTGTAAAGAGGCGGTGAAGCATAAGCCCGAAAGTGCTACGTATCTCGACAGTCTTGGTTGGGCGGCTTACAAAGCAGGACAGCGCGAGCATGCGAGGAAACTGCTTAAACGGGCCATGGAGCTAAGGCCGGACGATGAGGAAATTCGTCGTCACATGGAACAGGTAGAGGGCAAGGAGGCCGTCTGAGATGCGTTCAGGAACCCTGTTTCACTTCTGTATAGCCTCGCTGATTGTACTGTTGTGCGTTGTGCCGGTCGCCGGCCAGAACATTGACATCGACAGTCTTGAGGCCGAGGAGGAGTTCGGCTGGGGAGTAAGAGCATATCATCGTGGATATTTTCAGGACGCGATAAGCACTCTCAATTCGGCGTTGTCGCTGGCACCGGAAAACGAGCTGATTCGCGAGTGGATCGGTCGTGCATACTTTCGTTCAGGCCTCGAACAGGCGGCAGCCGACGAATGGAGGGGAATGGTCGAACGCGGGGAGGGCTCGCTTTATATCGAAGAATTGCTTGAGCATATTTCCCGGCGCAGATCAATTGGCCCGGATGCGGTCGCTACCGAGCCGTACATCCATGCGCGCGAATTCGAAGGGCTTCGGGGTGAACGAACGGTGTTTCGCCGACCTACGTCAGTGTATTCCCGCTCTGACGGTTCAATGCTCGTTGTATCCTTCGGAGGACATGATATCGCCGTGCTCGATGTCAATGGCGCACAGATTGGCAGATGGGGCGGCGGGGCAATTGGTTTTGATGCCCCGTACGATATTGCTCGAAGTGGGGGCTCCTACTTTGTTACAGAGTTTGCTGCCGATCGCATATCCCGGCTGAACACGAATGGCGGGCGCGAAGAGACGTTCGGCGAGACGGGTATGGGTGACGGTCAACTCATGGGCCCTCAGCATATCGTTGCCGACGATAAAGGCTATCTGTACGTAACAGACTGGGGAAATCGCCGGGTTTCGAAATTCAGCGAAGAAGGTGAGTTCGTGCTCAGCTTCGGATCTGAGGAGAGCGGGGAGTTCCCGGGACTGCGAGAACCTACCGGTATCGTCCACGTTGGTGAGACCGTATTTGTTGCAGATGCAGAGCGCGGATCTGTTTTTGCCTTTGACGAGAGCGGGAATTACCTGCGAACCATCGGCGAAGGGCGCCTCGAGGGTCTAGAAGGATTATCGGTTTTTTCCGAGCGGGAGCTTCTTTTCAGTCGTCGTGACCATCTGCAGGTTCTGGATCTGGACCTTGAAACCTTGCGGACCCTGAGTGATATCGAGGGCGCCGGCGAGCGGGTAGTGTCGGCTGTTCGAGATACAAATGGCGACATTGTCGCCACGGATTTTGACGCGAACAGGCTCTATATTCTCAGCGAACGTCCGAGCCTGTACACCGGTCTGAGAACGCATATCGAGCGTGTTGACAGCGACTCTTTCCCCGAAATTGTCGTGGACGTGCGGGTGGAAGATCGCACGGGAAGTCCGATTGTCGGGTTGCGCGGCAATAACTTTGTCATCACCGAGGAATCAGAGGCGGTTGCCGATATGGAGCTGTTATATGCTGCGGACCGGGATGTAAACCCTCAGGTTTCGCTGCTTGTCGGCCGGAATACTGAGCTTACTGGGCGCCTCGACGCGATAGAGGATATAGCCGCGGAGATCCACGAGATCGTGACAGGAACTGGTGATATCCGGCTGATAACATCCGGGAGCGAGCCGGCAGTTGAGTTGCCGCCCGGTCGTGGTCAGGTTACGTTCGCCGATCGAGCTGCCAATGCCGGTGCATACGATGGGGAGAACCGGTTCGACATGTCACTGCGTCTTGCGGCGGGGGAGCTGCTGCGGTCGAGAGGACGTCGAAGTGTGACCTACCTTACAGACGGCAGTCTGCCGTCCGGGGCGTTCGATACCTATGATCTCGAGCAGAGCGCGGCATACCTTCGAAACAACGGTATACGTTTCGATCTGCTTCTGCTTGGCAATGAAGAAGCAGCTGCGGAGCTGCAGTATCTGGTGGCTGAGACATCGGGTATGATTGTACGGCCGGATGAGCCGCGCGCCCTGCTTCCTTACGCTGAGACGATTGCCGAGCGTCCGAGCGGGCGTTATGTTTTACGGTACCGGACGCTGAAGGATGGAGATTTCGGACGGCGGTATCTGCCTGTGGAAATAGAGGCTGCGCTCGGCCGCCGTACCGGCAGGGGCGAAAGCGGCTATTTCGCTCCATTCGAGAACTGACAGCGCCGGCGGTTTTCACAAAGTGTACGCCGCGCTGCTTTTCGAGTGGGTGCGGGCGAGTGTATATTCACGAATATAGAACAGACGACTCTGGCGAACGTCAAACACGGGAGTAATCGTTATGGCGAATCCTGGACCATTCGATGACGATGGACAGCTTCAGGAAAAGAAAGACGAAAAGGTAAAGACACCTGACATGTATCGGGTGGTGATTCATAACGATGATTTTACGACGCAGGAATTTGTCGTCGAAGTGCTCGTGAAAGTGTTTCATAAGAGCGTTGTAGACGCGACTCGAATCATGCTGAATGTGCATCGTAACGGTGCAGGCCAGGTTGGTGTTTTTACATACGACATTGCAGCAACCAAGGTTCAGCAGGTACACAAGATGGCCCGGGAACGGGAATACCCGCTGAAGTGTACAATTGAGAAGGCATAGACCATGAAAGTAAATCAGGAAGTACAGGATGTACTGAACGCAGCCTATCAGGAAGCGAAACAGCGCAGTCATGAGTATTTGACCCCGGAACATGTACTGTACGCGGCTCTTCATTTCGAGTATCCGCGTGAAGTCCTCTCAGAGTGTGGAGCGGAGCCGGATTCAGTGAGAAATGATGTAGATGAGCACCTGAAAACCCGTGTTCCGGCAGTGGACGATGTGGAACCGACCCAGAGCGTCAGTTTTCACAATGTAATCGAGCGGGCCGTGTTTCACACGCAGAACGCATCGAAAGACGAAGTTGATCTCGGCGATATTCTTGTGTCCATTTTCGACGAAGATGAAAGCTTCGGCAGCTACTTTCTCAGGAAAGCAGGTGTTTCCCGCCTGAGTCTGCTCGAGACTATCTCTCACGGAGTCCAGCCGGATGACTTTGAAGATGGCGAAATAGAAGCAGAGGATGAGGAGGAAGACGAATCTCGTGGTTCGAAGAAGCGGAAGGATCCTCTCGAGCAGTTCACGGATAATCTGACGCAGGCCGCCGGCGAGGGAAAACTTGAACCGGTGATCGGTCGTGACGAGATCGTTGAACGGACGGTCCAGGTGCTGTGTCGCCGGCTCAAGAATAACCCGGTGCTGCTTGGTGATCCCGGTGTAGGAAAGACCGCGATTGCCGAAGGGCTCGCGCAACGTATCGCAGACGGCAGCGTTCCGGCGCTCCTCAAAGAGTATACGATTTTCAGTCTGGACATGGGACGAATACTTGCCGGCACCCGGTACCGCGGTGACTTCGAAGAGCGCATGAAGCAGGTAATAAGTGCTCTGCAGAAGCGCGAGAAGGTCATACTCTTCATCGACGAGATTCACACTATCGTTGGGGCGGGCGCGGTTTCAGGTGGCGCCATGGATGCGAGCAATATGCTGAAGCCCGCGCTTAGTGCGGGTGATATCCGGGTGATTGGAAGTACGACGTACGAGGAGTACAAGAAATACTTCGAGAAGGATCGTGCGCTCAGCAGGCGTTTTCAGAAGATCGAAGTCCCGGAGCCGAGCGAGGATGACGCTGTGAAGATTCTCGAAGGACTTCGTGCGAAATATGAGGAATACCACCATGTTCGCTATACCGACGAGGCTCTGCGCGCTGCTGTGAACCTGAGTGCGCTGTATATAACCGATCGTCATCTGCCGGACAAAGCAATAGATGTTATGGACGAAAGCGGTGCGTATATGCGCATGAAGACCTTCCGCGAAGGCGAGGAAGAGGGCGATCCAGTTACAATTCTCGACGGTGATATCGAGAAGGTCGTCAGTAAAATCGCCAAAATCCCTGAACGTACTGTGAATGCAAGCGAGGGCGCTCGTCTCAAGAGTCTGAAAACCGACCTGCAGAAGGTTGTATTCGGTCAGGATGACGCAATTGAGTCTGTAGTGAACGCGGTGAAGCGCTCGCGTGCCGGCTTCCGCAAGGGAGAAAAGCCGGTTGCAAGCTTTCTGTTTGTCGGGCCCACCGGGGTTGGCAAGACCGAGCTGGCACGACAGCTTTCGGATACCCTTGGCGTAACCATGCACAGGTTCGACATGAGTGAATTCCAGGAAAAGCATACGGTCAGTCGCCTGCTGGGGTCCCCGCCCGGTTATGTAGGGTACGAAGAGGGCGGAATGCTCACCGACGCGGTTCGTAAAACTCCTCATTGTGTGCTTCTACTCGACGAAATAGAGAAGGCCCATGAGGATATCTTCAATGTGCTTTTGCAGGCCATGGATTACGCGACGATCACCGACAATACCGGCAGAAAAGCGGATTTTCGGAATGCAGTCATAATCATGACGAGTAACGCCGGTGCCCGGGAAATAGGCAAACCTATGATCGGATTCGGTGAACGTGCCGTGACCGATCAGGCAGTCACCGATGCGGTGGAGCGCATTTTTACACCGGAATTCAGGAACCGGCTGGATAAGGTGGTTGTATTTCACGCGCTTGGGCAGGAAATCGCTGAGAATATTGTCGAAAAAGAACTCGACGAATTCCGCACACAGCTGGCCGATAATAACGTACAGATCGAGGTCGACGACGATGCCGTCGCCTGGCTTGCACAGCATGGCTACAGCGAAGAGTTTGGTGCTCGTAACATCGCACGTCTCGTTGAGGACAAGATTAAGGGGTACTTTGTTGATGAAGTACTCTTCGGATCGCTGTCAAAGGGTGGCGTCGCCCGTGCATCGGTTGAGAACAACGACATTGTGGTTCGGACTATCGAGTCATACGCTTCGGGAGATGACGGCGACTCAGGGGAAAACGCCCTGGAGCCAGGTGGTGAGCCCGACGGGAAGGCCGCTGATTCAGCTGACGGAGATCGGTGAAGACCGGATTGGCGACAGAGAGCGATTTTCCGTGGTTGGACGAACATGAACGGTTCTCTTTTCCCGACCCTCGAGGTGCCCATGGTGACGGAATCGTGGGAGTCGGAGGGAATCTAAGCCCCGGAATGCTGATATCGGCCTACCGCCAGGGAATATTTCCGTGGTTCTCGGAAGGCGAACCGGTTCTCTGGTGGTCTCCGGATCCGCGTTTCGTTGTGTTTCCCGATTCTCTTCATGTCTCCCGGAGCATGCGCAAAGTACTTCGACAGCGGCGATTTGAGTTTACTATCGATCGCTGTTTCGAAGCGGTAGTTGAATCATGTGCATCCGTCGAGCGGACTCACGAGGACGGGACATGGATTACAGAGGACATGCAGCGTGCCTATAAGCGACTTCACGAAGCAGGATTTGCCCACTCAGTGGAGACCTGGCGCGGCGGAGAGCTTGTCGGTGGCCTGTATGGAGTGAGCTTTGGCCGTGCCTTTTTCGGCGAAAGCATGTTTTCCCGCGTCACCAATGCCTCCAAGGGAGCTTTTATTCTCCTGTCGAGGCTGCTGTTCAATTGTGGATTCCGTTTCATAGATGCTCAAGTCTACACTCCGCATCTTGAGCAGCTCGGTGCTGTCGAGGTGCCGCGCACCGAGTTTCTTGATCAACTCGCTGAGGCGCTCCAAAGCCCCGACGCACGCGGGCTGTGGACTGCATGGGAGCCGGATCTCCTGTCCTCGATCCCGTGATGCTCGCTCCAACGGTAGTCTCGGAGCGTTAATACCGGAATGCACTGTCGCCGATGAACTCCCTCAGAATACTCTGATCTGGAACAGTGCTGGATGGAATCGCGGTGAAGTTATCGAGAAAGTCCATGAGGCGAACGGCCTCGTGATATACGGAATCGTACGGTTTTACTTCTCTCAGTAAGGGTTCCGCGTAAGGTTTGAGCACACCGAGTTCGTAATCGAGCGCTGAGTTAAACGCCACGTGGGCCTTGCCCTGGTAGGGGAAAATGTTGCGATCTTCGCCTCTGCGGACATTCGGCCACATTTCCAGGGTTCCCTTTGCACCGCGAGCCCGGAAATGGGCGTCGCGGACAAGCCGGCGGATCAGTCTGTTGTCGGTTGTTGAAACTCTTGTATGGTCATCGAGGTTAAGTTGTGTCAGCGCCGAAACGTAGATCTTGAACTTGCTCTCCGAAGGCAAACGTGGCGTAAGCGCTTCGTTAAGTCCGTGAATGCCCTCCATGACGATTATTCCTCGTTCAGGCAGTGAGGCGAACTTGTTTTCGTACGTACGTTCGCCTGTCCTGAAATCGAACGTGGGAAGGTTTACCTCTTCGCCGCTCAGAAGCGCGACAAGATCGTCGTTAAGCAGATCGACATCAATGGCTTCAAGGGCCTCAAAATCGGGTTTGCCGTGTTCGTCGAGCGGAGTCTGGTCACGTGGAACGAAATAGTCGTCGAGATTAATGGTCACCGGGCGCAGACCGGTAGCCTTCAACTGTATTGCGAGTTTTTTTGTAAACGTGGTTTTTCCGGACGAACTCGGACCGGCAATAAGAACGGTGCGCACCGACTCGAGGTGTTCGTGTATGCGGTCGGAAATATCCGAGATTTTCTTTGAATGGAGCGCTTCTGCTGTCCAGATAAAATCGCGTATCCCGTTACGGCGAGAGAGGGTGTTCAGTCGCCCGGCGCTGTTAACACCGAGGATCCGCCCCCACTGTTTGTACTCCTGATATATCGAAAACAGGACCGGAATATCCTCAAACGGCTGGATTTCCATCGGAGCATGATCCCTCGGGTGCCGCAGTAGAAATCCGGATCGGTAGCGTAGAACCTGAAACCATCGCAGCGCACCGGTGCGTGGAGCGAGGGGATCGTGAGCAAGGTCTATGAAGTCGCCGCACTGATAAATGGCCACTTTGTGATCGTTTCGATTCTCGAGCAGCAGGGCGGTGTCGGTCATCCAATGCGTTCTGAAGTGCTCGAGTGCATCCTCGTAGCTGATAAGTTTGCGTTCTATCGGTAAATCGGCTTCGACGAGGCGTCGCATTTCCTGCTCGAGTGCCTGTTCTTCTTCTTCGGTAATCCCGTCGGAGTCCTCGAACGTGTAGTAATACCCGTCACCGAGGCTGTGGCCTATGGTCATGCGCCGGTCCGGATAGAGTTTTTTGGATGCAATAGCAAGCAGAAAACAGAGACTGCGGCGATAAACCCGAAGTCCTTCGGGTGAGTCCAGAGCAACTGGAGTGACCCGGGCGTGGACATCAACCCGGTAACTGAGACTGGTAATGCGGTTGTTTACCATTGCCGCGATTACCGGATAACCGTTCTGTTTTTCGTTGAGCAGGGTTCCGACACGGGTTCCAACTTCTACATTATGTACTTCGCGTGACGGGAGCGTAATCTGTATCTGTTCCGTTGTATACGTTGTATCCATGCTATCCATTCCTGTTGTTGCTCACCCGCCGTGAGGTTGCGAGAGTGCCTCACGTTCGTTCTGACTAAGTCCCCGGGTGATTCGATGCCCCTCTTCGTCGGTACGGATGGTCGGCAACGAGTCGGATTTCACCCCTTTCGCGTCTTTCAAAAGCCGGACCAGCGGCGCACGCGGGTCATTCTCATTGGTATCAACGACGATCCCCTGGGCTCCGTCCTCCATTTCGACATAGGTGCCCACCGGGTATACCGAAACAAGCTGAATCAGAACGCGCAGTATCTGCTCGTCATAGGCTGTACCACGATCCTTCAGCATGTCGAGAAGGCTTGCGTGTCCGTCTCTGGCTTCCCGGAATGGGCGCTTTGAGACCTGGGCAGAGAATGAATCGCAGACGAATATAATTCGGGCATATTGGGAAATTCGGTCACCGGAGATACCCCTGGGGTACCCCTGACCATCCACTCGCTCGTGACTCTCGAGAACTCCGAGACAGATCGGCATGGGAAATGAGTGGCTGCGGAGTATACGAAAGCCGAGAACCGGATGTGCGGTGATTGCTTTTTTCTCAGCGTCGCTGAGTTTCTGATCCGACAGATACAGCTTTGACGGCAGCCTGATCATACCGATTTCGTGAAGCAGGGCGGCAGTTCCCAGTTCAAGGAGTTTGTGTGGAGGAAGCCTCATATACAGACCGACCGCGAGAGAAAGTATAGTAGTCTTGACGCTGTGCATGACTATATAGTTCTGGGAGTTATTGGGAATATCTCCCACGCGGGTCACGTGGTGTCGGCGTCTGCGGACTATCTCATTTACTTCCTTCAGCTCGTCGGTGATTTTCTGATATGAGAGGTCACCGCTCGATACGTAGTTTGTGAAAAGTTTCTGTGTGAACTCGGCGAGCCGTTGATAGAGCTGATGGACTTCCTTTCTGACCTCTTCGTCCTCCACCGCCTGCTCTATTGCCGCGCCGTCGGCGGCAGAACTGGTGCCGGCAGTGTCGGTGGCCTCACCCTCGGTTCGAACCGTGGTATACTTCCACTCAGCGAGTCGATTCAAAAGCTCTTCCGATATGGGTGTTTCAGGACTGAGGAGTATGTATCGGTCATCCAGATACAGGGGAGCTGTGAAATACTGTCCGGCCTCGATTGACGAGACATTAATAATCTGCATTTCAGACATTGCCGTTGACCGCACCTTTTGCTTTCTTCTAAACTTCCGAACTCCAGAGTATAAGGGAATTGTCGGTGAAATTTAAGGTCATTTTCGCGCTATTCAATTTTGTTATTGTGATCTCGTTCCTGCTTGTGGGGCTTCTTCCCGTGTTTGTGATCGGGCCCGACTATGCAGCCCTGTTCTGGAGCAATAACTGGCCGCTTGCCGGCGCATTCATTGCAGTTCTCATTGTACTGAACGGATATTTCATCGCCAACTGGCAGTTATTCACGAAGCTCGAAGCCCAGGATTGGGATGGTTTGACCAGTTATCTCGAGCAGCGTATCTTTCACGAGTCGAAGCTGAGAGCTCAGAATATCCGCATTCTCATAAACGCATATGTTGTTCGAGCTCGGCCCGAACGAATCTATGAACTCGAACAGCACCTGAGAACGCGAAGAGGCCGGCTCATCCGAAAGTTCGGACTGGAGTTCGGTATTTCTCACCTGCTTTCGGGTGACTCCGAGCGGATCGTCTCGTTTTTCGAAGATTTGCGCGGGCGGCTGCGCGGGCGCAAGCGTGAATGGGCTGAGTGGAACTATGCCTTCGGGCTGACGCTTGGTCAGCGAATCAGCGATGCCCGAATGGTACTCGTGCGACTCGGGTCGGGGGCTCGTGACAGAATTGTGAGGGCGCTTTCGCTGTATCTTTTGAGTAACTTTTCCGGTACCGACGAAGAAGTGACTTCGGTTCTCGAATCGGGAAGAACGGAGCTTCTGAGGACATTTCCAACTCGTGAGGCGTGGCGTCGCCACGTTGAGAAGCAGGGCAGTGAACTTCAGGTGCTCGCCGTGTCCCGTATCATTGATGAAACGGCGCAGTGGTTGTACGGCCGGGACGAAGCGGAACCGGAACGCGGCACAGCATTGGGGAAAACATCGACCTCCGGAGATCAAATACACCATGAGTAAAGCACTACTTAAGTCACACAAGCTGTCGGGTGTCTGTTATGACATTCGTGGCCCGGTCCTCGAGGAGGCGAAGCGGCTGGAAGAGGAAGGGTATAACATCCTGAAACTGAACATCGGTAATACCGCACCGTTCGGGCTGAATGCGCCGGACGAGCTGTTTCACGACGTGATAATGAATATCCGCGACGCGCAGGGCTACTGTGACAGCAAAGGCCTGTTCAGTGCGCGTAAGGCGGTCATGCAGCGGTGTCAGCGTCAGCATGTGCACGGTGTCGAAGTGGAAGATGTGTACATTGGTAATGGAGTCAGCGAACTTATAACGATGAGCATGCAGGCGCTGGTTAACGACGGCGATGAGATTCTGATTCCGGCGCCTGATTATCCTCTGTGGACGGCTGCTGTAAATCTGTCAGGCGGAGTTGCTGTTCATTATCATTGTGACGAGCAGAGCGACTGGCAGCCTGATCTTGACGATATCCGTCGTAAAATAACACCGCGAACGCGCGCCATTGTAGTTATTAATCCGAATAATCCGACCGGAGCGGTGTATTCGGCGGACATGCTCGAATCACTGCACCAGATTGCCGCCGAAAACGGCCTGGTTATGCTTGCCGACGAGATTTATGAGAAGATTCTGTACGACGAAGCTGAGCATACTCCGATGGCGCGATTGTGTGATGATATTATCTGTCTGACGTTCAGTGGGCTGTCAAAAGCATATCGGGCACCGGGATTTCGTGCCGGATGGATGGTGCTCAGCGGGCGCAAGGCGCAGGCCTCTGACTTTCGTGAGGGCCTCGACATGCTCGCGAATATGCGGTTGTGCAGTAATGTTCCTGCGCAGCACGCGGTTCAGGCAGCGCTCGGTGGATACCAGAGCATCGAAGACCTCGTATTGCCTACAGGACGGCTCGGCCAGCAGCGTGATCTGGCGCACGAGAAAATTAATGCGATTCCCGGTGTATCGTGTGTGAAGCCGAAGGGTGCACTCTATCTGTTTCCCAGGCTTGACCCGGAATACTTCAAGCTTCGGGATGATCAGCAGCTTGTTCTTGATCTGCTCCGGGAAGAGAAAATGCTTCTGGTCCAGGGTACAGGGTTTAACTGGCCCTGGCACGATCATATTCGGATTGTCTTTCTTCCGAATCTTGAGGATCTCACCGACGCAATGAATCGGCTCGGGCGTTTTCTCTCCTGGTACCGGCAGGACTGACCCTGCCGGCAGCTAAAAGACTGTCGCCGGGCTCCCGATGTGCCGGCAGGAGCCCGTGTGCCGCGAGGAGCCCGTGTGCCGCGAGGGGCCCGTGTACCGGCAGGGGCCCGTGTGCCGGCAGGGGCCCGTGTGCCGGCAGGAGCCCGTGTGCCGGCAGGAGCCCGTGTGCCGGCAGGAG
>CAZMEV010000095.1:0-12222 GCA_964565375.1 uncultured Spirochaetaceae bacterium
AGGAGGAACAGGCGGGCCGCCTGCGCCCGGCCGACGGCGACCTCCTGAATCACCATGTTGCGGTTTCGCACTCCATGCTGGAGGACACGATGATCTTTGTCGCCGTCGGTGCCCCGCTTTTATGGATAAGCATCCCGCGCCTTGTTCTGGCGCTGGCGGCGGTGTGGCTGCGGCGCGGGGAGTTGCGTCTTCGCGGCAATCAGCGTTACTACTCATGGCCGTTATGACTGAACGGGAATCCGGAGGCAGCGGTAGCGCATGACACGCACAAGTATAGAAGAATTCGGCCTCGCCGCACTGCTTGAGGCCTGGGGTCTATCCGATACCCTTGCCGTCGTTGCCGAGCGCGTCGTAATCATTGTTCTTATTCTCGCGGTGACCTTCACCATTAACTTCGTCGTGCGGCGCATCGTCATCCACACGCTTCACCGCATGGCGCTCGGTTCGAAAGTCACCTGGGATAATCGGATTGTAGAGCGGCGGGTACTGATTCATCTTTCCCGGGTGCTTCCCGGCATTATTTTCTATCTGGCCGCGCCGCTTATCGCGCCGGAGCTCGCGTGGCTTGAAATCGCCATCCGCCGTGCCTCGGCAGTCTGGATTATTCTCACACTCTCGTTCGCGATCAGCGCCGCATTGAGTGTCTTTCACGACATATATGACCAGACCGGAGAGGTTGCACGCCGACGACCGATAAAAGGACTGCTTCAGCTTGCGAAGGTCGTGCTGTATCTCGTAGCAGGCATACTCGCGCTCACCACCATTGTCGACCAGTCACCGCTGGGCATTCTCAGCGGACTCGGAGCCATGAGCGCCGTGCTTCTCCTCGTGTTTCGCGATTCCATCCTCGGGTTTGTCTCCGGCATACAGCTCTCGGCGAACCAGATGGTGCAGATCGGCGACTGGATCGAAATGCCGAAATATGAAGCGGACGGTACTGTTGTCGATATTACGCTGCAGACAATAAAGGTTCAGAACTGGGACAAGACCTTTACCACAATTCCGATCTACGCGCTTGTCTCCGACAGCTTTCGGAACTGGCGGGGCATGACAGAAAGCGGCGGACGACGGATTAAGCGGGCGATCAACATAGACATGCGCTCGGTGAAGTTTCTCGACGACGAAATGTTCGATCGCTTCCGGCGCTTCTCCCGCATTCGCGACTACCTCGACGACCGCAAGGAGCAGATCGACCGGTACAACGCCGAACACAACATCGACCTCAACGATTCGGTCAGCGGACGCCGTATGACAAACCTCGGCACCTTCCGGGCCTACATCTCCGCGTTCCTGAAATCCCATCCGCTCATACGCCAGGACATGACCTTTCTCGTACGTCAGCTCCCGCCCGGCCCCACCGGCCTGCCGATCGAAATATTCGTGTTCAGCGCCGACCAGCGCTGGCCGGTCTACGAGAATATTCAGGCAGATATTTTCGACCATCTGCTCGGCGTGATTCCGGAGTTCGACCTGCGCGTTTACCAGGAACCGTCAGGCTCGGATCTCGCGCGCATTGCGGAAGCAATCTCGGGTAATTCTGAACGTAATTTTCAAAATTAGTTTCATAATTCAGACCCTTGCACCCTGCACTTTCTCCGCGCACAATAGTGGAAAGAAGAAGGTCAAAAATGTGGGGCTGGAAAATATCGGCATTGCTCTACGCGCGAGCGGGCAGGCAGATTTCCGAGGAGTTTGACCGCCAACTTATAAGCGAACTCGGACCGCGACTGCAGAACTCGAATGTGGTCGACTGCGGATGCGGTCCCGGGGCCACGGCGCTGCGGCTTGCAGATGCCGGCGCCGGGCGCGTTGTAGCAATAGACGGCACCGAGGAAATGCTTCGCCAGATCCCCGAGGATCCGAGAATCACTCCCGTGCAGGCGACAATCGCGCCCGGCACCCTTCCCTCGCTCAAGACAGAACTGATTCCCGACGGCGCGGATCTGGTGCTTTTCAAACGCAGCCTGTATCAGCGCGGTGAAGAGGCGGTCGGGGTACTGCGGGATGCGTGGGAGCTCGTACGCCCGGAGGGTTCGCTCGTCGTGGCGCTGCCGCACCGCAACCTCCTGCAGTACGCATTCGGTACGCCGCGCCGGGTGCGCTCATTCACGGTGTATCACCTGTTCAACCGCTTCATCAGCCGTATCGCGCATACGCTGCGTATCCACTCCTACCGAACGAGTACGTTCGGTGAACTCAGGGCTCTGGTGGAACGGGCCATACCGGAGGCCGAGCCGGTGGTGTTTCTCGGTCCGGAACTGCCGTTCGCCGTGATTGCGGTGACGAAACGCTGACTCGGTATGCGGCTACGGGTTGTGAGTACAAGGTGATCTATGGCATCCGTTACTCCGATAACCGAAACCACACGGTGCGCACTCGTATATAATCCACAAGCCGGACAGCTGCGCCGCGGGCTGAAACTCGCCCGTCTGCCACGTTTTTCCCGTAGCGACCGGGAGGCTCCATCGGTAACCGCACAGCGGCTCGTACGTGAGGTCTCTCCGGAGGTTGCCGTCTGCGTAGCATCTGATCGCGCCGCCGCCGAATCGTTTGTCGGCGAAGCTGCGCAGCGCCGTGTCCCGTGGCTCATTATTGCAGGAGGAGACGGGACGCTGTTCACTGTTATGAACACCTTGTACCGGTCGCTTCCGACGCACCGGTGGCCGGTGCTGAGCGTGCTTCCTACCGGTACCACGAACTTTCTCGCATTCCTCCTCGGCCAGCCGAAACAGACGATCGACGGCGAGCTGTTCTCACGCCTGCCCGAAGTCGATCGCCTGCCCCGGTTCTCCGTTCGTCTGCTCCAGGTTGGTAGCTACATTTCCCTTCTGTGCGGAGCAGGCCTTATCAGCAGGCTTTCGCAGGCATACGTGGAGCGCCCCTCGCACATTCTCGATCCGTATACCTGGGGTGTGCTTAATGCACTGGCAATCGGTACGGGAATCTGGTACCCGCAGTGGCTGCACGAGGCCCAGCCGCTCGATGTATCCGACAGCGACGGGCGGTCACTGCGGCTTCCACACGGAGTACCCCCGGCCGGATTGCTGTGCAGCGCCGAGGAACGGGTAGTCGAGTTGTGGCGTCCATACGTTGGCGATGACCGCAGCGACGGCGTGCATGCGCTTATGGTTGCGAAGGGGCTCGGCAGCGCCCTGCGGGAAACGGTAGCCGCCAGGCTGCGGTGGAACTTGAGGCGCAGGTGGGCTGTTGCCCGCACTCGCCCGCGCATGCAGATGAAACGCGGCACTTGGCTGATGCTTGACGGGGAGTTCGTCAATGCCGGACCAGCGGCCCGGCTTACCCCCGGCCCCGTGGTGGAGCTGGCAGACCTCAGTTCCCTGTCCGACCGGAGCGGATAAACGGGAACGGATAAACATCAATCTAAAAAAATAAAGAAATGCCGCGGCACCACGAATACTCCCCACAACGTCGTTCAGGCACTATCCGTCGGGCGCGGCCGGCACGATAATAGCTGCCATGAGTACCTCCCGGTTGACTGCGACCGCCGAACGACACCTGAACGCACTGTGCTCGGTGACGCCGAATCGGCGAACCGGCGTATACGCTTGAGGTGAGCCCCTATTCGCTCGGATGCGATGTGGTTTCAAACGTAGAGAGCGCGGCTACGCTCGAAGAGCTTACGGCACTCGACTGCTCGGGAGACATACTGCTTCTCACAGGTGATCTTGCCTCGGAGCAGCTTATGCCGAAGAACTTTCCCTTCGATAATCCCGAGCACCACCGGCGGCTGTACGCGCTTCTCGAACACAAGCAGCCGGCCGCCATTATCGCTCCGGAGATAGTCGACTGCGCGAAGCTGGTAGAACTTGCCGAGGCCATTGCCCATTTACTTCGGAATTCGGGAGGTTGATGGAACCCCGCGCACCCGTTCAGCTTCGCTGCGTACACTTCAAAAGCGGTCGTACCACTTTCGAGAGCATGAACCGCAACGCTCTCGACTTGTAGCGCGTATCGTTAAAGCTACCAATCAGATAAGAATCGGTCAGCGGGTGGTAGAACATGAACGCACCGGTAACCCCGACGCAGCCCCAGCAGTTGAACTTCGCGGGAGCGAGCACCGGCACCGTCACAAACTTCCAGATTGCGTAGCCGTAGCGAATCCCGGGCATGGAGGGGGCATCGTCGCTTTTCATTGTCTCGAGCGTTTCGGCTGTGACAAGATTCCCATTCACGAGCGCCGTCATGAACTTCAAGTAATCCTCGAGCGTCGCCCGCACGCCGCCACCCGCGTAGTCGATTTCGGCAAATCCGGGAATGTCCGTATAGTCGGTGTCCTCAAGGAAAATCTGTGCCGGCGGATACCCGTCTGGAGCCGCCGGCTCGGAGTAGCCCTGCATGTACGCGCTCTGCATACCGAGCGGCTCGAAAATGAATTCGTGCAGCGCCTCGTGGAACGGCCTGCCCGTTATGGCCTCCACGATCAGCCCGAGCAGATAGTAGTTCGTATCCGTATAGTGGTGTTTTTCCCCCGGTTTCGAATTCGGCGAGAGATTGCGCTTTCCCCACTCGACCGCCTCGCGCGGAGACATTCGCATGGAAGGATCGCGCTGCAGCTCCTGCATGAGCGGCCAGAACGCATCATCAAGCCCGGAGGTCTGATTGAGCAGATGACGTACCTGTATTTCATTGGAATGGTCGCTGCCGTCGAGCACATGCAGACCGCTCATGAGCTCCGCGTCGAGGTAGCGGGAGACCGGATCGGAAAAGGACAGCGCTCCACGCTCGTTCAGAATACCCACAATTGTCGCGGTGAACAGCTTGCCGACGCTCGCCAGGTGTACCGGTTGCCGTATATCCGCCACGGTATCGCCTGTCCTGCCTTCGGCAATACCCAGATCAACACCGAGTTTCGGGGAATACACGCGAAGGTAGGCGTTGCGCGGGGTTGGACTCCTCTGCACCTGTTTACGAAAATCCGACTCAATGCGTGACATGGCTTCGGCGGTGGTCATATGTGCTCCTTGGAAGTTACGCACCAGCTACGGCAAGGCGTTCACTTCGACAGTCGAACGGTAGGTGCGCTGTTCGACAGGGATCTCGACTCCGCCCTCAGGCGCCCGAAGTTCGAACTCGGAACTCAGAGCAGCAGGATCCATCGCCGATGTGCCTACGGTGACCCGAACGGTACCAGCGAACAGCGCATACCGCATAGCCTCGTCGTGGAATGCGAACTGATCGGCGGATACCGTGAAGGGCACCCGCTTCGTCTCCCCCGGCTTAAGCTGAACACGAACGAATCCACGAAGTTCACGCACCGGCCGCGTAATGAGGTGACGAGGACCGCGGGTGTACAGTTGCACTACTTCTTCCCCAACCCGCGCACCGCTGTTTCTGAGCGTGACGGCGACTTTCAGTTGCAATGCACCTTCGGCAGGCCCGACCACCGGAGTTTCGACCTCAAGGTCCGAAAGCTCGAAGCTCGTGTACGAAAGCCCGTAGCCGAACGGATAGAGCGGATCGGTACCCATCTCTACGTAGCGGCCCGCCCAATGGGAACGCCCCCCGGATGGTTTGTGCCCGTGAAACACCGGCACCTGCCCGACATGGCGGGGAAAGGACATTGGCAACTTTCCACCCGGGCTCGCATTTCCAAGCAGTACGTCGGCGACCGCATTACCACCCTCCTCTCCCGGCAGCCAGGCAGCGAGGATTGCAGCACACGCTGTCTGCTCCCACGAAAGATCCACCGGGCGGGCATTGAGCAACACCAGAACGACCGGTGTTCCGGTGGCAACCAGCTTCTTCAGAAGCTCCCGCTGGGTGCCGGGCAGCGCAAGGTCAGTGCGATCGCGCGACTCTCCTGAAGTGCAGCCGTCAACAAGTCCTGACCTGTCGCCCATAACCGCAATGACGATATCGGATTCGGCTGCGAGCGAAACGGCAGCCTCGTGTCCTGACGCGTCCTCGGCGAGCACGTCACAACCATCAGCCTGCTGCAGGATTGCATTCGAACCGGCGTCCTGAAGCCGCCGGGCAAGTCCATCGTGAACCGTCACGATATCGGCGAAATCCTGACTGAGTTCGACCGTCTCTTCGGGATGCGCGGTATCGGTAATGGCTCCGAGATTCCCCAGCGTTTCAATATGGCAGGGATACGCGTAATCACCGATCATATTTCGCCACGATGCGCTGTTCGGCCCCACGAGGGCGATCTTTCGTACCCCCGGCCAGATCGGCAGCGCCGGTCCTGGTGCCGCTGCATTCTCGATGACGCATTCCTGGTTTTCGAGCAGGACGATCGATCGCACCGCGGCCTCATATGCGAGACTGCGGTCCTCATCGGTATCGAGGCTGATGGAATCTTCCGGCTCGGGAACATACGGATTATCGAACAGTCCGAGTGCAAACTTAGCTCTAAGAATTCGTTCACACGCGAGATCAATATCTTCCTGCGAAATATCTCCGTGTCTTACCGCCTCGGAAAGCGGATCAGAGTAGCAGTCCCGTGACGGCAGCTCGATGTCAATTCCGGCGTGCATGGCGAGCGCGGCTGCCTCTTTCTTGTCCGCAGCGATCTGGTGGTACTCCCTGAGCATGTTAATCGCAAAGTAGTCGGAAACCACCATCCCATCGAACTTCCACTCCCCACGAAGTATATCCGTGAGAAGTGTGCGCGATGCCCCGCAGGCCACACCATCGATTTCGCCGTAGCTGTTCATCACTGAGCCGATACCATAAGCACGCACAGCCGCTTCGAAGGGACGCAGATAGACCTCACGAAGCTCGCGATCACCGATGTGGGCCGGGGCCCAGTTCATTCCGCCTTCGGTTGTGCCGTACCCGACAAAGTGTTTGGCAGTGGCAATGACGCCGTCACTCCAGTCGTTTCCCTGTATTCCGCTTATATAGGCTCCGCCGAGCTCGGAGACCAGGTATGGGTCTTCGCCCATCGTCTCTTCAACCCGTCCCCACCTTGCGTCGCGTGTCACGTCAAGAACCGGCGCCAGCGCGTGGTGACCGCCAATGAGCCGGGTCTGCCGTCTGATCGCATCTCCGATTCGCCGAAGAATACCGGGATCCCAGGTAGCACCCAGCCCGATACTCTGAGGAAACAGTGAAGCCCCCCGGGTCATCAGACCGCTGCAACACTCTTCATGTACGATGGCCGGAATTCCCAGTCGTGTCTCTTGCACCAGGTACCTCTGAATGCGGTTCGCAAGCCTGACATATTGATCCGGAGTAACGTCAGACGCCCCTCCGATGCGGGTGATCTGCCCGACACCACCACCGAGGTGGTGCTGAGCCTTGTTCTCGTCGAAGCTTTTGCTCGACAACAGCTCATATACCCAGACGCTTGTAAGCTGTGAGATTTTTTCCTCAAGCGTCATCTTTCCAAGAAGTTCTGCGACCTTTCGACTAACTGTGGTGTCATTGGTCCTGTAGGCTGTACTCATTGCAATTTATCCTTTATATCTATCGTTATATACCAACTTACGTCGTTGATAAGGGAATATAGTGGGTACTGAATCTGGGAAGAAATACGAACAGGTGCGTGAGTTTCTGCTTAACCGTCTGCGTCATGACGGCTACGAGCCGGGTGACTTCGTTGGTGCCGAGCAGGGGCTGGTCGATGAACTCGGCGTCAGCCGAAACACCGTCCGCCATGCAATCGGGACACTTGTCACCGAAGGTATCCTGTACCGGAAGCGCGGTAAAGGGATCTTCTTCGCAGGCTTCGATCGCCCGCACGAACAGTCCGGAATTGTCGGTGTGATTACCCACACGCTTACCGACAATATCTATCCGGCCATACTTCAGGGAATCGAGGACGTTGTGCACGAACGAGGCTACAGTCTCGCGCTCAGTTCCACAAGCTTTGACTCTGCGAAAGAACTCGACGTTCTCGATAATCTTGTAAACCGTGGTATAGAAGGGCTTATTATTGAACCGGCGTTCAGCTCCGAACTGACGTCCGAGTCTCCGATTGTCGTACGGCTGCGCGCACTGAGCGTACCGGTCGTACTTACGAATTGCCACTTCCCCTTTCTTCCGTGCTCGGCGGTAACAATTGACGATGTCGGACTTGGCAGACGCGCGGCCGAGTTTCTCATTCAGAAGGGCCACAGGCGTATTGCCTACGTGTACTACCGGAATGCGCTCGCCGCTACCGAACGCCTTGAGGGAATCACCGAGGTGCTCGGCGCGGCACGCGCCGACGCACATCAACTTGTCACCGTTCCCTATGAAACAGGCGAAGAGCTGCACCCGGCCTATTCGGTTGCCCAATCGTTTCTCTCCTCTAAAGCTGCTCACGATATCGATGCAGTCGTTTTCTATAACGATCAGACCGCGATCGACGCTTATCCCGCCTTTCATGAAGCGGGCCTCAAGATCGGTACGGATATTTCCATACTCGCGTTCGATGACATACCACTTTCGCGATCCGTCACCCCACCCCTTACCACGTTCATCCATCCGAAATACGATATGGGCCGATGGGCGGCGTCGCTCCTGTTCGAAGAACTCACCCAGGAGCCGGCTCGTCGCATTCCGCGAACGGTAAACGCTCACCCGCCGCTTATCGAGCGGGCAAGCGTTCGTTCAATACCCGCCGCGCGATGAGCGGTTTTCCCCATTGCTGCGATTGTTACTCTTTGAGTCCTCCGAACGCCACGCCGGAAATCAGGTAACGCTGAAAGAATGAAAAGGCAATCAGGATCGGGACAACCGAAATTGCGACGGCAAGATACAGCGCACCGAAATCGGTGCGATGAGTCGAGGTATTGAGACTTGCGATAATCATCGGAAGTACGTACCGGTCGGATGAGAATATGAGCACGAGCGGCAGAATATAGTTATTCCAGATTCCGACGAATGCGAAGATAGCCATCGTAGCAATACCCGGTGTCAGAAGCGGTATTGCAATTCGATGAAACACTGTCAAATCACCGGCACCGTCAATTTTCGCCGCGTCGAGCAGATCCGCTGAAATTATGCTCCCCGCGTACTGCCGCAAAAAGAAGACAATAAAAGGATTTGCAATCGGAGGAATAATCAGAATCCAGAATGTGTCTACGAGGTTCAGTGTACTCGCGAGCTCGTAGAGGCCGATCAGCCCGAGCTGTGGCGGAACCATCATCATGCCCAGCACGATCGCGAACAACACGTTTCGTCCTGGAAACTTATAGAAGGCAAACCCGAATGCAGTGAGTGCAGAGAAGTAGGATGTCAGCGCAACAGCTGAAACCGAAACCACGAAGCTGTTACGCAACCCCCGCAGAATGTTAACCCTGTTGGTCAGCGAAACCCAGTTTCGGAATAACGATTCCCCGGGAAGCATTGAGAGCCCGCGGTTGATCTCGGCGCTCGTTCGAGTTGCATTTACGATCATTATGTAAAACGGCATGATGGCAATCACGAAAACGATCGCAATAGTCAGATACAGAAAAACAAGCTTTAAACGCTCCACAGAAGGCGATCGTGCGACGATCCCACTCGAGGAGGTAGTCAGAGGTCGAAACGCAGCACTCATTTTTTGCCCCCATCAGGACTGATTCCGGCAACCTTCAGATACACTAGCGAAGCGATTACCGTAATAACGAAAAGCATCCATGCTACAGCTGCCGCATACCCGAACTGACTCACCTGAAATGCGCGTCTGTACATGAACATTACTGCGGTCACTAGTGATCGCCCTCGACCACCGCCGCCGGCTGTAATAACGTACGGCACATCAAATATCTGAAGCCCTCCGATAATTGAGGTGATAATTACGAAGCCCATTATCGGACGAATCAGAGGGAGGGTAATTCGCCGGAAAATTGTTCCGTTTCCTGCACCTTCCACAACAGCGGATTCATAATACGACTGAGGAATCCCCTGGATGCCGGCCATAAGAATAATGAGGGTGTATCCAAACCAGATCCATGTCTGCAGCAGTGCTATTATAAATTGTGCCCGCGGAGGATGTGCGAGCCAGTTAATGTAGTCCGACCGTTCAGCTCCGAAAAGCATCTGATTCAAGGCGCCGTGTTGCCAGTCAAGAATAACGCTGAACAGCAGCGCGATGGACGCCATTGTTACGAGATTCGGAAAATAGAACACCGCCCGGTAAAACTTCACCCCTCGAACTCTCGGACGCCTGTTGGTGAATATCACCGCAAAATAGAGGGCGAGTCCCAGCTGCAAGGCTATGTTCGGCAGCCATATACGAAGCGTATTCGATAACGCCTGCCAGAAAAGCTGATCCCCGACTAATCGTTGATAGTTTGTCAGCCCTACGATCTGAGGGGCGGTAAACCCATCATACTGCGCAAAGCTCAGATACAGGCTGTGCAGAATCGGATACAAATGAAAAACCAGGAAAACCACAAAGAACGGTAAAATGAAAAGGTAACCGACGAAGGGCCGGTCAATATTGTTTCGGCGTTTCAAGGTGTAACCCCTTTGGTATTGCGGGATCCGGTGTCCGCCCGGTGATAGAAGCCGGGTTACGGCGGCGCGTACTCACGCCGCCGTTTCCCCGGGTGCGAACAACGGACCGACTCAACGTCGAATCACCTCAAACTGAGGATAGGTCGCCTCAACTTCGTCGTAGATGATATCAAGCGCAGTCTGCAGATCTACTTCGTTGTCGATAAACTGGTCACGAGCGTTGTCGAGGATTGTCTCAATATCCTGGTCATAGCGGGTAATGAGCGAGCCGTCTACATTCGGAGCACGCTCGGCGAAGAACGCATAGTGGTTCTGTCCACCGAGGAATGGATCGCTGAAATCATTCCGGATTCTGTCAACAACCTCAATATTGCTGAGGAAGTCACCTGTGTCACTCGCCCACTGTTCAAGAAACTCTTCGTCCAGGGTCATCATCTCGACGAACTCCCAAGCCAGGTTCTTGCGCTCGGAATTGCGATAGACTCCGAGCCATGTGCCGCCCCAGAAGTAATCGTCGGGTCCGTTGGTGACCGCCCAGTCGCTATCGCTGCCTTCTGCATTACCCTTCAGGACGAAGTGCAGCCCCCAGGTAGGTAGCGTATACGCGAAGGTATCGGTCTCAGCGCCCATTCCGTCGAACCATGCAGGGGTCCATGCCTCGCGTCCGGACTCCAGGCTCTCCTGCCGAAGTGTTCGCGCCATCTCAAGGTGATCAACGATCGCATCGTCGATGGTGAACTGGTTATCGCTGTTCACCCACGGCTGCTGACGGTTGGGCAGATACCAGTTCAGTTTACTCCCGATTTCCGGGAGCAGATGAATGGCCCCGTCGCTTGCATCATGGAGTTCACGACCGAGCTCAAGCATTCCCTCGAAGGTGGAAAGACGCTCTCCAATGACCTCCGGGTCATCAGTACCAAGGTATTCCCGGGCGATGCTGCGCCGGTAGAACACCGCTCCCGGAGTAGTCTGCCAGGACAGCGCGCGAAGCACCCCATCGTGGTCGGTTGCTACCTGCGAAACGTAGGGATAGAGAGCCGAGGTATCCGCGTTATACGGATCCTGATCGAGTGGTTCCCAGAAACCCGACTCTACCAACTCCCGCACAAATGCCGCTTCCCCCGTGAACACGTCGGGAGCATTTCGTCCGCTTTGGAGCACCGGACGGATACGCGCCATATAGTCTTCGGTCGGCACAATATTAAAATCGATTTCTACAGTAGATTATACCTATCAGAAGGCTATTGATACTTTTTATGTACCTATTATGTCTCGAACAAGGTGTAGTAGCTGAGATTGGAAAGGCGAAATTCGCACCTCTCCAAGAAAGCAAAGAGACCTACCTTGGCAGGGTCCGATAGGGCAGTTAAGTGCGCGTCGCTAAGCGCAGTTTTCTGTCAGCAAACTCGCTCCAGAAACTATATTTCGATTCATTCTCCCGAACACTACTCGAAAGGTCTGACGTGCAACCAATTGCTGACAATTCGCCTTGGGCTGTACCGCCGTCCTGCCCCTGCGAGCAGCCTATACAATTCGTTCCCTATGATCGAAGACGCTCCGAACGCGCTCACATTTCATCGCGATCTGCTCAAGCACTGCGGATCTGAGGTTGCCCGAACCGTGCTCAGACGTTCTGCTTCATGTCCATCATGGGTGCCCGGCGTGCTCACCCGATTATCGCCGCGGCGACCGCCGAAACCGCGACCGCTACCACATTGCTTATGCTGTGCAACATCATAGGGTAATAGACGCTTCCCGATTTCTCGTAGCACATGCCGTAGACAATCCCCAGCGCACCGGCATAGACGAGCTGGAACGGATCATAGG
>CAZMEV010000096.1:0-10143 GCA_964565375.1 uncultured Spirochaetaceae bacterium
TGTGCGGTGATTGCAGAATTTCGGGCCATTTCCACCAATTTGGTGGACAGTAATTTTTGGATGGCGCTGCCGGACGTTGGCTGATATGCTTCCTACACCTTGAACACCAAACCATCAGTCTGGCATGACATCGTCCCCGCCCCCCAGGCGGTTTCCGTGGATCCGCATACCGAAGTTGTTTTCCCCCGGCGTGCAGTCGTAGCAGCCGAAGATTCGGCACTGTCCAAAGCTGTGTGCGAATTGCTCTCGATCGCGATCGCCTCCCCGGTAACGGATGCTTATGGCGTGCGTGAAATGAAGCAAAGCGCGAATAATGCCGGGAGCAACGGGGCTGCCGAACTTGCCGAAGGCAGCAGCTTTGCGGAACCTGGCGGGAACAGTGATGACTCGCCGCCAGATCAAACTTTTTTTTTCGTGCTTCCTGTAGGCGACGGTGATGTACATGGGAACATTTACATAGAACTCGCGCCGGATTCACCTTCGAGGCCCGACCCGGCACTGGACCCTTCGAGTTCTTCCGATGAACGGTGGTCGATGACGTGTGAGCGGGACGAAGCCACTGGTAGCGCCCGTGTTACGATACGATCCGCCGGCTATCGCGGTGCTCTGCGGGCGGCTTCTGCGCTCGGGCAGGCGCTCAGCCGCGCTGTCCGTGCAACGGCAGAGACCGGCGCCGGTGTGCAGCTCCCGTGCGCCGAACTTTCCGGCACTCCGGCGTATCCATGGCGTGGGTTCATGCTCGACTGTGTCCGCCATATGTTTCCTGTTTCCGTAGTGAAACGTCTCATAGACGAGGCAGCCCTTCACGCGCTGAGCGTGTTTCACTGGCACTTGACCGATGATCAGGGCTGGCGATTGCCGTCCCGGGCGTATCCGGTCCTCGAGCAGGTGGCAGCATGGCGCGACGATAATACGACGAACTTCGGCCGTTACGGAGGGGTGTATACTGCTTCCGAGATAGGCGAGGTAGTGGATCACGCCGCACGCAGAGGGATCGTTGTAGTGCCGGAGGTGGATATTCCCGGTCACGTTCGTGCTGTCCTTGCGGCAATGCCGGAGCTTTCGTGTACTGGAGCTTCTCAGCCGGTTCCGATTCGTCATGGGATATTCGAGGATGTTCTGTGCGCAGGAAACCCCGATGCTCACACGTTCCTCAGAACGGTATTCGGGGAGCTTTGTGAGCTGTTTCCCGGGGCCTTCATTCATCTTGGCGGAGACGAGTGTCCTTCCACGAGATGGAAAGCGTGTCCGAAATGCCGGGCACGGGCGGTGGAACTCGGCCTTTCGCGCCCGGAGCTTCTTCACGGCGATCTTGTGCGGACGGCAGTTGAGACGATCGAATCGCACGGACGGCGACCTGTGGGCTGGGATGAAGTACTTGAATCCGAACCGCCTCAGGGTGTGCTCATTATGTGCTGGCGTGCGCACGAGTGTGCCGACCGTGCTATCGAAGCCGGCCACGATGTGATTCTGTGTCCGACAGAACGCGCCTGCTACTTCGACCACAAGCCGTTGGATGATCCGAGGGAGCCGGGATGGCTCGGTATCTGTACGATCAGGGATACGTACGGTTTTCGGCCGGTGCGGGAACCGGCAGACGGACCGGAGGTTTCCCCTGCCGCCGGCAGCGCTACGCCTGCCGGCGGCAGCGATGCTCGGAAAGCCGGGACAAAAGATAGCTCTCGCGCGGCCGAAAACCCGGTTGTACTGGGCTCACAGG
This sequence comes from uncultured Spirochaetaceae bacterium, assembly GCA_964565375.1. Classification (GTDB taxonomy): domain Bacteria; phylum Spirochaetota; class Spirochaetia; order DSM-27196; family SKKC01; genus SLAN01. Next base: position 1,721 of record CAZMEV010000096.1, read on the forward strand.
GGAATCTCTGGAGTGAACAGGTTCGTTTTGGCCGGGAGGCGGAATACATGCTCTGGCCGCGGCTGGCGGCGCTTTCTGAGGTGCTCTGGGGGACGGCCGGGCGTAACGGAGCATCGCGGGATGAGGAACGGATTCTGCGTCATGCGAGATGGCTTAGAAGCATCGACATAAAATCCTACGATGGGCCTGTCGGTTAAGCGTCTCGCGCGGATTTCTTGACCCTGCGTACGATATAGGAGAATCTTAGGGAATACTTCGTAGTGAAACTTTGGGAGGACGCATGAGCGAGGCCAACAACGGGGAACATCAGCGTGAAAGCTGGCTGGCGGTGGATATTCACCCGTGGGTGTTTTTCACCTCGGCGATTATCATTATAGGAGCTGTAGCGCTTACGATTGTGTTTCAGGCTCAGTTCGACACATTCTTTTCCGATCTGCAGACTGCCATTTCAACCTCGGCAGGCTGGTTTTTTATTCTCACGATTAACGCGATTCTCGTGTACGTGTTCATTGTAATGTTCAGTCGCCACGGGGATATTCGCATTGGTGGATCGGATGCGGTGCCCGAATTTTCTCTTACCGGTTGGTTCGCAATGCTCTTCAGCGCGGGAATGGGAATCGGACTTCTCTTCTACAGTGTCGCCGAGCCCATGTTCCATTTTGTGAATAATCCGCTTACTGAAAGTGGATCGGTTGAGGCAGCGCGTTTCGCAATGGATCTGACCTTTCTGCACTGGGGTCTGCATCCCTGGGGCATCTACGCCATGGTGGGACTCGCCCTCGCGTTCTTTTCCTTTAACAAGGGACTGCCACTGTCGATTCGATCCGTGTTTCACCCGCTGCTCGGGGATCGCATTCACGGCTGGCCTGGTAACGTCATCGATATTCTCGCTACGGTCGCAACGTTGTTCGGCGTTGCCACGTCGCTGGGGCTTGGCGTCCAGCAGGTAAATGCCGGACTCGATCACCTGTTCGGTATCGGGCAGAATACGACAATTCAGGTGCTGCTTATTGCGGGAATCACCGCGATTGCGACGTGGTCGGTACTTGCGGGACTCGATGCCGGGATTCAGCGACTGTCGAAATTCAATCTGTTCATGGCCGCCGCGCTGTGTCTGTTTGTGTTTGTCGTCGGACCGACGCTTTTTATTCTCAACGCCTTTGGGGAGAACATCGGCCACTACATTCAGTATCTGCCTCAGCTTGCAACCTGGAATGAAACCTACGAGGCAGGTACCTGGCAGCAGAGCTGGACGGTGTTCTACTGGGGCTGGTGGATTGCATGGTCGCCGTTCGTCGGCATGTTTATCGCCCGGGTTTCCTACGGTCGTACGGTGCGGCAGTTTATTCTCGGCGTACTCTTCGTTCCCACGCTCATCACGTTCTTCTGGATGACAATCTTTGGAAACAGCGCGCTGAATGTCGAGCTGCTCGGCGCTGGAGGTATTGCGAGAGTTGTTCAGGACAATATTCCTGTAGCGCTGTTTACGCTGCTCGAACAGTTTCCGCTTAATGCTGTAACAAGCGGGCTGGCGGTTGTTGTAATTATTACCTTCTTCGTTACTTCGTCCGACTCCGGGTCAATGGTCATAGACATCATTACCGCGGGAGGGAATCCGGATCCGCCGAGGCTGCAGCGCCTGTTCTGGGCCATTCTCGAGGGAGCGGTTGCTGCGGCACTTCTTGTCGGGGGCGGCCTTGTGGCGCTGGAAACAGCAGCTATTTCCACCGGCTTGCCGTTCGCTGTGGTTCTGTTCGTAATGATATACAGTCTTTGGAAGGGCCTCTCGGACTATACGGAAGGCCCCGGATTTTCCATGCCGGAGTATCACTTCGGCTCCGCTATGCGCACTGCCTCGAGCAAGCCACAGCCGGAGCTCGTTCACGGGCATTTCATCTGGCGCGGGCAGGCCGCCCGTGCAGCCAAAGAAGCCGGCTATGGTGTGAAGACGACTCGTAAGCCGGGGGGCCTCGGTAAACGGTTGCGGCGTCTTGTCGGAGGACGAAAGTCCGATGATACATCCCGCGGCTCGGGCGGCTCCGGCGGCTCGGGGCATGGCACCTCCGGCAGCACAGGTGCAGGCCAGGAGCCCCGTGATTCCGGTGGTTCAGGTAACAGGCAGACCGGGTCTGGCGGCTTCTCCATCGGTCCGACTGACTCCAAAGAAGGAGACCGGGGAGAATCCGATTCAAGCGAAAGCGACGACCGGAGTGACGGCGACGACCGAAGCACCAGCGATGACCTGAGCAACCGCGACGACCGGAAAGGAGGCCGCTCATGAATACAGCCAAGTCCTATACAGGCGTTCTTCGGGCCGGGTTGTTTCTCGCGTTGGTGGCGATGGTTTTGGCGGCCTGCGGAGAACCGGAACCGGATGTGGACCCCGAGCTCGAGGCCAGACGTGCCGAGCGGGCCGAGCGAACTATTGAGATTGTTTACCCGGAATGGTCATCGGAAATAGCGAGCGCAAATCTCTTTCAGGCGGTGCTGCAGGAACGGCTCGGATATCGGGTTGAACTGCGGGCAGTGAATGTCGATCAGATGTGGATTGAGGTTGCCGAGGGCACTGCCGATGTGCTGCTCGGTGCGTGGCTTCCCGTTACCCATCAGGAGTACTACGAGGAGTATGCCGGGGAGCTTGTGGATCTTGGTCCCAATCTGGATGGTGCGAGAATTGGACTGGTTGTACCCACGCACACACCTGGCCGTCAGACCGAAGGAACCGGTAGAACCGGGCGCCCGCTTGTTACCGTTGAGTCAATTTCGGAGCTCTCCGAGTATCGGGAACGATTCGGTCGGCGCGTTGTGGGCATTGAATCGGGTGCCGGCGTTGTACAGCGTGCGCGCGAAGCAGTCGAGCACTATGGGCTTGCGGGATTTCGTGTTTCCGACTCAGATGAGCAGCAAATGATCGCCGAGCTTTCGGGATCGGTAAACCGTAACCAGTGGATCGTGCTGACCGGATGGAGTCCTCACTGGAAGTGGGAACGATATTCGCTCACGTTTCTTGAGGATCCGGACAATGTGTTCGGAGGCCGGGAGCAGATTCATACCATGGTGCGTGAAGGCTTTGAGGATGCCGAACCGGACGCCTACGAAGTGCTCGATCGCATTCAGTACGAACCGAGCGACCTCGAACGCATTATGCTGTGGATACATGAGGATGATTCCGGCGATGACTATGGCCAGGCGCTTCGGTGGATCGAAACGAACAGGCAGAAGGTCGATGGTTGGGTCGATGGCGTCGAGTAAGTGTCGCGGGTGCAGGAAGGATGTGAGAAGATGCTTGAACAGATAAGTAACAGATACAAGGGAAGCTGCATGATGCTCATGCAGCGGGAGGGCGATTCGGTCATATTTCTCGGCAGCAGTTTTCTCGTTCACTCAAGCGGTTATATGCTTACCACTTCCAGGGTGGCTATGGAGAATAGCGAGCTGCTTGCGGTGCCTCCGGACACCGTCAACGAGTACGCGTATCTTACGCGCGATGAGGTCAATCCCATTCCGGTGGAAATCATTTCCCGGGATCACGAACACGATGTCGCGCTCATGAAGATGACTCCCGATCTCGATATACAGATGCCGTCCAACGTAATTGGTGACCCGGAAAACCTGTATCGCGGCGCGCATCTGTTTTCACTTGGTGTTCCATTCGGCTACTACCGGATTCATGGTGTCATGGAGGTGCAGTCGATTCTCTCGGAGAAGATGTGCACACGAAACGGGACGCGATGTCTCATTTTTGACCGTGGTGTCCACTTCGGTGACTCAGGCGGGCCGCTTATCAGTGCCTCAGAAGGACAGATTGTCGGTATTGTCGGCGGCGTGCTCGATCCGGTTGCTTTCGGTGGTGTTCAGGCGGAGACGGTGGTGCACCCCAATCTCTCGTATGCAATCTCAATGGAGTATGGTGCAAAGCTTCTGCATGAGGAAGGTATTCTGACATGAAAGAATGGCTGAAGTCGCTCACCGCCCGGCTCCGCGGTAGCAGCACGAGCGGAGATGACCCGGAAGTTGATATGAGCCCGGTTACAACCGGGGGCGGTGACGACGGCCAATCCAGTCTGTTCTCCGGAGAGCGCTATTACAAGGATACAGCGGTCTTCGAAGCCCTCGGGGATATCGACGAACTGAACTCGTGGTTCGGAGTAATCCGTACTCGCGAGGGAATGGAACAGCATGTGGCCACCATTCATGAAATACAGGACCGTCTCGGCCGGGTACTCGCCACATGCGCAACCCTTCCGTCGTCCGCGCTCTTTTCGCAGCTTACGCATGTCTCCGAGCAGGATGTCCTTTCGCTGCAACAGGTTCAGACCCGGCTGAAGGAAATTACCGAAATCCCTCCGCGCTTCATCGTACCAGGTGAGTTCGAAGGGGTAGTTGAGATCGATGTTGCGAGAGCTATTGCGCGTCGCTGTGAACGGAGGGTGGTGCACATGATTCGTGAGATGGGCCGCTCGGATGAGGAAGTCAGACGCTCGCAGGTGTACCTCAACCGGCTTTCGGATTATCTGTTTGTCCTCGGCCGGGCGGTGGAACAGGCGAAAAATCCGCAGGCGGCGCTTTAGACCGCCGGGTTTCTCCGTGCAGGCTCTGTGGATACCATTTATGTACGCAAACGATCCATAGAGGCGTTATTCAACCCGTTCGGCCCCGTGATATACTCTCCTGATTCAACAATTGTCTCATCAGTTTCGGAAGGTTGTTTTATTCTTGGGGGTTCGGCGGGCAGCGGCATGCGCAAAGCACAAAACAGTAATGAGTCTTTTGAACCAAAGCTAAAGCTGCAGGACCCGTCCATCCGTTCCTTCCGGTTTCCGGCACGCTTTGCATCGATTTCATGGATAGCGCCTGCAATCGTCATCCTGTACGTTTCGGTTGTTTTCCAGTTTCTTAGTCTCCAAAGGCGTGAAGCTATAGCGCCGGATCAGTCGTTTCAGTTCTCTATGCTGATCGGCGCACTCTTTGTTGCAACCGTTGGCTGTGCCCTCCTGTCGCACCTGTACAGGAAAACGGCTGCGGGCATTACGACCGCGATTCTTGGAAGTCTGCTTATTGCTGTAATGCAAGCCTTTCCTCTTATGAGCATATGTATAGGATATATCGTTTTGCTATCGGCACTCCTTATCGATCGGCGCGATATGGTGATTGCTTCGAGTGGGATTCTGTTCGCTGGGGTGCTATCACTGTTTCCATACGGGACGCCCTGGCCCGTGGCGGTCGAGTTACTCTGGTACGAAACCGGATTGGGTGCCGCCGGGTTGATTGCTGCAACCGGAATTGTTCTGTATCGATTCATCGAAATACGCTACGGGTTGGGCGAGAGGTACTCCCGGATTGAAACGCTTTCGAATGCGGTTGAAGAGCTTTCGAAAGCCAATCTCGGATATAGCACGTTTGTCAGGTTCGCCGAGGATCAGGCTATGATCGAAGAGCGCAACCGAATCACGCGTGAAATACACGACGGGGTCGGATATACGCTCAGTAATGCCATCATGCTTTCGCAATTGGGGCTGGAACAGCTGGAAAAGGGGGATGAGCCGCGGGTGCGAAAGAGTCTGGAAGCGATACTGGTTCAGGCCAAAGCCGGTCTGTCCGATACCCGGCAATCCCTGCGGCTTCTCAGATCGAGTGAAACGAACCAGAATCGAGGTATGCAGGGGCTTCGGCGTATGATTCGGATTTTTCAACAGGCCACCGGTGTCCACACGACGTTCCGCCTTCTCGTTGCTCCTCGGGTCGTCGAACATCCCGAGATTTTTCTTACGGTGTACCGCTTCATTCAGGAAGCGCTGACAAACTCGTTTCGACACGGACATGCGCGTCATGTCGTCGTCACTATTCAGCGCGACGAACACTGGCTTATTGTTGTTATACGGGACGATGGCAGTGGCGCCTCGACCATAAAGGAAGGAATCGGGTTGGCAGGAATGCGTGAACGCATGGAAAGATTGGGCGGCACACTGACGGTGTCGACCCCCGAGGAGACAAAATCGGGCTTCAGAGTTTCCGCACGTGTTCCTATCCAGGAATTGGAGGCGACGTGAGTATTCGCATAGTTATTGCGGACGATCAGGTGCTTTTTGCCGAGAGCCTTCGATCACTGCTCGAAACCCGTTCGTCGGATTTTAAAGTGATCGAAATCGTTCATGACGGTGAGCACGCCGTTGATGCGGCCGTAAGGCACCGGCCCGATATCGTGCTCATGGATGTTCGCATGCCGAGGACCGATGGCGTGGAGGCGACGCGGCGAATCCGGGAAGTGCTTCCGGATCAGAAAGTAGCAATGCTTACGACCTATGACCACGATAACTACGTAAAGGCGGCGATCACCTACGGTGCATCCGGATATATTCTGAAGGATACTCCGGCGAATGAACTCTGTAATGCGATACGGGCGATCTGCGGGGGTGCGTTTCTTACCACGGGATCGGTCGCGGAAAGTCTTCGCGGGCACGAATACGAGGTGCCCGCCGGCAATCGCACAAACGGCTCCGAGGTTCCGGATTGGTATTACGAGCTTACCCGCCGGGAGCGACACATTCTGCGACTGGTAATCGAGGGGTTTGACAACACGGACATTTCAAAAGAGGTATGTCTGGCCTCGCAGACGGTTCGAAACTACCTGAGCCGGATATATGACAAGCTGGAAGTGCACCGGCGATCGGAGGCAATCCGAAAGTGTAAGGATTACCGCCTGTTTCTGTAAGCCCGACCCTGATACCAGCGACCGTACTTCCGTTGAGTACGCGGTAAGCCCATGTAGGTACAATTCGAGTACACCCGTACCTTGTGCGTTCGCGAAAGCGGTCCAACAATAGCACTAAGAACCCCGCCGGGGCGCAACGCTCCGGCACGAGCGGGTTCAACGATTCTGTTAAGGAGGTACGATGTATGAAACTACTCGTACGTGCTGGGGCGGTGCTGTGTACACTTCTTCTGGCCGCTTTGCCGCTGTTTGCCGGCGGACAGGCCGAAGAAGAGGAAATCACAATCAGTCTGGCTTTGCCAAATAACCCGATTTCGCAGGGTTTGGCGGATCTAGCTGAACGGTATTACGAAGCTGAAGGGGTAACCGTCGATATCGCGGTTCTACCGGAGAATGACCTTCGCTCACGGCTCGAAACGGAAGCTTCGACAGGCGGAACGACTTACGATATGTTCGTAATCGGTCCATACGAAGCGCTCAACTGGGCCAGCTTTGGTTGGCTTGAGAATCTTGAACCGTTCTTCGACAACCTTTCGGCGGAGGAGCTCGAAGCGTATGACCGCGACGACCTGATCCCTGCAATGCAGGAATCTCTATCCATGGATGGTGACGCGTATGCTCTGCCGTTTTACGGCGAGTCGGCGTTCATTATGTACAACAAGGACCTCTTCGAAGCCAACAACCTGACGATGCCGGAACGGCCTACCTGGGATCAGCTCTACGAAATGGCTACGGCAATTCATGACGAAGATGAAGGAATCGTCGGTATGACCATGCGCGGAGCTCCGGGATGGGGCATGAGTGGCGCACCGTTTGTGCCGATGGTCAACGCCTATGGGGGACAGTTCTACGACATGGACTGGAACGCCACCGTGGATACGCCGGAACAACGGGCAGCCTGGCAGATGTATCGCGACATTCTCGTTGATGCCGGACAGGAAGACATTGTTTCCTATACCTACAACGAGGCCATTGCACTGATGCAGTCGGGTAATGCCGGCATCTATTTCGACGCAACGTCCATTGCTCCTCCGCTCGAGTCGGCGGAATCGGAGATTGCCGGTCGCGTCGGCTATGCGCTGCCGCCGGAAGGCCCTGCGCATATCTCGCAGTGGCTGTGGAACTGGTCCTTTGGTATCAATCCCAACGTATCGCAGGCCCGCAAGGAAGCCGTGTTCGATTTCATGCTGTGGGCGACATCGAAAGACTACATTGAACTGTCGTATGACGAAGACAGCACCGGTGCGATTACGCCTCCGGCGTCGCGATCGTCAACCTACGAGCTGGCCGGTTACGCCGACGTGCCATACGCGGATATGACGCTTCGTACGCTCGAGCAGACCGATTTCGACAATCCGACTGTCGATCCGGTTCCCTACCAGGGATTGCAGTACATTGCTATTCCCGAGTTCTCGGACCTCGGCGACCGGATGACCGAATGGCTCGCCGACTATGTTGTCGGGAATATCACCCTGGACGAAGCGATTCGGCGAACACACGAGGCCTTTGATCAGGCTGCGATCGAGGGAGAGTACCGCTGATTGTTCGGGCGTCTGCCTGAAGACTTCGGATTGACCTCCGGTTCACGTTGCCGCGTGTGCCGGGGGTGTCTCGCTTCGGCGTCGCATTCCGACTTACTCGGCAAGGCAGCACGCGGAGGAACGTATGAAAGAAAAACAGATCAGTACGGGACGGCGATACGTACTCCCGG
>CAZMEV010000096.1:10243-12014 GCA_964565375.1 uncultured Spirochaetaceae bacterium
GAGGAACGTATGAAAGAAAAACAGATCAGTACGGGACGGCGATACGTACTCCCGGCGGCGATCGTGGTCGGCGTAATGACACAGGTTCCCTTTCTCATAACGCTGGTGTATTCGACACTGCGCTGGAACCTATCCCGTCCCGACCTGGAAATTCAGTTTCGTGGGATCGAGAACTTCGTCCACTTTCTGGCAATTCCCGATTTTCCGACACTTCCGCTTTTCTACCAGGTGCTCTGGCAGACCATTGTCATGACCGGAGTCACACTCGCTGTGTGCACGGTGTTCGGCTTCCTGTTGTCCTTACTCCTGGATAACGATATTCCGGGAGTGAATATCGCCAGAACACTCATGCTCGGACCGTTTTTTGTAATGTCTACGGCGGCAGGAGTAGTCTGGCGAGCGACAATATTCAGCAGCCGATTCGGTTGGTACGGCGTACTGGCGAATACATTCGGGTTGCCACGTATTGATTTTCTCAGCTCCTATCCCATGACGGTGATAATCGTGTTGCTGGTATGGCAATGGTTACCGTTTTTCGTGCTTGTTACGCTCGGCGGGCTGCAGGGACTGCCGGATGATGTGATCGACAGTGCGAAGATAGACGGTTGTAACTGGTTTCAGAATACATTTCTTATCAAGCGCCCGCTTGTGCAGAACCACCTCAATATCGCGATTATGCTCGGTCTTGTATTTATCATTAAGGAGTTCGCGATAATTATTACGACCACCGGAGGAGGGCCGGGAACGCGATCGTTCAACCTGCCGTTTCTTGTGTACAGGCAGGTTTTCAGCGCGTCAAACGTCGGACGAGCGGCTGCGGTTTCGGTTATTACCGTCGTTCTGACCTTGCTGCTTGTTAACCTGCTGTACCGCTCGATCAAAAAGCGGCGCACGATGCTCAGCTGATCAGTATGAGGGATACTACTGTGAACGACAAAACAAGATCACTTACAAAGGTTCAGCGAAACTTAACGATTAAGCGTCATGTACGGCGGACATCTCTGGCTGTCGTGGTGTACGGAATCGCGATACTGTACTTCTTTCCGGTTCTCTACATGTTCGTGTCGGCGTTCAAGACTGAGTTTCAGGCCGTCTATCCGACGTTCAATTTTACTCCTACGCTTGAGACAATGACCCGGGTTCTCAGTAACCCAACCATCATCAATGCCCTGCGAAATTCGATCTTCCAGGTGTTTTTCGGTACACTCCTGTGCCTGGCCCTCGGAATCCCGGCGGCATTTCAGCTGGTTTTCGGCCAGTTCAAGAAACAGGCTACGAACGAAAAGCTGTTCGTATGGTTTCTCGTTACTATTCTGCTTCCTCCGGTTGCTATTCTCATCCCGGTTTATACCTGGTTCCAGGAGTTCGGGATCATTAACACCCGGGGTGGACTTCTCATTCTGTATGTCGGATTCAACACACCGATTGTCATCTGGATGGTCTACTCATTCTTCTCCGATTTGCCGAAGCAGATCATGGAGGCTGCCGATATTGACGGCTGTTCCATGTGGAGAAAGATGCTGCAAATCGGTGTGCCCCTGATACGCCCGGGAATTATCGCTGCGGGTCTGCTCGTTGCCGTGTTCATCTGGAACGAGTTCTTTCTTGCCTTCAATCTGACAGGAAATCGAACCGCAACCCTGCCGGTCTATCTTGCCCGGTTCAGGGAACAGCAGGGATTGTACGTTGCACAGCTCTCAGCTGCTTCCACAGTCGCGGTTCTTCCGCCGGTGGTTTTCGGATGGATGTCTCAGAAAGCCCTTGTGAAGGG
>CAZMEV010000097.1:0-11965 GCA_964565375.1 uncultured Spirochaetaceae bacterium
CCCGAGGAGCCTGAGCCCGAGGAGCCTGAGCCCGAGGAGCCTGAGCCCGAGGAGCCGGAGGAGTTCGAGCCCGAGGCGAGTGAACCGGACACGCCCGAAGAAACGCTCGAACCCGAGCCGGATGAGCCGGCGGCTGAGGCTGAAGCCGAACCTGAACCGACCGAACCTGCCGAGGAGGTTTCTCCCGAAGAGCAGACTGAAGCACCGGCGCCGCGAGGACCTCAGGGACCGACCGAGGAAGAGGTCGCCGAAGCGCTCAGAGGTCTTGAAGGAGGGGCAGAGCGCGAACGCCCTGAACGTACACGAACAGAAGACGTGCCTCGGGATCCCGACAATGCGGTCATCGAAGCGCGACAACAGGCACGGGAAGAGTTTGAGCAGGCGCTCGAGGAAGAGCGGCGCGCCGCTGCCGAGGCGGACGCAGATGCGGACGAGGAGACTACGGATGCAGGAGGGGATCCGCAGCAGGAGGTTTCACCCCGTATTTCTGATCTTCTCGGCCGTGTTCGTGACGCTTCGCAGGACCCGACCACCGCCGACGATGTTAGTGAAACTGAGGGTCAGCCGGCAGCGCCGGATGCCGCGGAGGATGATCCTGATGCCGATGGTGATGGTATTGTCGACTGGGACGGAGACGGTGATCGGCGTCTCGTAGAGTACTCCGTTCCGGATGTGGACGGCAGCGATCTTCGTGCCACCGGTGCGCCACGGGTTCGCGCCCGTATTACCTTCGAGGTCAACGACCAGGGAATTGTGCTTCCGGGAAGCGTCTCGGTTGACGGCCCGGGCCTGACAAGCAGTGGTCGTGAGAAGCTTGTCGAAGCTGTGCAGCAATGGCGTTTCGACCGGCGTCCGGGCGCAAGTGTTGCTCGAGGCACGATAGACTTCATCTTCGAACGAACATAAAAGGGCCGGGAATGAGCGCCGGCTGCCGGTTTCGTCCGGCATTATCGAGGCGGCTTCACTGTGAAGCAAGGCGACCTTGATGGCCGCCGGCTGGTTCCCGGTCAGTTACGACTGATTCCGCTCGTACCGCCATTCATATCGAAGCGCCCGTAACAGGCTTCGAAGCATTATGACCATTACAATCATAAACGGCAGCGCGGCAAGAATGGCCATTCGCTGCAGCGCCTCGAGCCCGCCTGAAAGCAGAAGCATTGCTGCGGCGGATGACTGAATAAGCCCCCAGAGCATCTTTTTTGCCAGCGAGGGCGAGAAGCTCCCTCCTGAGGTCATCATTCCGAGGACAAAGGTCGCAGAGTCGGCTGACGTTACGAAAAAGACCGACAGGAGCAGAACTGCGAGAAGACTTGTGATGGAGGCAAGCGGATAGTGCCCGAGAACCTCGAACAGGGCGAGGGAAGGTTCTGCAAGTGCTGTTGATGTTACGTCTATGCCATGCTCGATTTCGAGATTAAGGGCAGCTCCACCGAACGTCGCGAACCAGAGAAACGTCATAAGCGTTGGAACAAGCAGCGCACCGAGTATGAACTCGCGAATAGTGCGTCCGCGGGAGATCGATGCAACAAAAAGGCCCACGAACGGCGACCAGGAGATCCACCACGCCCAGTAAAAGAGTGTCCAGTCTTTAGTCCACTCAAACCCTTCAAAGGGACTCGCCTCAAGACTCATGGCGAACAGCGATGCTCCGTATTCACCGAGCGTGTCGGTGAAAATTTCCAGGCTGAACGAGGTCGGACCCACGACCAGCACGAAAGCCATCAGGACGAGCGCGACAAGAACATTTGTCCGACTGAGAATCTGAATCCCTTTATCGAGACCCGTCGAGCTCGAGATCAGATAAAGCACTGTAACCACGACAATAATCGTGAGTGTCACGGTAATCGTCTGAGGCAGACCGAACACGGCGGTTAATCCGCTGCTGATCTGCAGCGCGCCGAGCCCCAGCGAGGTAGCAACACCGAACACCGTAGCGAATACTGCCAGAATATCGATCGAACGACCGATCGTACCGTTTATACGATCTCCTAGTAGTGGGTAGAAACAGCTCGAAATTAACGGCGGCATACCGCGTCTGAAGGAGAAGTAGGCGATACTCAGACTCATGACGATGTATATCGCCCAGGGGTGTATTCCCCAGTGGAAGAAGCTGCGTGTCATTGCGAATGAAGCGGCACCGGCGCTGCCCGGCTCCAGATACTCCGGCGGCGCACCGTAATGTGACAACGGTTCGGCGACTCCCCAGAAAATGAGTCCTATTCCCATGCCGGCGGCAAAGAGCATACTGAACCAGCCGAAATACCCGTATTGTGGTTTTTCGTCATCGCGCCCGAGTTTAAGAGATCCGTAACGACTGAACGCAATGTAAAGGCAGAAGACGAGAAATCCGAGAGCAGACAGCAGATATGCCCAACCGGTCGACTCTATGACCTGCTGGTGTGCTTCGGTCGTCAGCCTGTCGAGGGTCTCGGGCGTGAAAATACCGAGGCCAACCAGTACGACGACGATTACAAGCGAGATCGTGAATACGGCGTTCCATTTCATGGCGACTTTCCTGCTTTCTCCTCGATATTTATTGCCACGGTTTCAGGCGGCGGTAGTCACCGTATGAACCGGTGCAATCGACCGTTACGTGCCGGGCGGTACGATCAGTACAGAACACTTTGAGTTAGTTGTTACCCGCTCAGCCGTGGAGCCGAGGACACTCGAGAGTCCTGCTGTTCCCTTCGATTTTCCGAGCACTATCGTACCGACGCCGTCGCGTTTCGCCTCCCGTAGAATCCCGCGGGAGGCATTTGCATCCTGAACAAGGCGAATCTCAATTGACCGTCCCCGGCACTCAGCTGCAAGTCGCTTCAGATTCGCCCGGGCGGATTCTGCCCGCTCCCGCTCAGCAACAGGGTCAGGCGCCCGTTCACCAACATGCACGAGAAATCGTGGATATTCGGTTAAAGGCTCGGTATTCAGGTGAGCAATAACAGAGTGGTCAACGGCGTGAAAGTTCGTCGCATACAGGATGCCTTCCTGAGCGCTTTCCTTCACCACAAGAACGGATACATCACTGAGCCGGATCACATCGAGCGTAGTACTTCCAACAAGTGCGCGCTGAAGCCAGTTCTTTGCTTTCCAGGAAAATGCGACAAGATCACAACCGAGCTCTCCCGTTACCCGGGTAATAGTCAAAGCAGCTGACCCATGGGCGTAATGGATTTCGGTGGAAAACCCTTCCTCCTCGAACGTTTGTTCGATTGTTGCAAGGCGCTTCTCGGTCTTTGTCTGTGTAGCGCCGTTTTCCGATGGTTTCGTCCCGGCGGCAGGCGTCTCCGTTATATGCACCAGTCGTATCTCGGTAACCCCCAACGTGCCCAGGGCCCGGGCCATTCTTTTCAGTTTATATTTTGGCTCGCCCAGGTGAACCGGTATTAATGCTCGTGACAGCATAGGTTCTCCATTTTTACACACTCCCTTTCCCGGTTGCCGAGTCAGCGATACGCTGGTAATGCGCTGGACGCGAGAGTACAAACCGGTCACGGATTGTGTAATCGTCCCGGTGGTATTCTGCAGGAACAAATGACTCGAGTCGTCTTCCCGACGTGAGGCCGCGCAGCTCGAATCCGAGTTTTTCTGCAATGGGCCACGTGCCGCAGAAATCCCACAGATGCGCACCGACAATAGCCGCCGCGCCCCGACCGAGAAGCGGCCAGCACAGTTCAACGGTCGCGCAGTCTATGCTCATGCAGTCACACACATCAAAGTCAAGAATTTCCAGGCGGGTAGCGTCACCCATGAGAAGAATATCCGTACGCTCAAGTTTCGGTTCAGGAGGCGTCAGCTCCCGGACTCCAGGTTTCCCGGCATCATCACACGCAGTCAGATACGGCTTGTCCCCGTCGGTGAACAGCAGCTCGTTGAAAGCCGGAAACGCTACGGCGCCGAGCCATGGTCGTCGGTTGCGAAGCACGCCGATCGAAATCCCGTAGAGCGGCATCCGGTGTGCATAGTTCCTCGTACCGTCGACTGGATCGACGACAACAAGCAGTTCTTCTTCCTCACGCGGGCTGTCGTCGGGCTCCACCGAATCCATGACCCGGTCCATGTTCTGAAGATTCTCTTCTGAAATAATATTGGTCTCGCCGACAATGGGGCTGAAGTATGTAAAGGCCAGTTCGGAAAGCTGGAGATCGATGTTGGTGACCAGCGACTGGTCGTCCTTCGTGGAAGCGGCAAGCGACGCCTGGCCCTCATCGGCGATGCGCGATGCTTCCCGGCAGTAAGCTACGAGTTTTTCACTGAGTTCTGCTGCACCTGTTGCGAGCATATGCGCTTTACAGCTCACTCAGGTATGGCGGCTCAGCCCCGTGGCGGGAACATGTGAACGCAGCCACACGGGATGCGAAGGCGAGTGCGGACCGGAGGGTCGCTTCGTCGAGACCGGCGAGCGCATCTCTGGTCATGTAGCCCTCGCGGTCAAGCCAGGTCAACAGTCCTCCGTGAAACGAGTCTCCGGCTCCGACGGTATCCTTGATGCCGCCAGGCGGATTGTCTGCCGGTATGGACACCCGTGCAGTACGGCTTCTGCCCTCTGACCCGTTCGGCCCCCGCGTTACAACTGTCAGAGCCTGCCCGAGCGTATCGACTTTGTCTATAGCTTCATCGAGGCTAAGGTCGGGATACAGCCATTCAAGATCGACGTCGCTTATTTTCGCAATGCCTGCGTGACTGATAAGACGAAGGACGCGCTCGCGATGGGCAGCCGCGTCGGATAGAAGCCCCGCTCGTACGTTCGGGTCATACGCGATTACCCGAGATTTCGAATTCGCCTTCACGAACTCTTCAATTGTGCTTCCCGAAGGTTCGACCTGCAGGGAAATTGAGCCGCATTGAATGCAGCGGACCGTGTCCGGCAGTTTTTCAGGCAGGTGTTCCGGGGAAAGGAGGCGATCCGCTGAAGAATTCATGAAAAATGCGTATTCAGCATCACCGGCCTCGTTCTTGCGGACAAAGGCGAGTGTGGTTGGTTGACTGTCGCGCGAGAGGTAGTCGGTAGCTACATTGTTCTGTTCCAGTTGCGCCACAAGATCTTCACCGAAGAAATCCGTGCTTATTCGCGTCAGGAACATAGTGGGATGATCAAGTCGGCCGCAGGTGATTGCCGTATTGAACGGGCTTCCCCCGGGCCGCGGAACATATGCTTCGTCCCCCTCGGGGGTCTTCGAGGGGATGAAATCGATCAATGCTTCTCCAATACTAGCGATCATCGGCGCTCCTCTCTCTTGTACTGTATGAATTTCATGCTCGGGACCTGCATCCTACCAGCGACTGTTTCTTTATTCCATTGCCCGCACCGCCGTGATCCGTGTCACAGATGAGGATTTTCGAGCTGGTCCGCGGCCATAACTTTGGAAACGTGACTGGCAGCGTCTGCTGCATCTCGAAATGCCTCCGAGAGTGTGGGATGCGGTGCAACGACACGGGCTACCTGCTCGAGGGTCAGTTCGTTTTCTATCGCCATGGAAGCTTGCCCGATAAGTTCGGAAACCCCGTAACCCATCATGAAAGCTCCGATTATCTTCCCGCTTTCGGCTTCCGAGGCGATACGGCACCACCCACGGGAATCCGCATGCTCCGAAAAATACCGATTGTTTGTAGCGAGCGGCAGCAGGCTTGTTCGAGTCTTTATTCCGGCTTCTTCAGCCTCTGCTGCATTGAGTCCGCACCCTGCCAGTTCGGGCATGGTATACACGATCCACGGCATGGAACGCATGTTCAGCCGTTCAGCACCGGTTCCAAACATAGTGTCGGCAGCCACGTCTGCCATTCGGTACGCGGCATGAGCAAGCATAAGTTTGCCGGTCACATCGCCAGCCGCGTACACGCCCTCGAGGCTTGTCCGCATGTGCTCGTCCACTTCAACGCCGATGCCGTTCATTTTAATTCCCTGGTCAATGAGGCCGTCGATTCGCGGTTTTCGCCCGATGACCTGAACGACGCAATCGGTCGGAAGCGATGTTTCGACGCCTCCGTCATCGTAGTACACGGTTTTCCCTTCAATGCGCGTGGGCTTTGCATCAACAATAAAAGTTACCGTATCCATAGCCAGACGCATCTGGCGTCCAAGATCGCCGCCAACGGAACTCAGAACGTCTCCTTCCGATTCCATAACCGTTACATCGCTGCCGAGCGTTGCATATAATCCGGCGATCTCAAGCCCGATATATCCCCCGCCGACAACGAGCATGCGCCTGGGAACTTCATTCATGTTAAAGGCCTCTCCGCTTCCGAGCACCGGGATTTCAGCCTTTGAAACATCAATATCAAGCGCCTCGAGCGTTCCGCCTGTTGCTATAAGAACATTTTCTGCGGTGTATGTTGTGCCGTTGACCGTGACCTTGCCGGGTCCGTCGAAGCGGGCGGTGCCACGAATGAGCTCAATTCCGTAGCGTCGAAGCTGCGCTTCTATTCCGGATCTCATTCTGTCAATAGACTGATTTTTCCAATGATTCGCCCGCTCAAGGTTGTATGTGACCTCTGACACCTGCACACCGATATATCGGGAATCGCTTGCCGTACGATACGCGTGCGCCGTGTGTATAAGCGACTTCGCCGGTATGCAGCCATAATTCAGACAGACGCCGCCCACCAGGTGTTCCTCAGCCAGCGCTACACGCGCTCCTGCCCGGGCAGAGCGGATCGCGGTCCGGTAACCTGCGGGCCCACCGCCTATCACGAACAAGTCGTAGTCGCGGTTACTTGAGAAACCGGCGGGCCCATCCGGAGCAGCGGCGTACGAAGGGCTCGCGGAGCTTCGGCTCTCGCCGACAGAAAGCTCCTCGCGCAGCATATCCTCCGGATCTACCGTTACTCCCGGAGTATTCAGGTCATCCTGAAGACCCTCTGCCGGTTCACCGACAAGTGCAATCGGGGTACCCGACGGGATTTCATCTCCCGGGGCAAAATGAAGCTGAATGATCTGCCCGTCCACCGTCGATGGAACTTCGATCGTACCGGCGGCGGTTTCCATGGTACACAGTACCTCGTTGCGACTGATAACCCCGCCGACCTCCACCGACCAGTCAAGCAAAACCGCCTGATCGACACCGAATGGTTCTCCGCGAAATAGCACTTCCTGAATCATATCTTTACTCTACGGCGCACACGGAGGCTTAAGCAAGTTGCCGGAGGACATTTCCGCAAGCGCGCTCGGCTTTTACAGGCAGCCCCCAAGGCGGGCGTTTCAGCCGGCCGTCGGGCCGGGCAGCCTGCCAAACGCCGTGGGGAGCCGCCCAGGCGCGAGGAGCCCGCGAGGCGTAGTGGGCAGCCCGCCAGGCGCCCTGGGCAGCCCGCCGGTCCGGCCTGCGCTTATTGATCTTCGAGATATGTGCGGCGCAGAAGGAACATTGAACGGGCTCCGACACTTCCCGAGAAGCAACCGGGGGCGTCATCTGCCGGCAGACCATTTTCCTGCGACGTGTCTATCATGGGCTCCCAGCAGGTATTCGGAGTCTCTTCGGGCACCGAGAACTCGACGTCCACATGGCTTGCGTTTATCAGAAGCAGGAAGGTGTCGTCGCTTTCCTGCTCGCCCTGCTCGGTAAGGTGTATATGACCGGCCTCACCGCTGATACGCACCGCCATGGCCTGCGCGTATGCATCACCCCAGTCCTCTTCGGCCATTTCCTCGCCGTCGGGGCTAAGCCACATGATATCCTTGACTTCCGTGCCCGGAATAATCGTGCCGTGAAAATAGCGATTGCGATGGAACACAATATGCTCACGCCGGATTCGGACGAGCTCGCGAACGAAGTCAACCATTTCACCGTTACGCCGGTACTCTTCCCAGTCAAGCCAGCTTATTTCGTTGTCCTGACAGTATGCATTGTTGTTGCCGAGCTGACTGTTCGCGAACTCGTCTCCCGCAAGCATCATGGGAGTGCCGGAAGAAAGCAGCAGGGTAGTCATGAAGTTACGCATTTGCCGTCGGCGCAAGGCGAGTACCTCGGGGTCGGTTGTCGGTCCTTCAGTGCCGCAATTCCAGCTGTTATTGTCGTCGGTTCCGTCTGCGTTGTTTTCGCCGTTGTCGATGTTGTGTTTTTCGTTGTAGCTGACAAGATCGTTAAGCGTGAAACCGTCGTGTGCGGTCATGAAATTAATGCTCGACCACGTACGGCGACCGCGTTTGTTGAAGATATCTGCAGAGCCGGAAAACCTTGCTGCGAATTCCGGAAGCTCTCCCGGATCGCCTTTCCAGAAGCGCCGCATGCAGTCACGATATGCATCGTTCCACTCCGACCAGCCCGGAGGAAAGTTACCGACCTGGTAGCCGCCCATGCCTGTATCCCACGGCTCGGCGATCAGCTTCACCGTTCCGAGAAGTGGATCCTGCGCGACTGCGTCGAGGAACCCGGCATGTTCATCGTATTCGCCCCCGACCCGGGCGAGGGTGGTTGCAAGGTCAAAACGGAACCCGTCTACACCCATGTACTCCACCCAGTAGCGAAGCGAGTCCATGACCATGCTCAGCACCTTCGGATGACGAAGTTCGAGCGCGTTTCCTGTTCCGGTGAAGTCGTTATAGTAACGGGGCTCTTCGTCCATGAGGTAGTAGTAAGAGCGATTATCAATGCCCCTGAACGACAGAGTCGGCCCGAGATGATTCCCCTCGGCGGTATGGTTATATACAACGTCGAGAAAGACCTCTATGTCGTTGTCATGCATCCGCTGCACGAAGCTTTTGAACATATCGATATCGTTCTCATCACCGAGATACCCCGGATTGGGAGCGAAGAATCCGATCGAATTGTATCCCCAGTAGTTTCTCAAACCGCGCTCAATCAGGTGGCGGTCCTGCACGAATGCGTGGACGGGAAGCAGTTCAATTGCCGTAACCCCGAGCTCACCGAGGTAATCAGTCACGGGCTGAGTCGAAAGCGCTCCAAAGGTTCCGCGCAGCTCATCAGGCACGTCCGGATGCATCATCGTGTATCCACGGGTATGCATCTCGTAGATAACGGTTTCATGCCAGGGATGGGATTCCATTGGGCGCCCCCACGTGAACGCCGGGTCAATTACCTGGCACTTGGGCATGAAGGGAGCTGAATCTCTGGTGTCGTATGAGAGATCCTCATCCTTGTCCCCCACTGTATATCCGAACAGAGCGTCATCCCAGATAAGTTCTCCTGCAAGCGCCTTTGCATAAGGGTCGAGAACGAGTTTATTGGGGTTGAACCGGTGTCCTTCTTCCGGCGCATACGGGCCGTAGACGCGGTAGCCGTACAATTGTCCCGGGCGAACGTCCGGAAGGTATCCGTGCCAGACCTCATGCGTGAACTCCGGTAGCTCAATACTGGTTATTTCGGTGATTCCGTCGGATTCAAACAGACACAACTCAACACGCTCAGCGTGAGCCGAAAAAAGAGCGAAATTTGTGCCGGAACCATCCCATGTGGCTCCCAGCGGGGCGGCCGAACCCGGCCATATTCTGTATTCCTGCATTATGGACGTAACATAGCACTTACAGGCGTGTCAGTCACACCGGTGCATTCTGATTCTTGCGCTTGCGTTCAGCGCGCCCAGCGAGCTGACCACAGGCAGCGTCGATATCCTTACCGCTCGAGTGACGTACCGTGACCGTAATCCCTGCGTCTGCCAGTGTCGCTGCGAACCGGTCGGTAACAGTCCTGTCGGATGCCCGGAACGGAATTCCCACGACAGGATTGTATTCGATAATGTTCACCTTGCACGGCAGGTTGGAAGCGAACTGTACAAGGGTTCGTGCCGCTTCTTCACTGTCGTTGTGTCCGGCAAGCAGCAGGTATTCCAGTGTGACTTTCTCACCGTGAACCCGGTTCCAGTGTTTTACCGCTTCCGCCAGTTCCTCGAGTGGATACTCACGCGCACTGCTCATAAGATTCCGTCTGACCGGGTCTGTGGCCGCATGAAGGGACAGCGCGAGATTAATGGGCAGTCCCTCCTCAGCAAGTCTGTTCATTTCCGGTGCAAGTCCGGCAGTCGAAAGGGTTATGCGTTTCGCCGAAATGTCGAATCCTTTCTCCCACGTAAGAAGGCGCATTGACCTGACAACCTCGTGATAGTTCGACAGTGGTTCGCCCATTCCCATATAGACAATGTTCGTCAGCGGGCGATCGAAGCGTTCGACCGCACGGCGACCGAGATCATCGACCTGATCGACAATTTCTCCGGCGCTCAGGTTACGCCGCATCGGAATACGCGCGGTTGCGCAGAAGGCGCACCGCAGGGAACAGCCGACCTGTGAGGAAATACAGGCGGTCATCCGCTCGCCGGCCGGAATCAGCACTCCCTCCACGAGCTCCCCGTCGTACAGGCGGAACCCGACTTTAACGCTTCCATCCTGACTTTCCTGTACATCGTCAGCCAGTGCCGAGTGGATCGTGAAGCGCTCGGCGAGTTCGGCCCGAAGAGACTTCGAGAGGTTCAGCATATCATCGAAGCTATTTACCCGGTGTTTCCATAGCCACTCGGCGATCTGTTTTCCGCGAAAGGCGCGATGACCGAGCTGCTCGCAGAGAGAAACAAGCTCCTCTTCGGTGAAGGCGCGGATATCGTCTTTATGTGTGGCGTTGGCGCTATGTGTGGCGTCGGCGCTCATGCTTGAATCCTTACTTGATCAGCGCTCAGGTGATCTTCGAATGCCGGGGATCTCTCAGAGGTCATCGACAACAATTTTGTATACATCGTCGAGTTTGTAAATGCGGCGGTAGAACTCGTCATAGTCGACTTCGGGCGGTACGTGAATTGTGTAGCGAAGCTGGGTGCTTCGTTTTTCCCGAGATCTTTGAATCGCGACTGTTCGAATTTTTATTCCGAAATCATCGAGTACCGCCTTTACGTCGCTGCTTTGCAGATTCTCCGTGCGTGCGTGAACCGCCAGCTGTTTCAGAATACGCTTCGGGACATAGCGTTTTTCGAGTCTGCCGAGTACGACAAGGGTGCTGAGTACAAATACGGTTCCGACACCGGCAACAAGATACAGTCCTGCCCCGATCGACAGGCCGAGTGCCGCAACAATCCAGATCGAAGCGGCGGTTGTCAAACCGCGGATGTCCCCGCCGAGTCGAAGGATGGCACCTCCGCCGAGAAACCCGATTCCCGAGACGACCTGAGCCGCAATCCGTCCGGGATCACCTCCGGCATATGCTCCTTCGCCCTCTCCGAAGGGCACACTCAATGAGAGAATCATGAGTATGGAAGCTCCAACGCCAATAAGAATGTGCGTTCTCAGGCCCGCCGGCTGATTATTGAATTCCCGTTCCGCTCCGATCGCACCGCTTAAAATGAAGGTAACCACAAGCCGCAGAAGCAGCTCGGCGGTAGGTATTGGGAGTTCCGGGAAAAGTATGCTTTGTAGATCCATGGTGTATCCTGTTCGAAATCTATCACAACGGCGCTGTATTGCTCATCAGGCAAACCTTGAAAAAGCTGGAAAAGCCCCGCACTGACTGTGATATGCTTTTCGCTATGAACGCAATGGCTATACTGTCGGGAATGTGCGTGCTCCTCTTAATGCCGATCGGCGCTATGGCTGGTGGTGGCCCGGATGATACACGCGTACCGTTTGAAACAATCATGCAGGGATCGCATGCCGACCGACGTGAGGCAGGCGAGGAAGTTGCACGGTCTCAGAGCGAATACGAACGCATCTGGCGGCAGACTCAGAGCGGTCGAGCGACCGAACCGGATGTGGAAGGCGGCGCTACCGAGGTGGACTTTGATGACGAAATGGTTATAGCGCTTTTCATGGGACAGCAGAGTACTGGTGGGTACGCAATCGAAGTAGATGAGGTCCGTGTCGATGAACAGACAGCGACCGTGTACTATCGAGAAAGGCGGCCGGGCCCTGACGAGATCGTGACGCAGGCGCTGACCAGTCCGTATCACCTTGTACGGTTGCCGAGACTGTCCCAGGAGGTCCGCTTCTCGCGGCGGGATTGAGTGCGGCGGGATTGAGTGCGGCGGGATTGAGTGC
>CAZMEV010000098.1:0-11895 GCA_964565375.1 uncultured Spirochaetaceae bacterium
TTTCCGCAGCAAGAGGTCAATCAAGAAGGTTCTTCAGACGGTCTAGTGTAAGGCCTCCTCGAGCCGACGCTGTGCGCGCGAGCTGCTCCGGGGTCGCCGCACTTAATCAAATTAGCTTTGTTTTCTTGTTTCCGTCCGGCTGACTTGCGTTGCTTGTCAGCCGGCTTTTTTATTGATGCGCCGTCTGCGTGCCTATTTCCTTCTGCGCGCCGGCAGCCGCGAGCCGTGGCGGTCGAGCACCTCCTGGGAGGTCCCCGAGCGCGAGGCGCGATTCTTGAACGAGTAGAGCGTCGAGCGGGCGCGCTTTGCCTCACTCTTATAGTCGATAATCGGCGCAGGGTAGTCGCCAAGCGGTCCTTCGCGCTTGCCTTCGGCATGGGCGATGATTTCGGCGGGGCTCACCGCGGCAAGCTCAGGGATCCACCGGCGCACGAACGAACAATCCGGGTCGTGATCGGTGAGCTGTTTGGCCGGATTGTAAACACGGATGGTGTTAATTCCGACGACGCCTGCCTGCATCTGCAGCTGCGATATATGAATGCCCGGCAGGTAATCGGCCATGATCTGTGCCATGGGATACCGGATGCGCTGCCACGAAAGATCAAGCAGATGACATGCCGATGAAACAAGCATTGCGCGCATGCGGAAGTTAAGAAATCCGGTCCGGCGAAGACTTCGCATGCACGCATCGACCATGGGCATTCCGGTCCGGCCGGCGAACCACGCCTCGAAACGGTCATCGCGGTCGCTGTACTCAAGGTCGCGAAACACGGGGTTGAGCGCCTCGAACTCCATGTCGGGCTGATCCTCGAGCCGCTGACAGAAGTGGTCGTGCCAGTGAAGCCTTCGCTCTACGCTTGAAAGAGCTTTCAGGCTGATGGTTTTCCGCCCCGCCCGCACTTCCCCGCGGTATTCACGAATGCGCTGCAGAGCCCGCCGAAGCGAGATGGTGCCCCATGCAAGGTGAACGCTGAGTCTGCTTCCGGTGAAGCGGGCCCGTCCTGGAGCGGATATTCCCTGATTGTAGCCGGCGCCGCGAGTCGTGAGAAACGACTCGAGGGTGCGAAAAGCGGACTGCTCGTCCACACGCTGGAGTCCGCGGCCGGCCGCCGGAGCTTCATACACGCCCGGCAGACCGCGACCGGCGGCGGGCATCCCATGAGTGCGGGAAGGGGTGCCGTCGGCCGCCGGTTCATCGAATCCGCACTCGGCGAAGTCCGGCAGCTCATTGCGGCGGGCAAGAGCGCGGATCTTGTCACTTTGGGGAATCGACGCCGGAGGGGAGAGCGCCGGACGGTTCATTCTCTCATTCCAGATTCTTTTTCGTTTCTCGCGCGATCGAAGCCCCCGGATAACGCCGGCATGGGGAAGTTCGCGAAAGACGAGGCGGGCCTCCGATGCCCATGCGCGGACGCGCTTGTCGCGTTCGTAGGTGTGCGCGAGTCCCGTTTCCTCCTCGGCGAATATCGCGTCGAACGGGAGGGTGGCGCGAAGCCTCTCGAAAGCATCCGGCAACGTCCCCCGGAGGACAAGCAGATCGGCATCGTACTCGGCGCGTAGCCTCGATCGAAGCGCCGACAGCGCCATTCGCACCGCATTGAGGTGCATGGCCGAGCCGTCGGGCCCGGCAGGCTCGACCACATACACCGGGATGACCTCGGCGGCTGCATCGCAGGCTGCCCGCAGCGCCTCGTTATCGTCGAGGCGAATATCGCGCTTTATCCACCACAGGGCTCTCGCGAATGTTGGTTGCATGATTACTCGGAAAATACGTGTGCACGACACCGGTCGGGTAGTGGGGTAACAGTGGTTCCCTCCGGAAGATCAGAAGAGAGCTGTCAGGCGCCCCCGTGTTCCGAGGGGCCAGACATAGTCGTCACCCCACTCGAGCGAGGGTACACGCGTGGCCGGCCCTGCTTGCAATTAAATGGTAATACAACTACTAATATAGATGCGCGGTCGAATACAAGCGGGCGCGTACCGTACGGGCAAATCCATCGTTATTCATATCGCGCTTTCATCTTTGGTTGGTTGACTGTTGCAACAAACGAACATACAGTGCAGATGGGAGAGAGTTATGAAACAATTATTCGGCCTGTTTGCTATCATTATCGTTCTTGCACAGTGCGCCGGCTCCGGGGACCAGCCGCCGGGAGACTATGAACTGGTGTGGTCCGACGAGTTCGAAGGCGATGAGCTGGATACGTCGAAGTGGTCCTATATGTACGGCACCGGCGAGAAGTACGGGCTCGAGGCATGGGGCAACAACGAGTGGCAATATTACACAGACCATTCTGAAAACATCTACCTGAAAGACAATAAGCTGCACATTCGGGCAAAGGAAGAAGCGCACGAAGGGATGGATTATACGTCCGCGCGGATTCGCAGCCTTGACCAGGGTGACTGGCGATACGGGCGCTTTGAAATCCGGGCGAAACTGCCGGAGGGGCAGGGCATATGGCCCGCCGTCTGGATGATGCCGAGTCATGATGTCTACGGCGGATGGGCTGCAAGCGGCGAGATCGACATTATGGAGCTTATCGGCGATGAACCGGAGGTCGTACACGGAACGCTGCACTACGGCGGTGAGTGGCCGGATAATACGTCCACCGGCGATTCCTACGAGCTGGATTCGGGCACGTTTTCCGATGATTTCCATGAGTTCGCGCTTGAGTGGGAAGAGGGAGAAATGCGCTGGTATGTCGATGGTGAGCACTACCAGACGCAGACGCAGTGGCACACCGACGGCTACGAATTTCCGGCACCGTTCGATCAACCGTTTCATCTCCTTCTGAACGTCGCTGTCGGCGGGGATTGGCCGGGGTACCCGGATGAAACCACCGAGTTTCCTCAGGAAATGGTCGTCGACTACGTACGCGTGTATCAGAAACCGGATGCCGACAATGAGCCGTCCGATCCGGTGCCGGCCGACACTGAAGCGGATGACGATGATGTTGATCCGTCGTTTTCGCCGGAGGAGCTTGTCGAGCTCGAGTTTCCCGTTGATTTCGAGGATGATGAAGTCGACTGGGAGTACAGTTTCTACGGGTTTGACGGCGGGGAGGTGAGCGTCCTTGAGAATCCGTCTCCAGACGGGGTCAACGACAGCGAAATGGTCGCCCGTATGGTAAAGCACCCGGGTGAGTTCTGGGGTGGAGCCTTTGCGCACATCGGCGAATCATTCCGGTTCGCCGAAGAGGCGCACACCATCTCCATGGATGTATGGTCTCCTCGCGAAGACGTTCCTGTTCTCATGAAGGTCGAACAGCGCGACGGTGACAGAGAATACGAGGTCGAAGAGCGGACGAGTACCCACGAGGAGTGGGAAGAGATGACCTGGGACATGAGTGGCGCAGGCTTCGAAGAGGACTGGGATGTGGTAACCCTTATCTTTGACTTCGACGACGGCGCGGTAGGAGATGGGAGCGAGGATTTCACCTGGTACTTCGACAATCTTGACGTGGACGCAGAGTAGCCCCGGCAGCAGGTAGAGCGCGGGCGCAAGCCGCAGAGTGGCGAACCCGGCAGGAAAAGTGCCGGGCGCAACGCTTTAAGAGCGCGCGCCGCTATCCAGACGTCCCGTTCACATGCTGTGAAAGATGGTCGAGCAGGTGAATACCGAGATACTGGGACGGGGTGCCGCGGCTTTCGGTAGGAACGGCGAAAAGGTGTTCCACGAACATGGCGGCGGCCCCGTATGCAACCGCATACTCGCCCATGCTGCTGAACCCGACAGTGCAGTCGACTGCGTTGGGGTACGACCAGTTTCGCTGAATCTCTTCGGCGAACACAGTCTCAATCGTGTCACGATAGTTCACCATGTCGCCGCCGACCACCACATCGGTGAGATCAAGCAGGTTCACCGAAAGGCCCACATGCTTCCCGAGTTCACGAATTACCCGGTCGCGAATGCGCGGGTCCGAACCGGCGCGCAGAATCTCCTCGTCGGTCAGGGAGAACTGCGAGCTGTTGCCCTCCGTCCAGAGTATGCTCTGGAACTCGCCGGCAGAGTAGTGCGACCCGTGGCGCACATGTCCGTCGAGTACGAACCCCATACCGACGGCGACGGTGTGCCCCTCGCGTCTGGCCGCTCGCGGCTCACGGAATTCGCCGAGTACATACAGCATGTCCTCGGGGCGGTCGGTTCCCGAAGCGGCGAGTTCGCCCCAGCAGCCGCAGTTGGCGTCGTTTTCCACTAGCAGGGGAACACTGACAAAGGCTTCGGCCTGCCGCCGGAACTCAACCGGCTCAGGGATATTCAGCGGATTGGAGCTCAGGATAACGCCGGAGTAGGGGTCGACCAGCCCGGAAAGCCCCACGGCGACACCGAGCAGCGGCGCCGACTGGGCGTTTATATCGTCCCTGATCTCCCCGAATACCGTCTGAAACGACTCGAGAATGTCGGTCCGTTCGACCGGAAGTTCGCCGCTTCTGCTGAAAAGCACCTCACCGGATACCGTGGTTCCTACCGCGTGGTACATGTCGGTCTGGATCTCAAGGCCGACGATCACGCCGAACTCACTGTTAATCTGAACGTCGGTGGCACGGCGACCGCCTCGAGCACTTGCATCCTGCTCTTCACCGAACACAACGAGCCCGATATCAACGAGCCGATTAATGATGCGCGAAATCGTGGCCGCGTGCAGCCCGGTTGTACGCGCGAGCTCGGCCCGGCTGGTACGGCCGGAAAGCCACACCTGCTTCATCACGATGCTTGTGTTTACTGAGGAAACATCCCCTTTTCTGTCCACTGTATCCTCCGACGCTGTTATCCGCGCACGCTCGCCATGGGGTACTCATAATTCTACGCAAAGTCAATAAAAATTCGAACACTGAACTGAATTAATCGTTGACAATACGCAAGACCAATGTGATTCTACTATCACAGTTTATTGCAGCAAGCAAGCTACCGCAAGGCTGCTGCATGGATTGAAACACTGAAGTCGCCACACGGGCGACGAAATATGATCCGGTTGGTGATACCGGACTATCGACCTGGAGAAAAAAGGGGGAACCGATGAATAAATTGGTTCGAGTTTTTGTGTCGGCTCCGGCCGTTGTGCTGTTTGCAGCACTGCTGATTTCTGTAACCGGATGCGGACAGGATGTCGCAGAGGACCTGGAGCCGTATGATCCCGATCGGGAATATACGATTTCAATTGGTGCTTTTGGTGAGCTCGAGGACGCGTATACAGCTGTTGCCGAAACGGACGAGTTTCAGGAGCGCTTTCCGAACGTAGAACTCGAGTTCCAGACAGCCGACTTCGACGGCCACCACGAACGCCTGACGACGACCATCGCCGCCGGCGAAGCCACCAACCATATTGAGTCGCTCGAAGTCGAGTTTATCGCTCAGTTCGTTGAAGGCGGTGGTCTCTACGATCTGTCGCAGGAACCGTTTAACGGGTTCGAAGCCGGCGAAGGCATAGTGGATTTCGCCATGGCGAATGCGACCACGTTCGACGACAGACTGGTCGCCATGCCGGTCGATATCGCCCCGGCGGTGCTGTTCTACCGAGCGGATATGGTCGAGGAGGCTGGAATTAGCGAGGAAGAGATGCAGAACATCTCCGACTGGGATGAATTCATCGAAATCGCCGAAGCCCTTACAAAAGATACCAACGATGACGGAACTATCGACCAGTTCGCGCTTCCCACCGCGGCCGAGGTTGCCGATGTGCCCATCGGTGGCGGAAAGGGTGGCTGGATCGACGAAGACGGAGAGCCCCTCCAACCGCGCGAACGGTTTACTGAGGTGCTTGAGCTCGTGCAGAGCGTGCGGCAGGCAGGCGTTGATGCCGACCTTGGCGCCTGGAGTGAAGAGTGGGTGCAGGCGTTCTCCGACGGAACCGTGGCAATGACGGCCAACGGTGCATGGTTCGGCGGCGCACTTCAGACCTGGATCGCTCCCGATGTTGAAGACTGGCGCGTAGCGCATCTGCCCGAATACGCGAGTATCGGTGGTACCTATCTATCGATTCCCGAGACAGTTCCGAGCGACAAAGTGCTTCCGGCCTGGGAAGTCATTGAGTTCCTCACGACTCATCCTGAGGCGCAGCTGACGACCTTCCGTACGATCGACGCGTTCCCCGCACTGACCGAGGTTTTTGACGACGAAGTCATGGACGAAGAAGTCGAATACTACGGTGGACAGCAGGTGCGGCAGATCTTCGCAGAAGTTTCGGAGAATCATCCGATTCTTAATGTGAGCGAGTTTGACGCGGAAATCGTCGGTATCTGGGGCACGGTCGTGTCCGGTGTTATCGAGGGCGATCTGACGATCGAAGAGGCCTACGATCAGGCGCTTCAGCAGGTCCGCGGCATAATGTAACGCTTCTCAGCAAACAGGCACGCACGCCGGCATTCCCGGGGTGCGTGTCCTGCAATCATTATCCGCGGGTTACTCTCATTTACCTGGAGGTGGTCGCCATGACCAGCAGTTTCAACCCTGCAAAAAGAAGTACGCTACGCTTCATTTCGCCCCGCCGCACGGCCGTAGTACGGCAGCTGCGAAGATTACCGCTGTACGTAGTTCTGCTACTATTTGCGGTCATTTTCGCATTTCCGTTCTACTACATGTTTGTTCTTGCTACCTGGCCGCGGCAGCTTATGTTCTCAAGCCCCCCGAGGCTCTGGTTCGGCCCCGGGCTCGTTCACAATCTTGAAGCGCTGTTCGAGTCGATTCCGTTTCATATAAACATGTTCAACAGCATCGGGATCGCGGTTCTCGCCGTCACGACGCAGCTGTTCTTCTGCACGATGGGCGGGTTCGCCTTCGCGAAGTACGAGTTCAAGGGGCAGAACGTTCTCTTTGCCATGATCATTGCCCTTATTTCGGTGCCGCCGTTTCTCAACATTATTCCCTTTTTCCAGATGATGTCGGCGTTCGGATGGATTAACACCTGGTACCCGCTGATCGTTCCGACCATGGCAGCCCCGTTCGGTATTTTTCTTATGTCCCAGTTTCTGAAGAACGAGGTACCCTCTCAACTGATGGACTCCGCACGGATCGACGGTCTGAGCGAGTTCGGCATTTTTCTTCGGATAGCTGCGCCGCTTGCGAAACCGGCGATGAGTATTCTCGGAATCGTGACCTTCGTCGGCACCTGGAACAACTTCCTCGGTGCGCTCATCTTTCTTCCGGATCTCGAAAAAACCACGATCCCGGTCGCACTTGCGAGGCTGTTCCTTTCGGCTCGCACTGATTACGGAGCAGTTATGGCGGGCACGGCGTTGAGCCTGCTTCCGGTACTGCTGCTGTATGTCTTTTTCGCACGGCGCATTATCGGCGATCTCCAGGCCGGCGCGCTGAAAGGGTAAGTGAGGGCAAATCGTATGAAAGCGAAGCAAAAAAATACACCCGAAGTGGTAAACAAGGGGCTTATTACACGAAGGGTTTCCTCCAAATGGAACCAGCAGCGACTTGCCCCCTATATGTTCCTTGCGCCGTTTGTCATTCTTTTTCTGATCTTCGGCCTGTATCCCACCGCCTATTCGATATTCATAAGTTTCTTCGATTGGCGGATGGCTGGAATGCGTGAGTTCGTGGGACTCGAGAACTATACGCGGCTGTTTACTGTTGATCCGTTTTTTCCCCGCGCCATGTTCGTGACCGGAGTTCTGCTCATCTTCGGATCGATGATGCAGCATGTGTTCGCAATTCCGCTGGCGATTATCCTGAACAATAAATCAATGATCGGACGCGAGTTCTTTAAGACCACGTATTTCCTTCCGTACGTCACGAGTGCGGTAGCGATTACGCTGGTGTTTAACATGGTCTTCTCTCACAGCGCGACCGGTGCTGCGACCGGCTGGATAAACTATGCGCTCGAGAACTGGTTCGGAATAGAGCGCATACGCTGGCTTTCGTATCCCCCCGCGATGCTGGCAACGCTGTCGATCATGCTTAACTGGCAGTTCATCGGCTGGAACATGATCATCTATCTGGCAGGACTTCAGGCGATTCCGAAAGACCTGTACGAGTCTGCATGGATCGACGGTGCGACCCCGTTTCAGCAGCACACGCGAATTACCGTTCCGTTGTTGCTACCGGTGATTTTCTTCGCGACGACCCTCTCGATTATCGGCGGCATGCAGCTGTTCGATCAGCCGTTCATTCTTTTTGACGGCTATAGCGGACGCGGCGGTCCGGGTAATGCCGGTCTGACGGCTGCGTACTACCTTATGGTGCAGGCCTTCGGCGGTGTCGGCAGATTCGGCCGGGCAAGCGCGATCGCATGGATGCTGTTCGTCTTTATTATTGCGCTGACTATGTTGAACAAGTGGGCCAATAAACGTCTGGAAGAACGATAGGATTTAGATTGATGGTAACAAAGGAACACACGAAAGCCGGCAGCGAGTCAGTCTCCGGCGAGTTCGTCACGCTCTCCGGGGAAGAGTTCTACGTGATCCACGACTACGATCGCATGCCGCCGTTTCTCATGTCGGTGGTAAGCGGTTCGGATCACTGGATGTTTCTGTCCACCACCGGCGGATTGACCGCCGGTCGCAGGAACTCGGACAGTGCGCTGTTTCCGTACTACACCGAGGATAAAATCGCCGACAACGCGGAAAACACCGGGGCGAAGACCATCCTCCGGGCAACCGAAGACGGACGTACATGGACGTGGGAGCCGTTTTCCATACGCGACGACGGGCGATATGCGGTTACGCGCAACCTCTATAAAAACGTCGCCGGGACGAAGGTGTACTTCGAAGAGGTCAATCACGATCTCCTGCTGTCGGTCCGCTACGGCTGGATGACCGGCCACTCCTACGGAATCATCAAGCATACCCGGATAACCAATCTCGGCGATGAAGACCGTGACATCGAGATTCTCGACGGCGTGCAGAATATTCTGCCCTACGGCGTATCGACGGCAACACAGAATGAGTTCAGCTGTCTCCTCGACGGGTACAAAAAGAACGAGCGCGACGCCGATTCTTCTCTTGCCGTGTACCGCATGAGTTCTCTTCTTTCCGATACGGCCAAGCCGAGCGAGGCGCTTCGCTGTACTACCGTATGGACGACCGAAGGTGCCCCGTCGTCCGTTCTTCTCTCCTCGGCGCAGCTTGACGCGTTTCGCCGCGGTGAAGCCGTACGGACCGAGACCGACGTGCGGGCGAAGCGGGGCGCCTACTTCGTCCATGCCGAGAAGACGGTGTCGGGGACGGCCGACTGGTACATCGTGGCAGAAGTAAACCAGGGGCATGATGCGGTCTTTGCCCTGGAGGATATGTTGAGCGGCCTTGCGGGACTGGCTGAACGGGTTCAGGGTGACGCAGACCGGGGAACACGGCAGCTTGAGCGCATCGTCGGCGCCGCCGATGCCATGCAGTGCGTACGCTCGGACATGGTCGCGTCACACCATTTTGCCAACGTGCTGTTCAACGTCATGCGCGGCGGAACCTACGCCGAGGGCATGCGCATATCGACAGCCGATTTCCGGGATTTCTGCGGCGAGTGGAACCGGCTTGTAGCAGAACGCCACGCGGAGGCGATGGCAGGGCTCCCGGAAACCCTGACCTATTCGGATTTGAAGACATGGGTCACCGAGCGTGGCGACCGCGATCTGACACGGCTCTTTTACGAGTACCTGCCCCTGTTTTTCAGCCGCCGGCATGGGGACCCGAGCCGGCCCTGGAACCGCTTTTCCATCGACATATTCGACGAAAACGGCGAAAGCATACTGAACTATGAAGGAAACTGGCGCGACATATTCCAGAACTGGGAGGCCCTGTCGCTTTCCTATCCGGCCTACCTGCCGAATATCGTCGTCAAGTTTCTCAACGCCACCACCGCCGACGGCTATAATCCCTACCGTATCACCCGATCCGGTATCGACTGGGAAGTGCCCGAGCCGGAAAACCCGTGGTCGAATATCGGCTACTGGAGCGATCATCAGATCGTCTATCTGCTTCGCCTGCTTGAGTGGCTGAACGCGTTTGATCCCGACGAGCTTTCCCGGCTTATGGATCACGGCAGCTTCACCCACGCGGATGTGCCCTACCGCATAAAGCCGTACCGCCGGATTCTTGAAAACAGCCGGGACACCATTGAGTTCGACTGGGACCGTCATGAGCGCTGCCTGGCTCGCGCGGATGAACTTGGCTCTGACGGTAGGTTGATGGTTAGCCGATCCGGTGACCTCCTGTATGTCTCCATGATCGAAAAGCTTCTCATTCTCCTTACCGCGAAACTCGTGAACTACGTCCCCGGTGGCGGCATCTGGATGAATACGCAGCGGCCCGAATGGAACGACGCGAACAATGCGCTTGCAGGGCCCGGGCTCTCGGTTGTGACCCTCGGCTACCTGCGCCGCTACATCCGTTTGCTGCAGACGCTGCTTGCGAAGCGTTCCGATGACTCGGTCACCGTTTCAAGCGAACTCGCCGAACTCGTTGGAACCCTTTCCGGGATCTTCGGCTCGTACGACCCTCAGGCGGACTTTGACCCGTCGCGCCGCCGCTCGATTATGGATGAGCTCGGCAACGCAGGCGAAGCCTACCGGGAAGCCGTATACGGCGGCCTGAGCGAAAGCCGGACCGACTTTCCCTCCGGGGATATAAAGCAGTTTCTGGAAAACGCCCTTGCCCATGTCGACGACACACTGTCTGAAAACAGACGAAGTGACGGATTATATCACTCGTACAACCTCCTCGTACGTCACCGCGACGGCGGCATGGGAATCCGCTACCTCTATGAAATGCTTGAGGGCCAGGTTTCCATCCTCTCCTCAGGTCTGCTTTCCGCAGGCGACGCGCGGGAGCTCATCGAAAGCCTGTACGAAAGCTCCATGTACCGGCCGGATCAGGATTCGTTCATGCTCTATCCGGACCGCAGGCTCGACCGCTTCGTGGAAAAGAATACCTGGAGCCGCGAAGACATTGGCGTTTGCCCGCTCGTGGACGCCATGCTTGAAAACCACGACACCCGCATCGTCTATACCGACGGCCGCGGAGGCCGTCACTTCAACGGCGATCTTGTAAACGCCGACGCGCTTTCCAGTCGCCTTGATGAGGTTGCCGCCGACCCACGCTACAGCGGCCTGGTGGATGAGTCCCGGGAAACGTTACTTGATCTCTATGAGCAGGTCTTCGACCATAACGCCTTTACCGGCCGGTCCGGGACCTTCTTTGCCTACGAAGGGCTTGGAAGCATTTACTGGCACCAGGTAGCGAAACTGCTTCTTGCCGTCCAGGAGCAGTATTTCGAAAGCGCTGATGTCGAAGCTACTCATACCCAAGACGCTGATACCGCAGGAGTCGATGCCGAAACCGAAGAGGTTTCAAGCGACCACGACGCGCTCCGGACTCTGTACTACAGAATGCGCCGCGGCCTCGGAGGTTCCTACAAAACTCCTGAAGAATACGGCGCATTTCCCATGGACCCGTATTCCCACACGCCCAAAGGCAAAGGGGCACAGCAGCCGGGCATGACCGGGCAGGTCAAAGAGGAAGTGATCGCACGCTTTGCCGAACTCGGCATTCGTGTCGCCGACGGTGAAGTATTCGTCGACCCGTCGTTTCTAAGGCAGGACGAGTTTCTCGATGAAGAGCGCGATTTCCTCATCTACACCGAAGGCGGCGAGGTTGCCTCGCACCGAATACAACCGGGAAGTCTCGCGTTCACCTATTGTGGTGTGCCCTTCTTCTATTCCATCACCGACGAGCCCGGAATGACCGTGCGGTTCCACGACGGCTCAAGCGAAACACTTGAGTCCAGGAGGATTCCGAAGCGTATCGCCGAGCATCTGTTTGCCAGGGATGGGCAGGTTGCGAGTGTGACAGTCCACCTGAGTATGCAGGAGCTTGTGAAAGACTGAGTGTTGGCCCTAACGCGGCGGCGTTATCACCCTTTTTCTGTATGGGTGATACGCCTGCCAAGCTCTCGGC
>CAZMEV010000099.1:0-3675 GCA_964565375.1 uncultured Spirochaetaceae bacterium
CCATCCTGTCATCGTTCACGTCGGTAAGAAACTCGATTCAGGCGGTGCGATTGCTGGGAGCCGGAAGACTGGAAGTCAATTCGCTTATTTCACATCGCTTCGAGCTGAACTCATTGAAGAGAGGTCTTGAGATCATGGAGTCAGGCGAGGACGGCGTAATGAAGATTCAAATCTTTCCTGATGGCACATGATATTGAACAAATGACCTTAGCTGAATGACAGACATTGGGCACATGGCATTGGCCACGGCTTAAAGACAAGCCGTGCTTCGGCAGTAACGGGGCGCACTGAAAAGGGGGGAATTTTGGATAATCGGTTTTCGGGTAAGTGTATTGTAATAACCGGGGCGGCCGGGAACATCGGCCTTGCAACAGCGAAGCGGTTCGCGGAGGAAGGAGCGAACATCGCGCTTGTCGACGTTGACAGCGGGAAGTTGAAACAGGCGGCCGGATCGCTGAACCAGGACGCGAAACATGTGCGAACCTATGTATGCGATGTGACGTCATCGAAGGAGGTTCAGGCGCTCGTTTCATCGGTCGTGGATGATTTCGGGCGTATCGACTACCTGTTCAATAATGCAGGGTATCAGGGCGCGTTCGACCCCATTCATACATATCCTGATGATGACTTCGAAAAGGTTATGAGTATAAATGTGAACGGGTTCTTCTATGTTCTGAAGTATGTGGCCGAGCACATGGTCGCAAAAGGTGGCGGCAGCATTGTCAACAGTGCGAGTATGGCAGGCGTCCAGGGGCCTCCCAACATGACTGCCTATGCTGCCTCGAAGTTTGCGGTTGTTGGTATTACGCAGACAGCCTCCAAGGATCTGGCTCCGCATAACGTGCGGGTCAATGCGATAAGTCCCGCCTTCATGGGACCGGGATATATGTGGGACCGGCAGGTGGAACTTCAGGCGAAGGTCGGCTCCCAGTACTTCTCCAGTGATCCGAAACGGGCCGCCGAGGAGATGATCGGTCAGGTGCCCATGCGTCGCTGCGGTTCAATCGACGAGATTCCGGGAACGGTTGCGTTTTTGATGAGCGATGACGCGAGCTATATAACGGGGATCAACGTCCCGATTGCCGGCGGCATTCTTTGAAACGCGGAAGTTGGTTTCAGGACTCAAATCGATACAGATAAGGTGGTAGTAGGAAATGACAATACTTGAACGGTTCAAACTGGACGGGACCACCGCGCTCGTGACGGGCGGGGCGCAGGGAATCGGTAAAAGCTTCGCAAGGGCTCTTGCGGAAGCCGGTGCGAATGTCGCAGTCGTGGATCTTGATAAGGCGGGCGCGGAAGCCGCTGCCGGCGAGCTGGTGAAGGACGGTTACAGCGCCATCGGTATCCAGGCGGATGTAACGGATGAAGCCGCGGTGAAGCGCATGCTCGAAACCGTGCATTCCACCTGGGGTGGGCTGACGATTGCGGTGAATAACGCCGGGGTCGGTATGTGGCATGACGCCATGGATATGCCGCTCGACGAGTGGCGCAGAATTCAGTCGCTGAATCTCGATGCGGTCTATCTGTGCTGCCGGGAAGAGGCGAGGTATATGGCAAAAAGCTCGTACGGCAAGATCATCAACACGGCTTCCATGTCGGCACACATCTCCAACACGCCGCAGAAGCAGGCCGCATACAACGCCTCGAAAGCCGGAGTATTGCATTTGACCCGCAGCCTCGCCGCCGAATGGGCCGAGCACGGCATACGGGTGAACAGCATAAGCCCGGGGTATACCAGGACAGCGCTTGTGGACAAGCTGCTCGAAAGCCCGGAAGGCCAACAGATGCTACCGCTCTGGCTCGACAGGATCCCGCTGGGGAAAATGGCCGAGACCGCAGATCTGCAGGGAGCTGTGTGCTACCTCGCAGCACCGGTATCGGATTACATGACCGGAGCCGATCTGTTGATCGACGGCGGATACTGCGCCTGGTAATACGGTTGCGTGTCGCTGAGGCAGGATTGTAACCGATCATGCCTTCAGCAAATCGACTTTGAGAAGAAGGAATTGTTATGTCGAGTACAATGACCGGCGCCGTGCTGCCGGGAAACAGCACGGTTGAAATGAAGACGTTTCCGAAACCGGAGCCGGGATTCGGACAGGCAGTAATCAAGGTGAAAGCTTCGACAATCTGTGGAAGCGATATTCGCGCAATTTACCGCGAACACCTTGGTAAAGGCCCGGAGGCCTATCAGAATGTTATCGCGGGGCATGAGCCGTGCGGACAGATTGTCGAGGTGGGCGCGGGCCTGAAACGGTTTTCGGTCGGTGATCGGGTCGTCGTGTATCACATCTCCGGCTGCGGTGTGTGTTACGACTGCCGCCGCGGCTACATGATCAGCTGTCAGAGCGAACACCGCCAGGCGTATGGCTGGCAGCGCGACGGGGGAATGGCCGAATATATGCTTGTCGATGAAAAGGACCTTGTGCCGCTACCGGATTCGCTTTCCTATGTCGATGGTGCCCAGGTTGCCTGCGGTTTCGGAACCGCCTATGAGGGACTGGAAAAGGTGGGTATCTCCGGCAACGATCGCGTTCTTGTCACCGGACTCGGCCCGGTGGGTATGGCAACACTTATGCTTGCCCGGGCCATGGGGGCCAGGAAACTCGTCGGAGTCGATGTCTCCGAGTATCGCATTGAACTGTGCCGCAAGCTCAATCTTCTCGACGAAGCCCACAGCTTTTCTGATGGTCTCGCCGAGAAGCTTATGCGCGAGTCGGATTCGCGTGGATTCGAGAAAGTCATTGACTGTTCGGGCAATGGAAAGGCGCGGCGTCTGGCGGTGCAGTGCACGGCCCGGTGGGGCGATACCGTCTTCCTCGGCGAAGGAGGGGATGTCACCTTCGAACCGAGCCCGGACCTTATCCACGGACAGAAACGCATTCACGGCTCCTGGGTTACCAGTTCATGGCTTATGGAAGAGCTCGTCGAGCGGCTCGCGTCGTGGGGAATTCATCCGCATGACCTGGTCACGCACCGTTTTTCTCTTGCGGATGCATCGAAGGCCTATGAGATCATGGCTGCTGGAGAATGCGGAAAAGTCGCGGTTGTGTTCGATGAAGAGCTGACCTGAGTCGCTTTAGATGGTGGTCTTGGCCTACACACTATCGTCGTACAAGGTTCCCCTACGCGGAGGAGTCTTTCACCGCGATAAGCATTTGCGCCCCGGCGTTTCTCCGGGTAACATAGCCACATGCTTCGTATCTACGATGCAGGGAATAACGTATACTGCGAAGTCGACGGGCCCTGGCTGCATCCGGTTCTCTGGCTTTTCGGTGAGGATGCAGGAGACGTGCGCGCTTTTCTGCGGGACGAGAGAGGGGCGTCGGTATTCGATACGGTTGTCGGATCCGCGGCGCTAAGCTGTTACCGCCGGCTCGGTGTGCGGCGGGTGTTCGCCGAGCTCAGCGACCGGACCGCGGGCGATCTGGCGGCATCGTGGGACATCGCGCTTGCCGCCGAGCGAACGGTGGAGGCGATCGACTGTGCATCGGAGGGCGATGTCGAGCGCATCGCCGCGGAAAACGGCGGACTGCCTGATCCCGACAGGGTACTCGAAATGCTTCGCCGTCGGGCGGCCGCAAACCCGCGCGATGTGCGTGTGCAGCGTTTCAGAACATCAGCCTGAAAAAAATACTGCGAAAAGGAGCCGGAAATGAAAGCGATGGTGGT
>CAZMEV010000099.1:3775-11843 GCA_964565375.1 uncultured Spirochaetaceae bacterium
CATCAGCCTGAAAAAAATACTGCGAAAAGGAGCCGGAAATGAAAGCGATGGTGGTCGAAAAGTGGGGCGAACCGGATGTTTTCGTCGAGCGCGAGCTCGAAAAGCCGAAGGCCGGTCGGGGTGAAGTCGTAATTCGCGTCATGGCGACAAGTGTGAATCCTGTCGACACCAAAGTTCGGCGCGGACTGATTCCGGTAGCGCCTGATTTTCCGGCAGTGCTTCACAGCGATGTCTCAGGAATTGTGGACTCGGTCGGCGAGGGGGTGGAACACCTTTCGGTCGGAGATGAGGTATACGCTTTCGCCGGCGGCTTCAAGGGGTGGCAGGGAGCTCTTGCCGAGTACATGGGAACCGATGCCCGGCTTGTTGCCCGCAAGCCCGCTTCCTTGAGTTTTCGTGAGGCGGCGGCCGTTCCGCTGGTGACGATCACGGCGTGGCTTGCGCTTGTGGACCGTGCGCGCGTAACTCCGAGCGATCATGTGCTTGTGCACGCCGGGGCCGGCGGTGTCGGACATGTGGCGGTGCAGATGGCGAAAGCGCTCGGCGCACGCGTGGCCACCACGGTTTCAGGTCCGGACAAGGCGGAGATCGCCGGTAAACTGGGCGCCGACGAAGTCATTAACTACCGGGAGGAGACGGTCGAAGACTATGTGGCGCGCATTACCTCAGGCCGCGGATTCGACGTCGTATTCGATACGGTGGGCGGAGATAACGTTGAAACAAGCATGAAGGCGGTGCGCGAAAGCGGGCATCTGCTTGGAATTGCCCTTCGGACAAAGGCGGATCTGACCCTGGTACATCAGCGCGATATGACGTTCTCGGGCGTTTTTATGCTCCTGGGACTGCTTCGCAGGACGAAGCTCTCGCACTACGGGAGTATCCTCGAAACCGTGTCACGCTGGACAGCGGAGGGACGGTTTCGCCCGGTGCTGCATGAAAAGGTGTTTACACTTCAGGAGGTGGGCGCTGCCCATGCCCTGCTCGAGGCGGGGGGAGTGAGTGGCAAGATTGTGGTGGATGTCGGTAAGGCATGATGTAATCGATCGTAAAGTGATCCAATAGGAAATAGGAGGCGCACGTCATGGAAACAAAGAGCATCAGCGTGGTAACCGCTACGATCGATAATGTGAAACCGTACGGGGAACTTATCGAACCGGGGACGTCAGCGCCGACTGCCGATACAGAGCTGTTCAATTTCTGGAACGATCTGTCTATCGCTGATTCGCCGGCGCCTGTTTCGTTCGGCCTGGTGTACACCAAGCACGGAAAACGTATCGTTCCCGCTCTCGAACGGCATGTGAAAACCAGCGAGACGATGGTTCCGCTTGATGCGGATATTGCTGTAGTGCTCGGCACGCCCGGGAAGGCACCTGTTCCGGATCCTGAAACAGTCGCTGCATTCAGGATACCTCGAGGGACGGGCATCACGTTGAAGCGGGGAACGTGGCACTATGTACCGCTTTCGACCACCGGGGATCCGTGCCGCACGCTGGTTGCGTTTCGACAGAACACGCCCACGGAAGACCTTGAGCTGAAGGAGCTCGCAGACGAGTTCGGGTTTGAGTACGAGGTGGTACTGTGAGAGCTGTTTTTCTCGCCGCCGCGCATGTTGCGCCAGACACGTCAAAGGTCTTATGGCAGTAACTGCAATAGTTGGCGCAGGGGTCATGGGCTCAGCCGTGGCGTTTCCGTTGTCGGACAACGGGCATGAGGTGCGGCTGGTCGGAACGCATCTGGATACGAATATCATCGCATCGGTGCAGGCAACGGGTTTTCATCCTGCACTGAAACGATACATGCCCGAAGGGGTGACTGCTTTTCAGATCGATCGTATCGATGAGGCGCTCGACGATGTGGATCTTATTGTCTCGGGTGTGAATTCGGCCGGCGTTGCCTGGCAGGGGAAAACACTCGGGGCGACGTTGAGGCAGCCGAAGCCTGTGGTCGCAATAACCAAGGGACTTGATGTGTCCGAGAGCGGGGAGCTGGTAACGCTCAACGACGTGCTCGAACGCGGCATAGTTGCAGCCGGTGGTCCGCGCTGCGAGGTCTCGGGCATTGGCGGTCCCTGTATCGCAGGCGAACTCGCCGGCCGCCGGCCGTCCTGCGTTCTCGTGGGTTCGCTTTCGGTCGAACGAGCCAGATGGATCGCGGAAATTCTTCGAACCGACTATTACGTTATTCGCCCGACGGTTCACCGGTTTGCGCTCGAAATTGGTGTTGCCCTGAAGAATGCCTACACGCTCGGTGTTGGAATCGCATCCGGTATGCTCGAGCGTCTTGGCGGCACTGATGAGGCGGGAGCCCATACGCATAACCTCGAGGCGGCGGTATTTGCTCAAGGGACAAGCGAAATCCGGCATGTTCTTAAGGTGCACGGGGAGCTCGATCGTTTCGCCGCCGGACTGCCCGGCGCCGGTGACTACTTCGTTACCGTCGTCGGAGGAAGAAATATCCGGTTCGCGAGAATGCTCGGCGCCGGCGCCTCGGTTCCGGAGGCGCTTGAAGCAATGAAAGGGATAACGCTCGAGGGACTGTCGATTGTTCGCTCGATGGCCTCGGCGCTTCCGATGCTCAAAGAGCGCGGTCTGATCGCCAACGGTGACCTTCCGCTTCTCGAGTACCTGATTGCGACGATGGAAAGTGGGCGTAAAGCCGAACAGTTTCCCCTGACGCAGTTTTTTCCGGACCTTGAATAGCGTCGGCAATCGGTACGATTTCATACTTGTTGCGGCCTGAATGTAAACATCGGTTCGAGGTATCATTTGGGAAGACAATGTCTATGCCCGGGGGAAGACATTGTCTTCCCCCTTTAACGCCGGAGTCACCTCTCTGACTCTGGATTCCTGCCGGTAAGAGGCCGTTCAGTCCAGATTTTCAACCGCAGCGTGCTCGGCGGCGAGAGCTCCCTTGTAGCGCAGAAGATACTGATCGAAGCCTTCCATATCTTCGGAAAGCGGTTCGACGGTGCTGCTCGTCGCATCGGAAAACACATGGTCGAGAAAGTCCGGAAGCGAGAGTTTTCTGTCTGAGCGGAGCAGAAATGCTGCGAGCAGAGCAATGCCCCATGACCCGCCTTCACCGGCCGTTTCCATGACGGTGCAGGGAGATTTCGTTGCGGCAGCCATAATGCGCTGTCCAACACCGGGTGTCTTGAAGAAGCCTCCGTGACCGCGAATCTCGTCGACCTTTACCTGTTCGCGCTCGAAAAGTACATCAAGTCCTATTCTCATCGCAGATATGGCCGAATACAGAAGCGCCCGGACAAAATTGGAAAAGGTGAACGAGGCGTTATCATTTCGAACAAACAGAGGGCGGCCTTCGGAAAAACCGGTTACGTGTTCGCCGGACACATAGGGAATTGCGGTCAGGCCACCTGCGTCGGGGTCTGCCTCAAGTGCCTTCTGCAACACCGTACTGTAGAGGTTTTCAGTGTCTGCCTCGCCCCCGAGGGCTGCAGCGGCTTCGCCGAGAAGCCTTACCCATGCATCGGTGTCTGACAGACAGTTATTCGAGTGGGCCATTGCGACCGGACTGCCGTCAGGTGTTACTACCATGTCTATCTCGGAATGGGCGCGGCTGAGTGCCTTCTCGAGAACGATCATTGCAAAAACGGAGGTGCCCGCTGAAACATTTCCGGTCCGTTTACGAACACTGTTGGTGGCAATCATTCCTGTTCCGGCATCGCCCTCCGGTGGGCATAATGGTATGTCGGTGGTAATGGTGCTTTCGGAATCGATTTCGCGCAGTCGTTCAGGCTTAAGTGTTCCAGCATGTTCGCCGGCGGGTTTTACCGTTGGAAGAATATCTTCGAGCCTCCACGAGAAACCGTAATCCTTTATGAGTTCGTTAAACCGCTCAATACGTTTCGCGTCAAAGGAGAGAGTGTTCTCGTCCACAGCAAACATGCCTGAAGCTTCATTGGGTCCCAGCACGAACTCGCCGGTCAAGGTGTAGTGTACATAGCCTGCAAGGGTAGTGAGCTTTGCGATAGATGAAACGTGCTCTTCTCCATTCAGCATTGCCTGGTACAGGTGCGCAATACTCCACCGTTGTGGTATTGGAAAATCGAACACGCGAGTAAGCTCTTCGGATGCAGGCCCGGTGATATTGTTTCGCCAGGTCCGGAATGGGACAAGAAGGTTGTCGTGCCTGTCGAGCGCGATGTAGCCGTGCATCATCCCGCTGAAGCCGGCGGCCGCAACACGGGTAAGCTCCGTTCCGTACTGTCTGCCGACATCATTACGCAGGTCCGAAAGACATCCTTTCAGACCGCCCCAGACATTCTCCATAG
Source organism: uncultured Spirochaetaceae bacterium (assembly GCA_964565375.1). Classification (GTDB taxonomy): domain Bacteria; phylum Spirochaetota; class Spirochaetia; order DSM-27196; family SKKC01; genus SLAN01. The sequence goes on from CAZMEV010000099.1 coordinate 8,070, forward strand.
AGTACGTCCAGATTCCATCAATGAGCTGGTTTTCCCATGCGTGGGAGCCATTCGCGATAGGAAGAAAATCCGGCCCAACCAGGGTTGCTTTGATTCGCGTCGAGCCGAGTTCTACTCCAAGCACAGCTTCACCGCTTTCAATTACGTCTTTCGGGTTTTTCGAACCACTGTCCGGCATACTCGCCTCCATTCTGATCAGTATATTGCGTTCAAGCCGCCTGCATTGTACCCCAGAATTGTCTGCGCATCATTGCCCGGAAGCTCCGGTGGCCGACAACTTTGCCTGTCAAATGTGAAGCGTTCCGATTTTCGACGGCCCGGCTTGCAATTGCCCTCCGGCCGGACCGTGTTGCCCGGCCGAATCGTCGTGTCTGATCCTTTAGAGTATCAGTGAGTCACAAGCTCACTGAAGGTGGGGTGGGGCGCCGGGATTGCTGCGAGCTGTTCCACACTGAGCCCCTGGTGCATGGCCATCTGAACAGGAGTCAGAAGTTCAGCTGCCTGAGAACCAGCCGCCGACGCACCGAGGATCGCACCGGAATCCTTTGCATACCAGATTTTGAAGAATCCTGTCTCCGCGTGATCTATGTGGGCAAGGAGAAGGCGACTATACGGGCGTTCGCGTATTCCAATCTCCGTGGTCTCTGCGGCAGGCAGCCTCTGCACATCACCGATCCATGCAGCCTGCGGTTCGGTGTAGACAGCCTCGACCGCCCATTCGGCAGCCGGAAGCGTTCGAAGATCTTTGCCGGCTATGTGGCGAATCGCCCGTCTTGCTTCCCAGGTTGCTTTGTTGGCGATGAGTATACCACCTGCCGCATCACCTGCTACGTAAATCCCTGCAACTGAGGTTTGTCCATACTCGTCGGTGCGGAGGCAGTCTTTCTCGTCACGCTCGAAGGATAGGGAGCCATCGCTTTCGGCATGGTCTATAATCGAAAGGTCAGGATGGCGCCCGGTAGCAATAAATGCGTACTCGCTTTGGATTGTAGTTCCGCCATCGCTTGTTGTGATCACCTCACCGTTCCGTCGCGACACATCAGTGACGGTCTGGTCCCGGTGGATGACCACGCCGAGTTCCTGTTCAAGGTGTTCAGTGAGAAATCGTGCGGCCGCAGGCTCTCCCCGTCGCAGCAGTGTTTTGCCTCTCGTAAAGATTTCAACCCGGCTACCGAGACGGGCGAACGCGCTTGCGTATTCGGTACCTGTTACACCTCCTCCAGCGAAGACAATATGGCGCGGAATCTCGGAAAGCTTCTGCGTGTGACGGGGCGCAATAATGCGTTCTCCGTCCGGTCGGACAGTCTCTGTGAACGTAGGCTCCGAGCCGGTTGTCAGAAGAATCGTCCGGGTTTTGAGCTCATTTGGCTCAAACTCATCTTCCCGCGCATGGATGACGATCGTATTCGGGGAAGTAATACGGGCGGTACCGCGGAAAAACGTGACACCGAGTTGTTCAAGCTCTTCGGCAAGCCCTGAGGTCCATGCTCCCTGGGTGCGGCGGATTTCCTGCGTTATCGCAGCGGCATCAGCTGTCCCCGTTTCTGCTGCGCCTGCTGATCTGCTCATCGCCGCGTGAAGCCATACTTTACTCGGCAGAAGACTTCCCATAGCCGCGCGTCCTCCTGGAGGCATTTCGCCCACAAGAGCCGCTTTTAGACCGTACTTGCCCGCTTCCCGGGCTGCCTCGATACCAGCAGGACCTGAACCGATTATTGCAACATCAAACATATATCAGAATAATACTATATAAAGATGATGCAGTTCAAGGGCTGATACCGTGACTGAGAACAGCGATCGGTGAAACAGGCTATACGTGGACACAGGAAGTCTGAGCCGAACTGAAACGGCCCACGAGATATAAAAAAAGGACCGGCTGTCGCGCACCGCGCGAAAGCCGGTCCGGAAACAGAAGACAAAGCCGGCACCAGGCCGACCGCCGGTCGATTCGTTTCAGAAGAATCAACCGGCGGTATGACCTATGCCGGGATAATGTCAGCTTAGCACCTCAGCGGCGCTTGATTTCTTCTTCAATAAGTTGGGTACGAGCGACATGCCAACGAGAAGCACAGCGCCGATCGCAAAATACATCATAATCTGGCCTGGTTCCGCGCCACTTACTGCCGCGCCCGAAATGAACACGTAGGCAGCGGTACCGGGCAGCATGAACAGCCAGCTCAGAAGCGCGTATGTCCAGAATGGGATCTTAGTCAGACCATATACATAGTTCTGCACATTGAATGGCACGATCGGAATAAACCGTGTAATCATGAGCATCCGCCAGCCGTGCTTAGCGACCCCGTCGTCGATTTTCTTCACCTTGGGGTACTTCTCGGCAAGGCTTTCCGCGTAACGCCGGAACAGGTAGCGGCCGGCGAGCATGGCGAGAGCAGCTCCTATCGACGAACCGATCGATGCATAGACTGTTCCCCATATCGGGCCGAATACGATGCCCGCAACGATTGCAAACGGCAAGCCGGGCAGAAACACGATTGTTCCCACCGTAAACAGCCCCATGAAGACCAGCGGTGCTGCGGCGCCCATTCCTTCAATCCACATCTGCAACTCACCGATGCGATCCATGCTTATCAGGCTGAAGAGATTGAAATACCAGCCGAGGAATACGATGAACGCGATAGTGACGGCGATATCGATTTTGATGATCTTGCTCGGTTGACCGGCCCGTACGCGGAGGAAATGCCAGACGCCGAGCCCGATAATGGCGGCGATGGAAATAGCACTGATAATGTACAGAAAGTAGGCGGTAACCGGTTCATCGCGGTGATAGCTGTACTCGATCCAGCTTCCGTCGTAGTTTGCCACGTTTTCATAACCAAGCACGTCACCGAGAAGCATGGTCGTCATGGAGCTTCGAACGCCGCTCTGACACCATGCGATGATTTCCTTGTCCTGTGTGACTCCGGCTTCCTCATACATCTCACGAAGTGCTTCAACGTGCAGCACGCCATCGTCGGTGAAATTCTCGACATAGTTGACATGAACACTTGTCGGAATATGTCCGCGACGGAACGCGCCGTCGTAGAGGGCGATGCCCCAGTGCTCGAGGCCGGTTCGGGTATCCAGCACGACAACATCGTCATCCTGAATCCCCCGTCGAACATCGTCGAGTGTTGCAACACGGCTTTCGTCGATGTCGTGTGGCGGTTCGTAGGTCACAGTCTCTACCGATTCCTGGGGACCGGTGGCTACTTCATAGCCGGCGCGCTCCCATGCTGGAAACTGCCCGTTAATTATGGAAGTGTTCTTGCTCGGGTGGCCGTACTGTTCGAGCAGCCATGTGAAGCGGAAGGAGTCATGGTTGTTGCCATGAGTGTAGACCACGACGTGTGTGTCGGCTTCAATTCCAAGCCTACCGAGCAGTTCATGGAACTTTTCCGCATCGGCTCGCATTCCGCGGTACTCGTACTCGCCGCTGTCTGCGCCGTAATCCGGTCGCCAGACTTGACGGGCGCCGGGAATATGACCGGCTTCGAAGTCGTCCGCCTGTCGTACGTCCACGAAGACAACGTTTTCGGTGCCTTGGAGCTCTGCTGCTTCCTCAACCGAGATCAGCAGATTGCCGGCTCCGACAGGAGAATCACCCGCGGTTAGAATCGCCGCGGGAACGAGTGCCAGCACCAAGGCCAGCATTGTAACCAGTGTTTTCCGTTTCATCGTTCTTGTCTCCTTAACATTCACGGATATCTTAATTTCTATGCGGCCTTACACTAGACCGTCTGAAGAACCTTCTTGATTGACCTCTTGCTGCGGAAA
>CAZMEV010000100.1:0-11400 GCA_964565375.1 uncultured Spirochaetaceae bacterium
TCGATTACACGGCCGCCGGTAATCACGACTTCGGCATGCTCGCCTGGCTTGCAAGCACTGGAGATCCGCACCACGCGCTGTATTCGAACGCGCACTCGAGCAACATCGGTGCCGCCAACCGCGCGCACATAGACAACGCAGAAATCGACGAGCTTCTTGAGCAGGGCCAGAATGAGCCCGACCAGGACCGACGCGCAGAGATCTACGGCGAGGTTCAGGAGCTTCTCTCGGACTACGCCGCGTGGATCCCGATTGCCGACGACCGTGAGGCCGTTGGAATTCAGTCCAACGTAACCGGTTTCAGGCATTCTCCTTCGGGGTATCATATGTTCCATGAAGTTGGGTTGGAGTAGGTACAGACCAACAGTTGATGTACACCCCCGCGCCGGGTGCCGGTGCGGGGGTGTGACTGTCCACGACAACTCGGCGTCCGAGCCCATTGCCCGGACGCTGGAGTTCTCTGAGGTGCTTTTCACGTGGTTAAGTACATAGCAAAACGAGTGCTTTCGCTCATTCCGGTACTCTTCGGCGCTTCGTTTATTGTGTTTGCGATTATGCACTTCACCCCGGGTGATCCCGCGCAGCTTCTGCTTCCACAGGACGCTACTGTGGCTCAGGTAGAAGCTATGCGGGAAAGCCTCGGGTTGAATGATCCTTTTTTTGTGCAATACGGTCGCTTTCTCGGGGGAATGCTGCGGGGGAATCTCGGCCAGTCGTTCCGTACCGGGCAACCGGTCTGGGGAATCATCATCTCACGACTGCCTGCTACCATGCAGCTCGCCGCTGCATCTATGGTTGTGGCAATTCTCATAGGAGTTCTCGCGGGAATCGTCGCATCGGTTAAACAGTACACCGCGTGGGACGGCGGTGCGATGTTTACCGCTCTGCTGGGTGTTTCCATGCCCAACTTCTGGTTGGGGTTGATGATGATTCTCTTCTTTTCCGTGTTCTGGCACAATAATTTTGGATATACCTTATTTCCAGCTTCCGGATACGGTTCGCTGCGCCATATCGTCATGCCGGCGATCGTGCTCGGAACGGCGCACGCGTCTTTTATTACCAGAATTACGCGCTCGTCCATGCTTGAAGTGCTCAGGCAGGATTATGTACGTACTGCTCGGGCCAAAGGTTTGAGTGAACGGGTTGTAGTGTTTTCCCATGCGCTGCGCAATGCGCTCATGCCGGTAGTGACCATTGCTGGTCTTCGTTTCGGCGTCCTCCTGGGGGGATCAGTCGTTACGGAGCGGATTTTCGCGTGGCCAGGGATCGGACGTCTGCTGATCGACGCCGTGCGTGCACAGGATTACAACGTGGTGCAGGGCATTATCATCACGTACGCAATCATATTCAGCGTTGTGAATCTCGTTGTAGACCTGATGTATGCAATTATTGATCCGAGAGTAAGGACTCAGTACAGGTAGCGTATGGAATACACATCGCAATCGGACCAGCGTGGAAACTTCGATACTCCTTCGTTTCAGGCGACGGCGGCGGGGAATGCCGAGAGCGTTGAATCCGGCGCGTCGGCGGGGCTGCCGGGCGAAAGTAAGCCGGAAGGTGCGACAGCTGAATCGCCTGCGCCGACAAAGGGACGAAAGCAGCGAACGCGCTTTCAGGAAACCTGGCGGAGGTTTAGAAAGAACAAGTGGGCAATGTCCGGACTGGTTCTGCTTGTTTTTCTCGCATTTGTCTCAATAGGGGCAGACTTTGTTGCGCCGGAGGGGCTTGACGATCAGGAATTAACGCGTCGATTCGAGGCGCCATCGGCAGATAATCTTCTGGGAACCGATAACCTTGGCCGGGATGTTCTCTCGCGGATTATACACGGTTCGCGTCTTTCATTGACGATAGGGTTCATTACGACATCCATAGGGCTTCTCGTGGGAGGCACACTCGGCGCAGTCGCAGGCTACTATGGTGGACGTGAGGACCAGCTCATCATGCGGTTCATGGATGTGATCCTTGCGATTCCCGGTTTTATTTTCGCGGTTGCTTTGGTGACCGCGCTTGGCCCGAGTCTGACAAATCTCATGATCGCGGTCGGCGTTAACTCGATTCCGTATTTTGCGCGGATTATCCGCTCATCGGTTATGTCGGTGAAAGAAAATGAATTCGTGGAAGCAGCGCGAGCGCTCGGAGCGAATGACCGCTGGATTATTGCTCGCCATGTGATTCCGAACGCGTTCGCTCCGATCCTTGTACAAGCCACACTTCGTATTGGTGATACGATTATCATTGCTGCCGGCTTGAGCTTCCTCGGTCTTGGCGCGCAACCACCGCTTCCAGAGTGGGGCGCAATGCTTTCCGGCGGGAGGCAGTATTTGCGCGATGCCTGGTGGATCGCAACATTCCCGGGTATTGCAATCATGGTAACTGTGCTTGCGTTTAACCTCCTCGGCGACGGGTTGCGGGATGCGCTCGATCCGCGATTAAAACGATAGGCAAGACACGTTAAGGAGCCTTCTGGTGAGCAGTGACTACGTTCTCGAAGTACGAAATCTGCATGTGCACTACGAAACCGACGATGGGACCGCTGAGGCGGTAAACGGAATCGACTTTGCGTTGAAAGCCGGTGAAACGCTCGGGCTCGTGGGAGAAACGGGAGCCGGCAAAACGACCACAGCGCTGGCACTTATGCGGCTCGTTCCCGATCCACCCGGCCGCATCGTGGATGGAGATATCCTGTTCAATGGTCAGAGCCTGCTGGCCAGAAGTGAGCGGGAGATGCGGCGGATTCGTGGAAATAAGATTTCGATGATTTTTCAGGATCCTATGACTTCCCTGAACCCGGTTTTCACCGTCGGTCGCCAGATTGCCGAGAATGTCCACCTGCATCAGGGAACTTCCTGGAAGGATGCACTCAAGCGAGCCGGTGAAATGCTTGATCTCGTGGGTATCCCGTCTTCACGAGTGGATAACTACCCGCATGAGTTTTCCGGAGGGATGAAGCAGCGAGTCGTCATTGCAATGGCCCTTGCGTGTAATCCGGCTCTGCTTATAGCCGATGAGCCTACCACCGCCCTCGATGTCACGATCCAGGCTCAGATTCTCGAAATCATGAAGAGCCTGAAGAACGAGTTCAATTCGGCGATGATTATGATCAGTCATGATCTCGGGGTGGTCTCGGAAGTGTCGGACAAAGTGGCGGTGATGTACGCAGGGGATCTGATGGAAACCGGCCACGTGGATACGGTATTCGACAAACCGGAGCACCCGTATACAAAGGGTCTTATCGCCTCTATTCCTGATCTCGATCAGGTAGGTCGTTCAAAGTTGAATCCGGTCGGCGGTCTTATGCCGGACGCAATGGAACTGCCCTCCGGCTGCAGCTTTCATCCCCGGTGCCCGTACGCGTTCGACCGTTGTCCCGCCTCCAAGCCGGATATGTATCCGGTGGCAGACGGACACCTGTCCCGATGTTTCCTGCATGATAGAGGGAAGAGTTGATATGTCCAGTGTGCTCATTGAAGTTGAAAACCTGAAGAAGATCTTCCCGACGAAGCAGGGAATGCTTCACGCAGTGGATGGATTGAATTTTTCGATTTCCGAAGGTGAAACGCTCGGGCTTGTCGGTGAAAGTGGATGCGGGAAATCTACAACTGGCCGCCTCATGGTACGGCTGCTTCCAGCCACCGAAGGTCATGTCCGATTCAGAGGAACCGACCTGCAGTCACTCGACCGGAAGAGCATGAAAGAGTTCACTCGGAGAGCGCAAATCGTATTCCAGGACCCATTTTCGTCGCTTGATCCCCGGATGAGTGTCAGCGATATTATCGCCGAACCGTTGCGTGTTCACGGAATGTACCGCGGCGGCGAGCCGCTTCGGCAGCGGGTAGCGGAGCTTATGGACTATGCCGGAATTGCAAGGCGGTTAGTAAACAGCTATCCCCATGAGCTCGACGGTGGCCGCAGACAGCGTGTCGGGATAGCCAGGGCCCTGGCCCTTGATCCGGCGTTTCTTGTGCTCGATGAACCGGTGTCTGCGCTCGACGTCTCTATACAGGCGCAGATTCTGAATCTGTTCGATGACCTTCAGAAAGAGTTCGATCTGACCTATCTGTTCATCGCGCACGATCTGTCCGTGGTGAAACATGTCAGTGACCGGATCGCGGTTATGTACATGGGCCAGATTGTCGAACTGGGACCAGCCGAAGAGGTGATTGCCCGGCCACTTCATCCGTATACGGAAGCCCTCGTCTCGGCGATTCCCCGTATCGACCGTCGTAACCGGCAGAATCGGATTATTCTTGAGGGTGATGTTCCCAGCCCTGTTGACCCGGAACCGCTCTGTCGATTCTACGGCCGTTGTCCGATTCGTCAGGAAATCTGTAAACAGGAAATCGCGCTTCTCGAAGTCGAACCCGGACGCTTCGTCCGTTGCGTCGTTCGGCAGTAATTAAGGTAACAGCAATCAAAATAAGGGAATAAGGGGAGTCTCCACGTGCAGCCAGTCATTGGAATAACCATCACGACGCGACAAGGCTTTATCGATTATTACGTCAACGCTGTGGCGAAAGCCGGCGGAACCCCGGTGGTTTTGCCGATTTTGAACGACACCGAGGCGCTTTTTTCAGCGTTTGAGCGCCTTGACGGTATTATTTTCACCGGTGGAACCGATATTGATCCTCTGGCTTACGGCGAACAGCCGATGTATGGGCTCGGTGAGGTGAAGCCGCATCGGGATCGGCACGAGTTCTCACTTCTCTCTGAGTGCGTGAACAATTATTCCTTTCCAGTCATGGGGATTTGCCGTGGCATTCAGCTTATTAATGTGCATTTCGGTGGAACCGTCTATCAGGATCTCGAAAAGCAGAAGCCAGAGGGCATTATGCATTCTTTAATCGACCGTATGCCACTCGACGCTCCCTCTCACTCGGTCGTCGTTGAACGGGGCAGCTATGTACATGAGTTCATCGGAAAAGAGCGGTTCAACGTAAACAGCTTCCACCATCAAGCGGTCAAGGATGTTGGCCCGGCTTTGCGCGTGGTTTCGCGCGCCGATGACGGTGTGGTCGAGGGTGTACAACTGGATGACGAGCGATTTCTTATGGCGGTTCAATGGCACCCGGAAATGATGGCTGAGACTGACGAGAATGCTCTTGCGCTGTTTAAGGGCTTTGTCCGCCGCTGTTCGTTGTGAATAAATCATTTGCGAAGTACACTCCAGACAAAGGAATTGCTTTGGGGGATGGATTCGCGAATGCAGGAAGAGAGAACAGACACCCAGGATATTATACGTCGGCTGCCGCGGGGAGGGACACTTGTAAGAACTCCTGTCGGGCCTATTCAGGTAGGTGCACCTCCTGAAACCATTAAGGATACGATCACCAGCGCGGATTCGGTACCGCAGATCTTTGTTCTGCCGCGTGAACTGTTTAACTGGTCGAAGGCTATAAATGTCGGAGACATGGAGTTTCCGATTTACTTCAACTACTTCATCAAAAAGCAACGGGTTCGGGTCATCTGCACTGCCGAGCAGGCTGACCGTCTTCGCACTGCAATCCGCGAGTCGGTGTTCGGGCCCGAGAACCTGGATCTGACTATCGATACATTCAGCGCCGGTGACGATGTGTTCGTACCGGATATTCGCGGGGAGCTGAATTTTTTTCGCGGCTCTATGACGCTGGATGACCTGCTCGACGTGATCACTCTGGATGAAGAGGGGAGAGTTGAGGTCGATGGGGTCTCGATACAGCATCTCGGTCGCGTATTTCGGTTCGAGTGGAACGGGCGAGAGCAGGTTCGAGTTCCCGATCATGTCGAGTATACCGATCTCCATGTGATCGGGGAGCGGCTTGAGGACCCCTTCGTCGCTCCGCGCTTCGGTGTAACCTGCCTCGGACCGAGTCATGGATTCGACCCGGCGGACAATACATCCGGATTCATTATCTGGCTTAATCACTGCGGGATCATGGTGGATCCGCCTGTGAACGCGACCGAGTGGCTCACTCGGTCGAATGTGAGCCCGAAAATCATCGATAGTATTATCATTACCCATACGCACGCCGATCACGATGCAGGAGCGTTTCAGAAGATTCTCGAGGAGGGCCGGATAAATGTGTACACCACGAATACTATCATGGGGAGCTTTCTTCGAAAGTATTCGGCCTTTTCCGGCGAATCTCCCGACTTTCTGAAACGCCTTTTTACGTTTCATCCGGTGTACGTCGGCCGTCCTTTCTTCCTTCACGGGGGAGAGTTTCAGATCTACTACTCAATGCACTCGATTCCCACTATGGCGTTCCGGTTGCTGTTTCAAGGTAAAAGCCTTGTGTACTCGAGTGATCATCAGGCGGATCCCGCCATTCATGAGCAGCTTCTCGAGCGCGGGGTCATTGACCGTCGACGCTATGATCAGCTTCGCAGTTTCGCCTGGGACAGCGATGTTATCTTCCATGAAGCAGGCATACCTCCGCTTCACACGCCGGTAACTGAACTGCAGAAGCTGCCGCGGGAGATTCGAGACAGAATGCTCCTTTTTCACATTGCTGCCAAGGATATGCCCGCCGACGGTTCACTCTCACGAGCTACCTTCGGAATTGAGAATACGATTTATTTCGATACTGAGAAGCCGGCGTACGAGGATGCCTACCGCGTGCTCGATGTTCTCAAGCATCTCGATTTTGCTGATGAGCTGAGTGTGACGCAAATTCAGCAGTTTCTGTGTATGGTCGAATGGCGTCGCTATGCCAGGGGTGAGAAGATCATAGAGCGAGGAAGCTCGGGAACCCACTTCTTTGTCATCGTAAACGGAAATGCGGTAGTCATGGCGGAAGAACTTGTGCGGGGGAAGAAGCTTGGTGCCTATGACTATTTCGGGGAGGTGGCGCTACTGAGCACTGGCGTGCGTACCGCCGACATTGTAGCAGAATCGGATGTTGAGGCGATTACTATTGAAAAAGGTCGATTTCTGAACCTGATATCCGGCACCGAATTTGAGCGGACACTGCTTCGACTTATCAGTAATAGAAGTGAAGAGACCTGGAATCTGCTTGCCGAAAGTGAAACGTTCGCAGTGCTCAGTGATTATCAGCGAATGTGGCTTGAGTCGGTGCTTGAACCGGTTTTGATTCCTGCAGGCACCTGGATTATCGAAGCTGGTGAGATGCCGGACGCACTCCTGATTATTCGCGAGGGAGAGGCTGTTGCAACCTTCCAGCAGCAGAAGGAAAGAGGCTCTGAGGGAACGGTACTGCTCAGCCGGGGTGATCTTGTAGGAGACCTTCAATGCCTGCATCGCGGAACTGCGATGCCCTACCGGGTTTGCGCGCAAACTGATCTGTACGTGTTTCGCATAAACAGGGAGTCGCTTGACTCGTTTCTCAGCAGGAACCCGGGAATGGCAATGAGAATCCCCCGCCCGGTTACACTACCATGACACGCTGACCACCGCGAAAAATACTGATCCGCTTTGTCGACTCGCTTATTGCGAGTGTAACTGCGTCACTGACCTCTGTGATCGCCGCTGCAGCGGCATGCCTCGCACCGAGGCCTGAGGGCAGATTAGAAAACGCTTTGTCGGCCCGCAGATAGGTCCCGGCACTTTCTATCAGGCCGTTTCCTCGAATAATGAAGGCTCCATCAATTCTTGAAAACTCTTTTATGGTCTCTTCAAGGCTCGGATCGAGGACGTTTCGTTCATCTTCCGGGATTCCACGGAACGGATTTATGAGGAGTTGCTGGCAGTGGTCTTTCACGTTTTCGTAATCACCGACTACGAAAATCGCTCCGGCAGGCTTGCCCTCACGCCCTTCCTGGGCGAGCTCGAGCGCGAGTTGGAGTACACGGGTAAACACAAGGTGCTCCACATCGTCACCGATGCCCCCGTCAGGTATACGAAGAAAGCTCGAGAACTCCCGTTCAAGGTCGGTGAAATGAATCGTATCAAGTGCGCCACTTGCCGGCTCGCCGAAAACACTCATGATCTTCTCATGCTGTTTCAGTAAGCCCCGGGACAGCAGAAACAGCAGTGCGGTCGAATTAATGCTGCTGTTGGTTGCTGCCTGAACAGGCAACTCCACAAACTCATCAATAAAGGCGTTTTCGCTGTAACGGCCCGTCTGATTTGTCAGCAGCATCAGTCTGCCGTTGTAGGCCGTCCGGGCAGCAGACAGCTCATCCGGAATGTGCCGGCTCAGGAATTCAAGTGAGCCCATGGCATCAGGGTAAAAGAGAATCGCGTCTGCTCTCAGGGTCGTAGCAAGCCGGATTGCATGAACCATGATCTGGGCAGCGCCTGCAGTCTGTCTCTCCTGGCGCTCAACGTGCGCCGGCGGATCGCAGAGCAGTCTTACGATCTCGTCTGCCGAGGTTGCGGCTACGAGCTGCTGATACAGGTTGGGGCGCTTCAGCAGACGTGCGAGATCGGCAAGAATGGTCAAGTTCGTCGTTCGGGCCCAAAGCATGAGCACGACCAGGTGGACAGTTCCCCCATCATAGACGATTCCATTGTGGCTTACTCCCACCGCCGCTACGGTGTCTTCGATGTCGGGAAGCCTGGCATGTGGCAACGCAATGCCTTCGCTGACTCGGGTCGATACTTGTTCCTCCCGACGGAAAACGAGCCGCGCAACAAGTTCTTCGTCCTCAAAACCTATGGAACGACAGACCGCGGCGGTCAATTCACGAATTGCATCCTCTTTTTCGCTGCTCTGTAGAAATACTACCCGATCCGTGTGTATGTATCTCGAGACATCCATAAGCACGATCCCGTTTTATTCGAAGTCCCGAAGTTGCGTGAGGCTGATCATAGCACGTATACTCTCCAATTATATGAAAACACTCGATAATGCACTTGAGGCTGCCTCACGCGCAAGACAGAATGCACATTGTCCGTATTCGGGCTTCTCGGTCGGCGCCGCGGTAAAGCCACGAGAATATGACGGACTGTACGGTGGCTGTAACGTCGAAAACGCCAGTTACGGTGCCACAATCTGCGCCGAGCGAGCGGCGGTACTCAGTATGATTTCTGATATCGGCAGGCAGACGATTGAATACGTCGTTGTCGTTACGGATGCCGAACCTCTTGCTGTCCCGTGTGCTGAGTGTCTTCAGGTCCTCGCCGAGTTCAGCACCCCGGAAACCGAGGTGCATCTGGCCGATCCGAGGGGTGTGCGCCACAGCTATCGGTTTAATGAGCTTCTCCCGTATCCGTTCAGCGATGTTCCGCCGCAAAACGGTGCATGAAGGCGGTAAGGTCTTCAACCGCCTGCGGAGAGAGCGAGTTGTAGAGACTCGCTCTGATACCACCAACGCTGCGGTGGCCTTTGAGTCCGATCATCCCTTCTTCTGCAGCCTCTTCGATGAACCGCGACTCGAGTTCTTCATCAGGCAGTCGGAATACCACGTTCATGCGCGAACGATTGGTGCGATCCACCGGGCAGTGATAGAAGCCGTCAGAGTTATCGATTTCTTCATACAAAAGATCTGCTTTCTCGGCAGCCCGGGACTCCATCGCAGTGAGTCCGCCTTTCTCTTCCACCCAGCCAAGGACTTTGTTGAGCATATATACCGCGTACACCGGCGGTGTATTATACAGGCTGTTCTTTTCAACATGAGTCCGATAGGCGAGGTATGCCGGAAGATTCGCGTTCATACGATCGAGTAACGTCCTGCGGATAATAACAACCGTGACTCCGGCAGGCCCAAGGTTCTTCTGAGCCCCGGCATAGATAAGATCAAAGCGATCGAGCGGCAATGGCCGGCTGAGTATGTCGCTCGACATATCACAGACAAGCGGTGTATCTCCGAGATCGGGGAAATCGTTCCACTGCAGGCCCTGTATGGTTTCATTGCTGGTAATGTGCATATATGCACTGCCGGGTTTCGCTTTAACCGATGCAGGATCGGGGAGCGTTGTATATCCCTGATCCTTGCCGTCCCACGTTACGGTTACGTTGCCAACCGTTTGCGCATCGGCTTTCGCTTTCTTGGCCCAGGATCCGCTGACCACGATGTCGCAGGAGACGTCGGGTTTAAGAAGATTCATGGGTACCATGGCAAACTGGAGAGTCGCCCCACCGCCAAGAAGCACAACATCGAACTCATCACCCAGAGAAAGCAGATTCGTCAGACGTTCTATTGCCTGATTGTGCACCTGTTCGTACTCTTTGCTGCGGTGACTCGTTTCCATGATCGAGAGGCCGAGTCCCTGATAGTTAACAAGCTCCGACGACGCGTCTTCGAGCACGCGTTGCGGCAGGGTGGCCGGGCCAGCGTAAAAATTATGTACTCGCATATCTGGGTTGAGAGTGTAGCTATACACCCTCCGACGGTAAAGTACACTACGAGGGGGTGCATGACATTTGATTGCTGATTGTGGATAGGGCATTGTGTCACTAATTACAATCACATGGGAAAGGGGAGTGTGATGACGGTAAAAAATGTTGCGATTCCGATTCCGAATGACCGGAGTGACATGGGAGGCGAACGGGAAGCGTTCGCCCATGTGCCCGCTGAGCCGCGTGGCTGTGTACTCATGTTGCACGGTATGGCCGAGCACAAGGAACGCTACCGGGAGCTTGCCGAGGTGCTTGCAGCGGCCCGTTTCGCGGCGGTCTCCTACGATCATGCCGGCCACGGAGTATCGCTTCCGGAAGAACGGCGGACCGGGCTGCTTGCAAGGAAAGACGGTGACCGCGATGTGGTGGAGACCGTCGGCGCTGTTACCGACTGGATTGAGCGTGAGTTCGCCGGAATCCCGTGTATTCTGCTTGGGCACAGTTTCGGAAGCTTCGTTGCCCGTGCGGTTATGCGTGAAGCAGGAGAGCGCTATGCCGGTTTCGTGTTCTGCGGAACGGCCGCACATCCCGGTCTTAAGGGCGTAATCGGTCGTGCGATTGCCTCCACGTCGGCGGCAATCCGTGGTCCGGCTGCGCGGAGTCCGCGGTTGCTTGCGCTTACAACCGGTGGTTATTCGCGCCGGATACATCAACCCCGAACGCCTTTCGACTGGCTCAGCAGGGACCGGGAGGTGGTGGATGCATACGTCAATGACCCGGGAAGCGGGTTTACCCCATCGGCAGGATTCTTTCGTGATTTAACCCGGCTGTTGCTCAGGGTGAACTCCAGGCGCTACCTCAAGCCGGGACTGCCCGACCGGCCGGTGCTGCTGATGCTTGGCAGCGAGGATCCGGTCGGTGGTTGGGGTACGGCAAATCAGCGCGTAAAAGAACTTCTCGAAGAGGCAGGGGTGTCGAACGTTACCTCACGAGTCTACGAAGGTGCGCGCCACGAGCTCTTTCATGAGACCAATCGCAGGGAGGTGTTTCGTGATCTCACTAACTGGCTCTCGCGCCGGGTTTCCGGGGGTACAAAACGCGAGCCGGCCCGACGGACGCAGGTGAGCGGGTGATCCTACATTGTCGGACGGGAACCAAAGTGTGCCGCATCCCGGACGCA
>CAZMEV010000101.1:0-11280 GCA_964565375.1 uncultured Spirochaetaceae bacterium
GGCGTAAATCCTGACGGCAGGGAGACGCCCGATTCACCATGAAATGGCCGGTCATTACCATGAAAGAGCCTGCGAGGAGCACTGCTGCGCTCTAACAGGGGCACCGCAATAGGGCCATGGCAGGGGTGTAATACCAGATTTAACAGAATCTTTGCGTTTTTTTACAAAAACCACTGGATTCTTATCTTTTGTATTAGTACGTTACTAACACGAAAGTGGCGGAAACCCGCAGTAGCACGTAGTGCTGCAGCGTCAGCCACGCCTCCAATTCCGCGCGAGCCCCGCCAGAGGTTTTTTCTACCTCCTTTCCTCTGCGGGGCTCAATTTTTTTTCTGCGATTTCGGCTGCTGCACGAATGGTAATTGCATGACGATCGGCAAGCGCCTCGAGATCCCGGTCATAGCCTCCACCGATAACGGTTGCCACAGGAATGCCCTCTGCCACACACGCGTTTATCACCATTTCATCGCGCAGATACAGCCCTTCATCGGTGAGTTGGAGCTTGCCGAGCCGGTCTTTACAGTGTACGTCGGCTCCGGCATCGTACAGTACGAGGTCGGGTTCGGCGGCGTTTATTACAACGGCAAGCTCCTGATCCAGTATCCCGAGGTACTCATCATTGCCGGTTCCCTCGGGCAACGCTACATCCCGGTCCGACCTCTGTTTGCGAAACGGAAAGTTGCTGCCGCAGTGCATTGAAAAAGTGAACACCCGGGTTTCATCTGCGAGGGCATAGGCCGTCGCATCCCCCTGGTGGACATCGAGATCAATTATGAGTATTCGCTTGGCCTCTTGCGTTTCAACGAGTATTTTGGCGGTAACCGCTAGATCGTTGAATATACAGAATCCCGATCCAGAATCGGGAAACGCATGATGGGTGCCTCCGGCACAGTTGCTTGCTATACCGTATTGCAGCGCCGCCCGGGCGGTCGCCATGGTTCCGCCGACGGCTGTTCGTGTTCGCCTTACAAGTCCCGGACTCCATGGTAGTCCTATCCGGCGAATCTCGCGGTCACTGAGCGTGCCATTGAAGAAGCGCGATACGTAATCGGATGTGTGAATATGCTCGAGAGTCTCCCGGGCGGTTTGACCCGGTCGAATGGTACGTGCATCGTCGGCAATTCTTTCTGCCCGTACGATCTCGTAGAGGAGGCGGAACTTCTGCATGGGAAACCGATGCCCGGGTGGAAGTGGCGTAACGTAGTTGTCGGAATAAATGATTGGAAGTTTCACTGGTAAGAGTATGAATACAACACGATGGACCGAGCGGCAACGCCCGATTCGTATACTCGCCCCGATGGAGGATGTAACCGATACCGTGTTTCGCCGTATTGTTGCGGTGGTCGGACGTCCGGACGTTTTCTTTACAGAGTTCACCGGTGCAACCGCTATGTTTGGTCCCCGTGGGGACCGCGTTCGACGACGTCTTCTTTCGACTCGCTGGGAGACACCGCTTGTCGCACAGATATGGGGTAACAATCCTGACGATTATGAACGTGCGGCCCGATGGCTTTGCGATCATGGGTATGCAGGTGTGGACATTAATATGGGATGTCCGAAACCCAGGATCCGAAGAAAAGGGTACTGCAGCGCGCTCATAGAAAATCAGTCCCTTGCAACCGACCTCATTCTGGCGGCTCAGGAGGGCGCGGGGGACATGCCGGTCAGTGTGAAAACGCGTATAGGTGTTTCCCGGATTGTCACCGAGGAATGGGTGGGCTTTCTCCTTCGTCACGATCTCGCCGCACTGACAGTGCACGGTCGAACGGCGGATGATCTATCCGACGTACCATGTCGCTGGAAAGAAATCGAGAAGGCGGTAGCGCTCCGCAATGAGGTATCGCCGGGTACAGTGCTGATCGGGAACGGCGATATTCGCTCACTTGGTGAGTTGAATGCTGCATACGAACACTACGGCGTGGACGGCGTAATGGTCGGACGTGGTGTATTAAAGAATCTTTCGCTGTTTGCGGGCGAGGACTTTGCACAAACTCCGCTTGTTGAACGGCTGAGGTGGATGCGCCGGCATCTCGCGCTTCACAGGCAGGTCTGGGGGACTTCACGCCGCTACGACATTGTTAAGAAATTTGTATCTGTATATCTGGGGAAACCTCCGGAGCAGAAGGCGTTTTTCGACCGCTTTATGGGGACAACCAGTTACACGGAGGGGCTTGATCTGATTGACCAGGAAGTCCGTGACCAGGAAGTCCGGAGCATATCGGCTCGCATGCCTCTCCAAACGCAGGACATCCCGAAAGAGGGATGAAGGAGTAGTTCAATCATGTTTTCCATATTCAAAAACACGCAACGCACGCTTGGAATGTTTACCCGTGTTTTTCGGGGTGCGGCCCTTATACTCGGCGCAGTTGCGATCATATCGTTGTTCAGCACCTTGTACTTCGTTGTACGAGCAGAACCTGCGGGCGGAGAGGTTGTCGCATTCGAGGAAGTTACCAACCCGGCTCCGGTCGCCAATCCGGCGGGGCAATCGCAGTTCCACCATGCTGTGGTTGAATTCGAAACTGCTGCCGGTGATACCGTGACCTTTCAGGGGCGCTCCGGGCGGGCGGACAATACGTTTGAGGTCGGCGACGCGGTTGATGTACTCTACCGCCCGGGTCGGCCCGATGTTGCAAGGATCGATACAGTTCCCGAAGTATGGGCAACTCCGCTCATCTTTGGGGGCCTTTTCCTTGTATTCGGCATTCTTGGAGCTATCGCGCCCTATGCGTTTGCCGATCACCGGGGCAACAGGGCATCGGCCAGTCCGGTATGGCCCGAGCGCTCCGAGGAGGGCGGGAATGACGGAGCGGATGAAAGTCGGACAGGAGGAGATGATGAGCGAGTTTAAGCCTTCTGAGGGCTGGAGGGCATACCGGTAGATGAAGGATTTAACGCAGGCGCTCAGCCGCCTTCGATCGAGCGGGCTCATGACCGACCTGTATGAGCTCACAATGATGCAGGGCTATCGTCGTTACGAAAAGGACGTGCCGGTGGTTTTCGATGTGTTCTTTCGTTCTCAGCCGTGGAACGGGGGCTACTCGGTCTTTGCCGGGCTTGACGACGTGCTTACGTTGCTCGAAAACCTTGATTTTTCCGACGACGAGATTTCATGGCTTGAGTCAACCGGACGGTTCGATGCTGGATTTCTCTCCGACCTTTCGGAGTTCAGCTTCAGTGGTGACGTCTACTCAATGCCGGAAGGAACCATTGTGTTTCCCGGTGAGCCCTTGTTGCGGGTTCATGCACGTCTCTCTGAGGCTCAACTGGTTGAATCGGCCATTTTGAATCTCATCAATTTCCAGAGTCTTGTAGCGACCAAATCCGCCCGTATCGTAACGGCCACTCATCAGGGAACGGTGCTTGAAATGGGCATGCGCCGTGCGCAGGGCCCTGACGGTGCGCTGTCAGCCTCGAGAGCCGCCTACATTGGCGGTGCAGCGGGCACGAGCAACACATTTGCCTCCTATGTTTTCGACATTCCCGTACGCGGAACGATGGCTCACAGCTGGGTAATGAGTTTTGAGACCGAGCGGGAAGCGTTCGAGCGCTATGCGGATCTGTATCCGGACTCCTGCATATTTCTTATCGATACCTATGACACGCTTAAATCGGGAATAGAAAACGCGATTGCTGTCGGCAAGCGCCTTCGTGAGCAGGGGAAGAGTTTCGGTGTAAGGCTTGATTCAGGCGACTTACAGTATTTGAGTGAACGCTGTCGCCGCCGGCTCGATGAAGCCGGCTTTCCCGATGCGAAAATCGCGGCCAGCAACGAGCTTGATGAACGCATTATTTCGCAGTTGATCGCCGACGAAGCTCCCATTGATCTGTGGGGTGTCGGCACTGTCATGGTTACCGGTGGTGATCAGGCGAGTTTTCCGGGGGTCTACAAGCTTGCGGCCCGGCAAACAGCAGGAACAATGCAGCCGGTCATGAAGATGTCGGACACACCGGAGAAAGCCAGTAATCCGGGCGTGAAACAGGTTTACCGTTTCTTCCGCGAGGAAAACGGTCCCGCTGCCGACCTTATAACGCTGGATGGTCATCCACCGGACACAACAAAACCGGTGACGTTTCATCATCCGGTCTCCGAAGTGCAGCGATTTACGCTCCAGCCGTGTGAAGAGGTTCGTCCGTTAATTGAACCGGTAATGAAAGGGGGGAAACGCCTTCAGGAACGGCAAGCGCTGACAAAGCTCCGCGCTCGAATGATAAGCGAGCTTTCCCGTTTTGACGGGACGTACAAGCGAATTATTAATCCGCACATATACAAGGTGAGTCTATCGGGTGAACTTAAATCGCTGAAAAACTCAATGCTCGAGCGACGACAGTAGATAGTATCCCGGAAGACGAGACTATTGGTGTACTGAAAACTCGACACTATCGATTTCAGTGTACACTGAACCTCCCCGGGCTAGTTCACTGCGATACAGTACGAGCCTGTTCAGTACACGGACAGGGTTGGAGGTGGGATCCGGGTTGGACTCACCAGCTGAATCGAGCCAGCGCTGAATGCGTCGCTGGCCGAGCCGGCCGACCCCTTTTCTGACATAGGCCAGGGTAACGTGTGGCCGGAACGGTTTCGTGTCGAGGGAAAAGGCGGCATCGGACAGCATGACTCCGAGGTCTGATGCAATTGTTGCCGCCCGGTTTTCGAGGTCGTGGATCCCTGCCCAGATCACCCGCGGGCTCTGCGGCTTTGGGAACGCACCGAGACCTGCGACTGCAACCGAGGGAGCGATACGTGTGGCCTCAGCGAAGTGTTCGAGTACTTTGCGAGCGGTTTCAACCGCTGAAGGTGCCTGATTCCCGAGAAATTGAAGTGTCAGGTGAAAATTTTCGGTCTTAACCGGCCTCAAAACCTCCGCACCAAGCTGGGATGTAGCCCGGTCGCGTATAGAGGCAAGATGCTCCTTGAGTTCCGGTGGTAGTGGCAACGCAAAAAAGATCCGCTGTTCTTCCATGACCCGACGGACGCTACCATGTTTGCGTTGTCCTTGCCATCCGTTATCCATGAAAACTATACTGTCTCTACGGATTACATAATTCTATGCAACACCATATGTCCCATGCGACGCAGGAGCGGCTTGAACTTCTTGCTTTTCTCGGCGCGCTGTGTCTGTTTTTTGCTTCAATCGAGTATCTCTTTCCGAAACCGGTGCCCTTTTTCAGGCTTGGACTTGCCAACCTGCCGGTACTGATATCGCTGAAGCTGTTTCCCCCGGGTTACGTCCTGCTTCTCGTTCTGTTGAAAGTGCTCGGACAGGGGCTTATAAACGGAACACTTGCCTCCTATGTCTTTCTTTTTTCGCTGGGCGGGAGTTTCAGCAGCGTATTCGTTATGCTCGCGGCGCGGCGTCTCGGTGGCAGGCATATAAGCCTCGTAGGGATAAGCCTGTTCGGTTCGATCGCAAGCAACGTAGTGCAGATCGTTCTGAGCATTATCTTCATTTACGGACTGACAGCATGGGTTATTGCGCCGCTGTTCATGGCGCTCGGCACCGGCAGCGGCCTTTTTGTGGGCCTGTTTGCAGAGCGTTTCCAGAATAACAGCCGCTGGCTTGCACGCATACGGGAGCATTATGGCACGTACGAAGAAAGTAGACAGCTTTCTTTCTCGAAATCTTAGCGCAGTCCATCTCTTTGTCGGTGCAACGCTTGTCCTGCCCGCCTATTTGCTGCAATCGAATCTCTTTGTCCGGATCCTTCAGGTTATGCTGTTCGCCTGGCTTGCAACGGTCAATGGAAAACGCATTAAGTGGATGTACTTCGTTATTATGGTTGCATCGATAACCTTCTTTCACACCCTCAATCCATTCGGTCAGGTCCTTCTGCGTATAGGCCCCTGGACGATTACCCGCGGTGCGCTTGAAGACGGCCTTATGCGTGGCTTCACAATTATCGGTCTTGTTTTTATTTCGCTTTTTTCGATACGGCCCGACTTGAAGCTTCCCGGACGCCTCGGCGGACTTCTGGGCAAAGTCTTCTGGTACTTCGAGCGGGTATTCGCGAGCAAGCGCCGCATACGGCTTCATGCGGTTATCGAGAGCATCGACGAAATCCTTGAATCGCTGTTTCCCCCGGACGACCCAATGCAGCGCTCAGGCAGTGGTTCAGGGGAAAATTCCGAGGTCGATGGTTCTCCGGATAGCGCCGGAGATTCGGACACCCCGCACAGTGAGTCAGAATCCCGCTCGACACCAATCGGAATTCTCTTTCTCGTTGTATTGAATGTGGTGAGCTGGACCCTCGTGTTTGTCGATATCCCTGTTACACTGTTGTAGAACCTCGGGGTCACAAAGGAGTAGATACACATATGCCCGGCAAAACAATGAAGGCGCTCGTCAAAAAGTACGCGGAGCCCGGACTGTGGCTCGACGACGTACCTGTTCCGGAGATGGGGATTAACGATGTACTCATCCGAATTCTGAAAACATCAATCTGCGGGACCGATATTCATATTTACAACTGGGATCGCTGGGCACAGTCAACCATTCCCGTGCCCATGCCGATCGGGCATGAATATGTGGGCGTTGTGGACAGTGTCGGAAGTAACGTGCACGACTTCCGACCCGGCGATCTTGTGAGCGGCGAAGGACACATCGTGTGTGGGCATTGCCGCAATTGTCTCGCCGGGCGACGGCATCTGTGTCCGCATACGCGTGGTGTAGGCGTTAATCGCCAGGGCGCGTTTGCTGAGTATCTGTGCATTCCAATGAGCAATGTATGGTACGCGGATAAGAACATCCCCCGTGAGATTATCAGCTGTTTCGATCCACTCGGAAATGCTGTCCATACAGCGCTCAGTTTTGACGTACTCGGCGAAGACGTCCTCATTACAGGCGCGGGTCCGATCGGAATTATGGCTGCGGCTGTTGCCCGCCATGCCGGAGCCCGCTATATCGTCATTACCGACGTGAATCCCTACAGACTGGAACTTGCAAAGACCATGGATATTACGAAGGCGGTCGATCCTCGGGAGACGGATCTTACCGAACTGCAACGTGAACTTGGTATGCAGGAAGGGTTTGATGTGGGCCTTGAAATGTCAGGTAATCCAGGCGCCTTCACTGACATGCTGGGTCAAATGTGCCATGGAGGAAAGATCGCGCTGCTTGGAATTATGTCCGAGGATACGGCAATAGACTGGAACACGGTGGTGTTTAACAGCCTGCATATCAAAGGCATCTATGGCCGGGAAATGTTCGAAACCTGGTACAAAATGACCACCATGATTCAGAGTGGACTCGACATAAGCCCGGTTATTACCCATCGGTTCGACTACAGTGACTTCCAGGATGCATTTGAGGTTATGAAAAGCGGTAACAGCGGAAAAGTTATCCTTGACTGGGAAAACGTCTGAGGCGGTCGACATAGACACGGTTCAATATGGGCAACGTCCAAGATAGACAAGGTCGACATATACGATAAGGAGGCACCGGCTATGTATGCAAATGTACGTGAACAGCTGCAGGCTGAGCTTTCCTCGATACAGGAGCAGGGCCTGTACAAGCGGGAAAGGATCATAACATCTGCCCAGCAGGCACACATAAACACCACGGAGCGTGAGGACACGCTGAATTTCTGTGCCAACAACTACCTGGGACTTTCAAACCATCCGGAGCTTGTTGCCGAAGCGAAAGCTGCGCTTGACCGCTGGGGTTTCGGGTTGTCGTCGGTGCGCTTCATCTGCGGGACGCAGGAAATACATACGCGGCTTGAGGCCGAGCTTGCCGACTTCCTCGGAACGGAGGCAGCGATTCTCTATGCAAGTTGCTTCGACGCGAATGGAGGCCTCTTTGAAACGCTTCTTGGGCCCGAAGATGCGGTGATCAGCGATGAGCTGAACCACGCCAGTATTATCGACGGAATTCGGCTCTGCAAAGCGAAGCGCCATGTTTACCGGAACAACGATATGAGTGATCTCGAGCGTGCCCTTGAGGAGGCGTCGGGCGCACGCCGGATTATGATTGCCACGGATGGAGTGTTCAGCATGGACGGCACGATAGCCCGGCTCGACGAGATCTGTGCGCTTGCAGACCGGTACGGGGCGCTCGTTATGTTCGACGACTGCCATGGAGTCGGATTTCTCGGAGAGGGAGGCCGTGGGACGCACGAGTACCGCGGAGTCCTCGAGCGGGTGGATATAATTACGGGCACCCTCGGGAAGGCGCTTGGAGGCGCGACCGGGGGCTACACGGCCGCAGGTAAAGAGATTGTAGAGCTCCTGCGCCAGCGCTCAAGACCATATCTGTTCTCGAATGCAGTCGCCCCGAATGTA
This sequence comes from uncultured Spirochaetaceae bacterium, assembly GCA_964565375.1. Classification (GTDB taxonomy): domain Bacteria; phylum Spirochaetota; class Spirochaetia; order DSM-27196; family SKKC01; genus SLAN01. Next base: position 8,282 of record CAZMEV010000101.1, read on the forward strand.
GTGGCTGCAAGTATCGCGGCGATACGGCTTGTCCGTACCGACGATTCGCTCCGGCGGAAACTCTTTGAAAACACGGCACGATTTCGCAACGGCATGACGAGCGCCGGATTCGACATTGTCGAGGGAGAACATCCGATTGTTCCGGTCATGATCGGTGACGCGAAGCAAGCGAGTGACATGGCCGATCGTCTCCTTGATCGCGGAATCTATGTTATCGGCTTCTCTTACCCTGTTGTGCCGAAAGGAACCGCACGCATTCGAGTTCAGCTTTCGGCTGCCCACTCCCCTGAGGACGTGGATACCGCCATTGAGGCATTTCGTGCTGTACGTGAGGAGGTCGAATCCAGTCCGAGTTAAGCATGAAGTAATTCTACGCTTTTGAGTTTCTGTACAGAAACCTCGCAAAGTGATAATGTAAGCAAATATTTACTTTGGAGTCAGTGTGTCCGGTACAGAGAATGATTTCGACGTCTTTGCAATCAACGTCGACATGAGTTCCGTTTCAGAACACACTCTGAAACAGATATTAGGTGGCCGCTGCAGGTTTCTGGACTCTGGGACAGCGGTCACGGAGTCGCCGGGCACCGGCCACCGCCGCGCACCACATACAAATCATACAGCCGGCAGCCACCGCCGTGCACCACATATAGAACAGATAACCAGCGGTTATCGCGGTGTACCCCGGATAAATCATACAGCCACCGGCCACTCACAGACAAAACAGACAACCACAGGCCGGCGGAGGGCGACGGTCGTTGTCCTGGTTATGCCCGAAAACCTCGAAGGTTGTGATCGTGCTGTCTCGCTCCTTACTGCGCATGAACTTCTTCACGCGGCGGTAGTTGCAGTCACAGATGCACCGAGCGCGGATCGGGTTCCGGATCCCGGAACTCTGGGCGAGCGGCTGCAGGGAATACGGGTGCTGTCCGTTTGTCCGCGCAATGAAATCGAAACGGTGCTTCCGGCGGTGGTAGCGGCAGCCGCTGAAGCTGAGCGAAAGCAGGTGTATATTCGGCAGGAGCACGCAGCTCTCGAATCAATGATCGAATTGAGCGGCACCATATTTCTCCGGCATAACCGTGATGGTCGGCGGACATTTGTGAATTATCATGCCGTTGAGCAGTGGGGCATATCACGCACGGAGCTGGAGTCACAGCGCTTTCTGGAGTTTGTTCATCCGGACGATCGCGAGGCCACGCGCGAGGTCTGGAGCCGCATGCAGGAGACCGGCGAAACAGTCTACGGGTTTATTAACCGGCAATGGACGCCGAGAGGGTATCGTACAATACAGTGGAACTGCTGTCCGGTACGAAACGAGTGTGGCGAATACAAGGAGTACCAGGCAGCGGGCAACGACATCACAGAGCTTCGGGCATTTCAGGCAGCACTCGAGGCGAGCGAGGCCCGCTACCGCGCTCTGACCGAGGATTCCTCTGACGTAGTAGCTGAGTTTGACCAGTACTTCAGCCTGGTGTATATAAGCGCCGCCGTCCGACGGGTACTCGGTTACAGTCCCAGTGAACTACACGGCGGCGGTTACATGGCGGTTATCCATGAGGACGACCTCGAGCGGGTTAAACGCGTCTTCAGCGAAGCAGTAACGGCTCATAAAGATTCCTTTCGCGTGACACACCGCACGTATCACAGGGAAGGACCTGTTCGCTGGATGGAGACTTCCGCACGGCTCATGTTTTCTCCGGAAGGTGGCTGCGAACGCACCGTCGTTGTGTCGCGTGATATCACCGAGCGGGTACAGGCCGAACAGGAGCTGCGAAACGAAAAGGCCAAGGTCGAGCCGCTGCTTCACGAAAAGACGCTTCTTGTTCAGGAAGCCAATCATCGCATGAAAAACGATATCTCCCGGTTGCGTGCGCTTATGTGGACAAAAGCACGTGAGGCCGACAGCGATCACGCCCGCGAGACCTTAACTCAGGCCGGCGTCCGTCTGGCGATTACCATGCGAATGTATGATCGGCTCCAGAGCGGCGGACAGGATGCGGATACGCGTGTTCGCCCTTTTATTTATGAAATATTTGGTGAACTTCGGTCCTCAGGATTTATAGGCGAACATCACCTTTCGTTGTCGTTGGAAGACTTCGTTGCTGATGCAAGATCTACCGCTGTGTTGTGTGTATTGTTGAACGAACTCATTACGAATTCCATTAAACATGGTGGACAACTGCGGGCAGAGGTTCACATTCGTGCGGAGATTCGTCTTATTGAAGAAAATTATCCGCGAGGTTCGGGTGAGACTCCGGAATCGTCTGGACGGTCGTGTATAGAGCTTGTCGTTTCGGATGACGGTCCCGGCTATCCGGAGGAGGTATTGAATGGCGAGCGTCGCGGATACGGTTTGAACTTCAAAGAGACACTCGTTTCTCAGCGAAAAGCGTTAGTCGACCTACCGAATAACGCGGGAGCCCGCACTGTAATCCAGCTTATTCCCGACAGAGCTTTCATTCCGGTTGGAACCCTTGAATAGTACGAGGTCCGGAGATTTTACTCACTCGGTGTTGCACGGGAAAGATCGGAAGCGATAGCTGTAATGCGTTCACGATATTCCGGCGGGGCTTCGAGGTGTCCCCATACTCCGCTCTGATACTGGAAGATTCCCGCATATGCGGTGTCATAGTAGCTTACCAGACGGTGTGGAATTTCCTCGTCATCGAGAACTTCAGAAAGCAGTGCAGCAAATACTCCACTTTTTAAATCCATGATTTTTTCCGGAGACGATGATTCGGGTATTTCGCTCATGTTCAGCTCCCATGAATCGGTAACGCACAGATGTTCACAACATGTGTAGTATAGCATTTCCGCGTTTCGAACGCATACCGGACCGAGGGAGATGTAATGCATAATTATGCATAAGTAACGGGAACCGTTAGAATAAAATTACATAGAGTTGACAAATGAAGCCTTGCGGACCTAATCTGTTCGAATCAATATCCCGAGGAGGGCGCAGATGGTTTTACCTGTTGTCCTTCTTCTCGTGGGACTCG
>CAZMEV010000102.1:0-1287 GCA_964565375.1 uncultured Spirochaetaceae bacterium
TGAGCCAGGGCGGCCCCGTGAGCCAGGGTGGCCCCGTAAACCAGGGCGGCCCCGTAAACCAGGGCGGCGCCGTAAACCAGGGCGGCCCCGTGAGCCAGGGCGGCCCCGTGAGCCAGGATGGCCCCGTAAACCAGAGCGCCCCCCTGAACCAGAGCGCCCCCGCCGCGGGCGTTTTCGCTCGTGTCATTGTTGCCCGGTCGACGCCGAAATCGCCACCTGAGCCGTCTGAGTGGCTCCTCGACCGGCCCGCCGCTACCCCAGGCCCTCTGTGGTTTGCCGGTTTCGAGGTGTCGGCAGGGGGAGCGCGCGCCGAGTTGCTCGGCGTGGGCGGGCGGCAGGCACCGCCGGGGTGGCTGGCCGGAGTGTATCTTCAGCAACGTATTGGTCGTGGTGAGCTGCGCGGAGCGCTGCAGGGACGATCCGCCGACTTCGTAGGCGCCGACGGACGGCAGCCGGAAATGAGGGCCCGCGCAGGCCTGCGCTATGAGCGCACGCGCGGAGCGCTGTTCCGGCCGCTTATACAGACCTCCTATTACCTCCGCGGCCGCGAGGCACTTCCCGATTCCTACCGCGGAGACGGCATTGCCGGTGCGATCAGCACAGCTCTCGGACCGGCTTCCGCGTTTATACGCCCGCGTTTTGATGCCGGCGTTGACCGCGACTCGGACGGTGAGGACAGAACCCGTCTTACGGCACGGGTCGATGCAGGTCTCGGCTCAGAGGCGGCCCGGCTGCGCGCGGGTGTACGTCGGGACAGCGACAGCGCAGAGCCCGGAAGGACGGTGGTATCTGCGGAAGGGCGGCTGACCGGGTTCGTCGGAAGGTTTCGGACATACACAGACGGGGTATGGGCCGCCCGTACGTCGGCAGGGTTCGGCCGGGCTGCGCCGGGCGAATCCGGCGAGGAGGGGGCGGTGTGGATTCTTCGTGCCGGGGCGCGGGTTCGGGCCGTGGGAGATGATCCCGAGGCGGGCAGGTCGCTGGTCGATTACGCGGCGCCTCAGGAGTGGAAAACAGGTCTGAGAGGTGAAATTGGCCTCGAACGGGACGGCTTTCTCACCGCACTGGCGGTATCCGGGGATGACATCTCTGTAGAACAGCTGTCCGCCGGCACCTTCCGGTCGGCGACGATTTCCGATCTCCAGGCCGAGCTAAGGGTACGCTGGCGGAGGCGGTTTGCCGGGTTTCGAAAGTAAAGCATCCCGGCCTCACGGTATGCTAAGCCCGGACTGCAACGATGCTAACCCCAGTCGCCAACGATGCTAACCCCAGTCGCCGACGAAAAGC
>CAZMEV010000102.1:1387-11266 GCA_964565375.1 uncultured Spirochaetaceae bacterium
CAACGATGCTAACCCCAGTCGCCAACGATGCTAACCCCAGTCGCCGACGAAAAGCACTTCCCGCTCGAGGTCATAGCCGAGGTCCTCTCTTGCCCGACGCTCCATAAGGCAGGCCAGTTCATGGATATCCGAGGCGGAGGCATCGCGGTCGTTTATTATGATATTTGCGTGAAGCGGCGATATACATGCTCCCCCCACACGCGTATTACGCATACCAAGGCTGTCGAGGAGTTGCCCTGTCGGTGCACCGAAATCGCGATTGTTCTTGAACAGGCTCCCGGCGCACGGCCAGCGGAAGTGCCCCTTCGATTCACGATCCGCCCGGTACTGACGCATTCGTTCCTTTATGGCATCGCGGTCTTCCGGCTGCAGTACCAGCTCACACTCGACTATCAGCCAGTTATTATGCTGAAACGGCGTGTTCTTATATTCGAATACGTGATCCTGCGGGTCGAGCGTTTCGCGTGAGAGCTTCTCGTCGAGATAATCGACACGCAGAAGGACATCCGAAAGGCTTGAACCGTAGCATCGGGCGTTCATCCATACTGCACCGCCGGTACTGCCCGGCATGCTGTAAAGAAAGTCGAGCCCGCCGAGCCCCTGCTCGGCCGCCAACGCCGCTGCATCGCTTATTGGAAGCCCCGCACCGAGGACTACGTGGTTGTCATTGAACACCGCGTGATTAATGTCGCTCATATCAATGACGACAGCGCGTATTCCCGCGTCGGCTACAACAATATTGGCGCCACCACCGATCACGAAACTCGGCAGGGATCGCGAGCGAATGAACCGGTATGCATCGATAAGGTCAGGGACATCGGCGGGCCGCAGATACACGTCGGCGGGGCCCCCGACCTGAAAGGTGGTGTGGCGGGACATCGGCTCGTTATAGCGTACAATGCCCCGAATATTGATATCGCGGCAATTATCCTGTAGCGTACTCACACTCGCATCGTAGAAGATGCGCGGTATTCGTTTCTACTATCCATTGGAGTGTGCATGAGTCTTTCACTGTTCAATACCCTCGGCCGGCGCAGGGAGCGGTTTACACCGCTCGATAACGAAAGCGTTCGCATGTATTCATGTGGGCCGACCGTGTACAACTATGCGCACATCGGAAATCTGCGCGCGTACGTGTTCGTGGATATTCTTCGGCGAACTCTTTCCTTTTTTGACTACCCCGTTACCCATGTCATGAACATCACCGACGTTGGTCATCTCACCGACGATGCGGATGAGGGTGAAGATAAAATGGTCAAGAGCTCCCGGGAAAGCGGCTGGTCGGTCTGGGATATTGCCCAGTTCTACACGGAGGCCTTTTTCCGCCACAGCGATGCGCTGAATATTCTCAGACCACATATCTCACCGCGTGCCACTGAGCATATTCAGCAGATGATCGACCTTATCCGGCGACTCGATGAGCGAGGTTATACCTACCATGCGGGTGGAAACGTGTATTTCGATACCTCAAAGTTTCCTTCGTACGGAGAGCTTGCCAGAAGCCGTGCAGCCGGGCCTTCCGATTCGTCCAGTCTCCACTCTCGCGTTGAGGAGGATCCGAACAAGCGCAATGCGGCGGATTTCGTGCTCTGGTTTACCCGCAGCAAGTTCGAGAATCAGGCGATGCTCTGGGATTCTCCCTGGGGAAGGGGATATCCGGGGTGGCATATTGAATGCAGCGCCATGAGCATGCATTACCTCGGCGAACAGTTCGATATTCACTGCGGCGGTGTTGACCACATTGCAGTACATCATACGAACGAAATCGCCCAAAGCGAGGCCGCCACGGGCAAAAAATGGGTCAGTTACTGGCTCCACAACGAATTTCTGGTCATGGAAAAGGGTAAAATGGCCAAGAGCGCGGGAGGCTTTCTCACGCTCGATTCCCTTGTAGAGGCCGGATACGACGCGCTGGATTACCGCTATTTGTGTATGCTTGCGCACTACCGAAGCGAACTGACCTTTTCATGGGAAGCGCTCGATGCCGCGCGCTCGGCCCGAAGGCGTCTCACTGAGCGTCTCAGCCGGCTGATGGAGGATTCAGGGTACATGCCTTCTCTCGAGGGGCAGGAGGCATTCTCGAAGGCAAATGTGGGCGACGCTGCCGCAACGCATCTATCTGCGTTTGAAGATGCACTCGCGGACGATTTGAACTCGCCGAAGGCACTGGCGGCCGTCTGGAGCCTTATCAAGGACGAAGAGATTCCTGCACGCGAGCGGCTGGATGCGCTTGCGGGTATGGAGCAGGTCCTGGGCCTTTCGCTTTTCGAAAGGGCGGACAGTCACGCGGAGATCCCCGAGGACGTGTTGGAACTGGTCGCTGAACGGACTGCCGCCCGGAAGGAACGGAATTTCAAGCGTGCAGATGAAATCCGGGATATACTGTTGGAGCGAGGTTTCAGTCTTGAAGATGGTCCCGAAGGTACCCGTGTCCGCCCTGTAGAGAGTCAGAGCTGAAAACTCTGTAACTTCCGTTAGGGTAGTGTTGTTCGATTTATGACGTGGGGAAAGCAGAAAGACACAGAGTTCCAGCGATTCTACTCCGAGGTTTTCCCGATACTCGTTCGTGTCGTATATCGGATAACAGGAAATATGGACGCAGCTGAAGAGATCTGTCAGGAAGCGTTTATCCGCTACTATCAGCGCATGGATACCATCCCTGACGCTCAGCAGGGGAAATACTGGATTATTCGCGTTGCAAAGAACCTCGCCCTCAACCACGAAAAGCGCAAAGGACGAGAGCGGCGGGCTTACGAACGTTCTTACCATGAACCGAAGCCCGTTCATGAATCCGGTGAACAGCTGGCAATGCGCGGGGAAGCATCCGGTGCTGTTCAGGCTGCCCTCGATCGACTTCCGGACAAGCTTCGCTCGGTTCTTATCCTGAAAGAATATGGTGATCTCAGTTACAAGGAAATCGGCGAGATTCTCGGTATCAGCGAAGGAAACGTCAAAGTGCGTGTTTTTCGTGCCCGGGAACGTCTGTTGGAGTATCTGAAAGGGGAAGATGTATATGTGCCCTGACGATGAAGTCCTGTCAGCATATCTGGATGGTGAGTTGACCGATGAATCGGCCCGTTCTGTTGAGCAGCGAATCGCCGAAGACGAAGCGGCGAGTCGCAGGTTGGCGGAGTTTCGGGCGGCCGGCGAAGCACTTCAATCGGCGCCTGAGCCGGACTTTGAAGCCGCTCAGGCACGTGTCTGGGAACGGATTCAGTCGGCAGAACAGGATATGTCGGAGCCGAGTGTTTTTCAGCGCCGTGTCACCATTCCAATGCCGGTTGCTGCGGCTGCGGCGTTCGTTATTCTTATCGGTGGCTTTCTGTTTTCGTACCTTGCGATCACCTCAGGTCTACTCGGGGGACCCGAGGTTGCCGGTGACGGGGAAAGCAGTGTGACTGTCCGTATCGAAGACACCGATGAGATCAGCAGCCTTCTACAGGCATTGAACTCCCGCGAAACGGTACGACAGGTTACAATTGATATGCCGGACGACCGCAGGTTTAACTATCGGGGCGAAGCCCGGCTTATTCGAGCGACGGAGGCCGGAGCGCTGCTTCAGGGAGAGGCCTGGTAATGTCGACACCCCGCATGAGGCAGGCAGGCAGAGTTCTCGCGTTATTTGTCCTGTTTGTTGCTGTGTCGCCCGGGGCGCGTGCGGTTGACTTCGAGGAGGCGCTTGAAGTCCTCGAGAACCAGGTGCTTGTGCTTGAAATTACCGCCCGGGTTACCGAAAACGGGCGTGAAACCGTGTGGAACATGGAGCTCACCGAAGTCACAGTTTCAGGACGGGCGGTTCATGTAGAACTCGAGGGACATGACCTGGTAGTTCACGTTCAGTTTACACCGTACGAGCGCGATGATTCTATTGTTCTTGTCGCGCAGGGCCAGGCCTGGCTCGGGTCCGGGGAGTCTCAGGAAGTCACGTACCGTTCCGCGTATGACAGTATGCCGGTCTCGCCGGGCGAGACGGTTGTCTTCTTTCCGCTCGGGACATCGGAAGATTCAAACGGTGATGGAGACGATCTCCTTAACCTTGAACTTGAAATCAGCATTGAGCGTTATACAGGGGGAGCGGACGTGGAACTGCAGAGTATGCAGTAACGGATGAATAACCGTTGAACATGGACCCGGCTATGTAGTACACCCATACATCAATGATTCGATCGCTGACCAGACCGTCGGTAAGTATCCTGACGGCGGTGCTGTTACTGCTTGTTGTTTCTACTGTAGCGATTCTTGTTCTCACATCACGAGAGCCGGTTGTCGAAGCGCTTGAGCCGAATACCGCCTCCGACGGCGACGTCGTTACGGTGGCCGGGCGGCATTTTGGCGATACCCGCGGCACTTCCTATGTTACTGTGGCCGGACGTCGACTGACCTCATCCAATTACCTTGAATGGAACGATGACTCAATAGTAATCCGCATTCCCGGCTTCTCGGAGTCCGGTCTGGTGGAAGTCCATACCTCTCAGGGTCAGAGTGAAGGCATGCTGCTGCGCCACACGGATGGCCTGCCACATGCTCATGGTGAGGGAAGAGTCTCCCCTGAGCTGCACGGCATCGTTCAGGACGAGGTTTCCGTAGGGGATCGGCTTGTCATTCGAGGAGAGAACCTTGGGCAGCGCCGCGGAAGCTTCGAGGTGAGTTTCGAGGGGAACAACGGAGCGCGTGTGCTTCCCCCCGCTTCCCGTGAACATTACCCGTACTGGAGCCCGGAAGAGATTCATGTCCTGGTCCCCTCCGGTGCCGCAGACGGCACTGTGCGGCTCGAACGTGAGGGTTTCTCAGTCGATCTCGGCACGATCGCTGTGAACCGTGTCGGTGGAACAAAGACCAATGGGCCGGGCAGAACCTCCATAATTGAGCGTGGCGTACGGCTTCAGGACAAATCAGGCGACGACGATGGGTCAGTTATCGGGCTCTGGATACCGGCTCACACCGATCGCACGTTTCAACGCAGACCGGATGTCCTCTCTCACAACGCGCCCGAGCCGGTCAGGGTGGATGACTCAATGCTCTTTTTCCGGTGGGAGCCATCTCGTAGTGAGGGTGCGGCTTCGGGCGGTGTCCGCTGGAATGAGCAATACACCCGTCACACGATTACCACAGATCTGTCATCCGGGGATGTTCGCAGCGGCTACAATACCGGGCACCCGGTGTACAGCCGTTACACGCGGGCGGTAGAAGGGCTTGCCGTAGAGGATGAGGATGTCTCATCGGCGGCGGCTGCCGGGCGTGGGGGAGATCCTTTCTCTACGGTTGAAAATATCTGGAACTGGATGTCCGGCACGTTCGAATGGAGCAACGAGGCAGCCGATGATCCCGTAGAGGTCCTCGACACGTTGCAGGGAAATGCCTCCGGGCTTACCGATCTGTTTGTGTCCATGCTTCGTGCCGAGGGAATTCCGGCACGACCAGTCAGAGGAGTGCTGGTGACCAACCCGGGTGAATTGCCCTGGTACAGCTGGGCTGAGTTCTATCTCGACGGATTCGGCTGGGTACCTGCTGATATTGCTCGCACTGTCGGAGCGGGTATCTCGTATTTCGGAGAGGATGCGCCGGAGATTACCAGGGAGCCGGCTCTCGGTGAACTGGATAATCGCGTAATCGAGTTTCGTGCAGGCGTCCCGAGAACGCCCTCGATCTGGCCCTCATCCCGGCGCAGCCGGAATGCGGGCCCATACGCAGCGCATGGAATCACTACCGAACTGCTGCGTGCCACAGTCGGTGGCGTCGAGTGGCAGCCGGTTGTGCTCCTCGGTATGCTCGAGAATGACTGAGGTCAAACTCTGCTATGATCGGTTGCCCGATGCCGACCCATGCGGCACGCGCTGCTTCGCGATTATTCTTCCGCCTCCGGTTCCGACCGGAGCGTTATACCGGTCTCCGATTCATCCTCGTTCTGGTCGTGATCGAACAGGCCGGAAACGTGTGCATTCGGTGAAACACGATTGTGTTGTCCAGCAGATTCGCCGGTGGCCGTTTCCTCCGAGTGTGTTTCAGTGGATTCTGTCTCGTTCGAAGAAAAGATGCGAAAGGTGTCGAGCAGCCTCTGTACCTCACGCATGTGTTCCTGATTCTGCTTCGTTGTGTCGTTTGCAGCGATCATGCTGTCGAGGATTTCGCGCGAGCCGCGTTTTATTTCATCAACACCGTGTGAGACCTCTCGCGAAAGCCCCGAGGCACTGTCCATTGCCTGGCGAATCTCGTCAATCCGTCTGGCCATATCCTTTGCGTCAGTTGTAATGCTTTCGGTCGTTTCGGCGACTTCGCTTGAGCTGTCGAGCACTTCTTTGCTGCCGTCGGCGAGTTCCTGCATGCTCTGATAAATCTCCGCGAGTGCGCTTGAGAATCCCGAGACCTCGCTTTGAATTTCTTCGAAGGAACGGGACGACAGGTTGCTGTACTGCAACGCCTCACGAATGCGGTCGGTAATATCGCGAAGATTCCGGTCTATGCGTGCCGCGTTCTCACTCGTGCTTTCGGCGAGCTTGCGGATTTCCTCGGCAACCACGGCAAATCCGCGACCGGCTTCCCCGGCATGGGCGCTTTCAATTGCTGCGTTCATTGACAGCAGGTGCGTCTGTTCGCTGACGTTGTTTATGATCTCGATGATCTCGAGCATGTCGTCAATTTCCTGCGAAATTGACTTGATCGTTTCGTTGGTGCCGCTGACTTTATCCGCGCCCTCGCGTACGGTATCGGATAGATCATCGGCCTTGCGCTTTCGGTCCTGCGAGAGTCGCGTGACGCTGTTTACGTTGGCGTTCATCTGCTCGATAGAGCTCGAGACGGTAGCCATACTCTCGGCCTGACTCTGAATGCGGTCGCGGAGGGTCTGTACGCTTGTGTCAATTGACCCGATGTGCTCGGCTGAGTTGCCGATATCCTTGTCGAGCGAAGTGAAACGGTTCTGGATATTCTCTATATTGGTGGTGATTTCGTTCAGTGCCGAGGCTGACTCCTCGCTTGATGCGCTGAGCTCGTTCTGGAGGTTGTCCGCCTGATTAACGGCAGCCTGTACCGCGGCGAAAAACTCGGAGGTCGATGCGATAACGCGGTTTATGTTCGCACTGAGTCTGCCGATCTCGTCTTTGCTTCGGTCCCCGGCTTCAACGGTGAAGTTCCGGTCAGCGAGCTCGTCCATGACGCGGGCGAGGTCGTTAATCCGTGTTGCAAGCCGCCGGGTGAAGATCATTACAAAGAGTAACCCGCCGAGAATGGCCGCCGCGGTCACCGCTAACGAGATAATGAGGTATTGTTGGACAACCGCCTGTACGTTCCGTGCTATTGTGTCTACGATACGTTCGAGCGTATCCACGATGAAATCCGCACCGGAAGCAATTGTACGGTCGACGGTGTTCTCGAGGGTAACGAGGTTCAGGCGGAGCTGCGGGTCAACGTTTTCCTCGCGCTCGAGCCGGCGATTAATCCGCATTATGCCGTTTACCGAAATACCGCTGATTTCGGCCTCAAGAACGCTTTCAATTCCCTGCTCTGCTTCGTCGAAATTCTCCCCGATGGAGTTCCATACGTTCAGAGATCCTTCAGCCCGCCGGCGAAGTTCCGGTGGTAAACGATGCCATTCCGGATGGTTGGCCATGCGCTCCATTGCCTGCTGTGCATGCTCCCGTTGTTCCCGATACTCATCGTACGCCCGGTCGAGCGGGTCCCGGGTGATCAGCGTATTCTGGATCGCCTGCATGGTCATGTTGGTCTCACGAATGGCCAGCTGTGCGGCGTTTGAGAGCTCATGAAGCCGTTGGGCGTTGTGAACCGTCCAGGTGAGAAATCCCACGCTGATAATAAAACCAACCATGAGAGTCAGGATGGCCGCGTACAGTTTCACCGATAGTTTCATAGTCAATCCCCGCAGCATTGTATGGTCGGCACCGCAGGGACAGCAAGCATTGCCATGCACTTCCCTCTTGAACCGATTTACAAAACACCTTCAGTATCTGAAAGCACCTTCAGACTCTGGTTACACCTTCAGACTTTGGTTACACCGTCCATTGCTCACAATATCGATTGCTCACCAGCAGAGCGACTTCTCACGGCGTTTGCCCCGAATATTCATGATAACGTCGTTATGCGTCTGAGCAGCATAGGTGGTACTTCCGTTTCCGTGCAAGCATACAGGAAACATCGGCGGTCGTTTTGTACGGGTTTGATTATGCGCCCCGTCCGCGCCCCGGAGCACGTTTTTCATTATCGTGCGAAATGACTCACGTCATATCGGGCCGGTGCTCCTCTTACCTACTCACGTCATATCGGGCCGGCGCTCCTGCGTTGACAGCGATAATCGCTTTTCCCTATCTTCACAACTACAGGCGGTCTGCTCCTCTGCATAGCGAACGCATGCGATACGGAAGACCTGAAAACCACTGATCTGGCTGCGGTACCCGTATGCAGCGGGCGCGCGAATGGAAGGACGATTCATGGCGGACACTCTCACAGGCATTTCAAAGGCTGCGCTGCAGCACGTTGACCCCGAACTCGCCGATGCCGTAGCGAGCGAAGAGCGTAGGCAGCACGAAAAAATCGAACTGATTGCAAGTGAAAACTTCGCCTCGGAAGCAGTTCGAGAAGCGGCTGCTACGGTGCTCACGAACAAATACGCGGAGGGATACCCGGGGAAGCGCTACTATGGTGGCTGTGAATACGTAGATATTGCCGAGGATCTTGCCCGTACCCGGGCGTGCCGACTGTTTTCCGCGGATCATGCAAACGTGCAACCCCATTCCGGGAGCAACGCCAACATGGCGGTCTATCTAACTGTGCTTGAGCCCGGCGATACGATCATGGGACTTGATCTGGCTCATGGAGGGCACCTGACGCACGGTGCAGGGGTAAATTTCTCCGGTAAGCTGTATCATGCTGTTACGTACGGGGTGAATCGCGAGACTGAGCGATTCGACTATGACGAGATTGCGGCGATCGCGAAAAAACATCAACCTAAACTCATAATTGCCGGAGCAAGCGCGTATTCACGGGTAATAGACTTCGCGAAATTCCGTGAGATAGCCGACAGTGTCGGAGCGTATCTGCTGACGGACATGGCTCATATCGCAGGACTGGTTGCCGCGGGTGTACATCCTTCACCGGTTCCTCATTCTCATTTTGTAACGACCACCACGCATAAGACACTGCGCGGTCCCCGGGGCGGCCTTATTCTTATTGGCAATGACGGGCCGAACGACCGTGGTGTGATAGCACCGAAGTCGGGGCGAACGAAGAACTGGTCGGAATTAATTGATACCGCGGTCATGCCCGGGGTTCAGGGTGGCCCGCTTATGCACATTATTGCCGCAAAGGCTGTTGGCTTTCAGCTCGCCCTTGCAGAAGATTTCAAGGCATATCAGGAACAGGTGGTGGAAAACGCTTCACGTCTGGCGGAGGCCATGGTTAAAGGCGGCGGACGCGTGGTCTCAGGCGGGACTGACAACCACGTGTTTCTTCTCGATGTGACTCCGTTTGGTTTGAGCGGAAAAAAGGCCGAACAGATTCTCGATGAGGCGAATATCACGGTAAACAAGAACGGAATACCGTTCGATGCGAAAAGCCCGCTGGTTACTTCCGGGATCCGGATCGGCTCGCCGGCGGTCACCACGCGAGGAATGGGGCCTGACGACATGGAGACAATTGCAGGGTTTATCCTTCGGGTGCTGAACTCCGGGGGCGATGAAGAGGTTGTCCGGCAGACCGCCCGGGATGTAAAGGAGTTTACTGCTTCATTCCCGCTGTTTGCCTGACAGGGACATACATGCTGGATTCTTGCGCAAAGTGGTTCGAAATTGCTGATTTGACAAAGGAAACAGGCCGAACCTATACTTTTGCCTTGAAACCTCCGTACGGGCTCGACGATGAATAGTTCCC
>CAZMEV010000103.1:0-11127 GCA_964565375.1 uncultured Spirochaetaceae bacterium
TCCGGCCATACCGAAGCCTGCACCTCCCCAATGTGCGCTTTGCGCAGCAGAAACATGCACAGTCGCGACTGCCCTATCCCCCCGCCGATGGTCTGTGGAAACTCTCCAGCCAGAAGCCGTCGGTGCCAGTACAACTCGCGGCGATCGAGCGCATTGCATCGCTCAAGCTGATGGATCAGCGTGGAGCCATCTACCCGAATTCCCATGGAGGAGAGCTCAAGACTCTGCTCGCGCACAGGGTCCCACACGATAATATCGCCGTTGAGACCGCAGCGCCCGGGACTTGTCTCGGTGCTCCAGTCATCGTAGTCAGGCGCCCTCCCACCGTGAACTCTTCCGTCGGAAAGCGCGCCTCCGATCCCGACAATGAATATCGCACCATGCTGTTTCGCAAGTGCATGCTCCCGTTCCTCGGGCGAAAGCGACGGGAATGCTTCGCGCGCGTCTTCGGCATGGATGAAGGTAATATCCTCAGGCAACACCGGCTCAATCGCCGGATACTGTTCATGGACCACGAACTCGGCACGCCGAATCGCGTGGAATATTTTTCGTACAGTCTGTTTTAAAAGGTCGATGGTTCTCTGATCCTCGCCGATGACCAGTTCCCAGTCCCATTGATCCACGTAAATGGAGTGCGTTGCATCGAGTAAATCGTCGGGACGAATCGCATTCATGTCGGTGTAGATACCCGTGTGATCGGCGTAGCCATAATCGGCGAGCGCCATGCGTTTCCACTTCGCAAGCGACTGCACGATTTCCACCGGCGTTTCATCCATCCCTCCGATAGGAAAGCGCACCGGACGCTCAACGCCGTTGAGGTCATCATTGATTCCAGCGCCGGCGCGAACGAAAAGCGGTGAGCTAACCCGGTACAGCCTGAGCTCGGCCGAGAGGCTTCGCTCGAAGTAATCTTTTATGAGCTTAATAGAGCGTTCAGTCTGTTGTACATTGAGAATCGGACGGTAACCCGCCGGAATACTGTGCATGGCCTCGATACCGTTACTGTGAAGCGCTCTCACCGTCAATGAGCGTTTCAATGAAGGAATCTACATCCGCCTGTCCGACATCCTCGGCCCGTTCAAACGCAAGTTCAAGATTCACTTCACGAAGTTTGGACAGGAGATTATGCATCATCATAAAAAGCACCTTCATTCCGGCATTACGGTCCTCCTGGAGAGTTCGCACAAACCCCTTTCGTTCGAACCGCATGAGACGAACCGGATCCTGGGCTACCACTGAAGCGGTACGCGGCATATTTGAAAAAATTGCCGCTTCGCCGACAACCTGCCCGGTACCAAGCGTGGAGATGTATGACTGGTGTCCTTCCTGGTCGACCATAACAGCACAAGAACCGGAGAGAATTACATACACATCGGTCTCGACAGCGTGTTCGGTAATAAAGGTTTCTCCCGGCTCGCACTCGACAAACTCAGAACACTCAATAAGCTTTCGTACCGCATCGTCGGGCAGCAGTCTGAAAAGTCTAAGTTTCTTTAGCTCGGCGACAAGCGATTCCGTACGAACCCGTATTGACTTCATAGGCGCACCGTAGCCTTCCGGCGTGAAAACTTCAATCAAGCGGAAAACCGGAAGATGTACAATATGTAACCAAATACTGCTGCAACCGCATGCTTTTTGACTTGCGGCAGACGGTAAGATAGCGTACGGTGAATAGACTGTGCATACAGGACCGGTTAACACCGGTTTTATAGCGCCGCACATTCACTAAATAAGAATAATTATTGATTCCAGTGGAATAGAACATGCGAACAACGATTAACGATATTGCTCAGCTTGCCGGTGTTTCCAAGACGACCGTCTCCTTCGCGTTTAATGATCCGGGTCGAATCTCGGCCGCAACTCGAGACCGTATATTCCGCATAGCTGAAGAGCGTGGCTATGTTCCCGACCCGATTGCCCGCACGCTGTCTTCACGACGCCTCGGTACGATCGGCTTCCTTCTGCCCCAATCCATTTCCAACGCGTTTGAAAACACATATATGTCCGAAATTCTTCGTGGGCTCGGCAAGGCGCTTGAGCCGAAGGCTTTGTCGATAACCGTAATTCCCCCTATGGCCGGATCACTGGACAAAAGTGCCCGAAGCGCCGCCGTCGACGGGTTCGTAACCCTCGGGCTGCTTCCGACAACCGACACAGCGCAGGTAATCCGGCACCGTCATCTGCCGCTTGTAACCATTGACGGAAGCGTTGAAGGCGATATACCGAACGTCACGATACGTGACTATGAAGCGGCCTTTTCAGTAATGACTCGGATTCTGGAACTCGGGCATCGTGAAATCGGAATAATTGACATGGGTCCGGTGGAAATAAACGAGCGTGAAGAAGGAATCGATGTCTCCGGTTCCCACTACTCGGGAATCGCCGAACGGCGTAGAGCCGGCTATGAAGCAGCTCTGCTGGCTCATGGCCTGTCTATCGAGCAGCCCGGAATTCGGGTTGCGTACCGCGAGGCGACAAGGGAAGGGGCCTACCATGCCGCTATGGAGCTTCTCGACCGAATCGACCGCCCAAGCGCTATTGTCGCAATGAGCGACCTGATGGCGATCGGCGTATATCATGCGGCGAGAACACTCGGCATCAGCATTCCCGGCGATTTGTCAGTGGCGGGATTCGACGACACACCAGAGGCAGAGCTTCTATCGCCCCCGCTCTCAACGCTGAGCCAACCCGGCATGACGAAAGGTTTCGAAGCGGGCCGGATGGTGCTTGACCTGTTAGCCGGGAAGCCGCTCGAGCGCACAACCGTGTATATGGACACGCACTTCATAGAACGCGGATCAACCGCTGAACCATACTCTGAATCACACTCGTCATCCGATGCTCCCGACTTCGATGAACCTCACCACGTCGGCAGCGCGTGAAGAAATGTCTGGCACTCGATAAGCCTGCCCTCAGGATCGCGGGCATAGAAGTTGTAAATCCTGTAGCGGATGTTTTCCTGTGGCTCGGAAAGCGAATGCCGGGATAACCTGCGGTACATAGCATCGGTCTCGTCTCTGGAAGGATAGAAAAACGTCAGCAGTGCACGCGAGACATCGACCTCTTCGTGTGCCTGGCGCCGGTCCGTACGGCGGGCAGGTTCGGCATCCGGCGTTTCGTGCGATTCGCCGAGATTCTGAAACCCGACAAGCATGTTCTCGTGCCGCAGAATTGTAATATCCGGCTGTTCAAGCCACACTGACATGTCCATCACCGAAGTATAGAAGTCCAGTGTAGCCGTGAAGTCCACGGATTTCAGAAAAACTATACCAGCCATGTGTTTTCCGCTCTTGTTCTTCCGGAGTTGCCCGGCAGGACTCCCGCGGCAAGACAAGCTGGGGCGGAGGCAAAATGCCGCCGCATGATACGGCGGCACTGCCCCGCGGTGCCGCCGCCGAAAATGGCGGCACTGCATTCAGCCGCTTCAGAGCCTCTGCTCTGAACGCTTCTTACATGAAGGTTTCGATGTCGGCCTGCTCACGGAGCTCGTCGATATACGTCTCGAAAAGCTGCTGCTGCTCCTGCTGACCGAGAAACTGCTCAATCTGAGGCAGAGCTTCTTCGAAGTCCTGTACACCCTCTTCGCTCTCATCCGTCTTCTGAATGAGATGATAGCCGAACTGGGTCTCTACGATGCCACTGGTCTCGCCTACCTCAAGATCAAACGCAGCCTCTTCAAACTCCGGGACCATCTGCCCACGCGAGAAGAAGCCAAGATCACCGCCCTGTTGGGCTGTACCATCTTCACTATATTCGCGAGCCAGCTCAGCAAAATCGGCACCGGCTTCGAGTTCCTGTTGAATGCGTTCGATCTCGTCTCTCGCATCTTCCCGCTCAGCGTCATCCATTCCCTGGGTCAGAACAAGTATGTGGCTTGCGCGAATCTGTGGCGGCGTTTCAAACAGTTCGGGGTTTTCCTCATAGAACTCGCGTGCAGCATCCTCCCCGACGCCGGCATCAGCGAGCACATCTCCCTGAAGTATCTCCTCGATAATTATCTGTTCTGCAATATCCGATTCAATCTCTTCGAGGGTAAGGTTCTGCTGCTCGAGAGCTTCCTGGAAGGCCTCTTCGTTGGGAAATTGAGACCGGATCTGTTCAAGCTGCGCTGAAACTTCATCGTCACTTGGGGCTATACCACGGTCTTCGCCGTCCTGTAGCAACAGTTCACGGGCAATCAGCTGATCAAGAAGCTGCTCCTCAATAGCCTCCCGCTGCTCTTCATCGATTTCCATACCTTGCGCCTGGTACTGCTGCATCTGCGCCTGCATCTGCTGTTCAAAAGTGCTGCGCGAAATCTCGCGACCGTTGA
Organism: uncultured Spirochaetaceae bacterium; assembly: GCA_964565375.1. Classification (GTDB taxonomy): domain Bacteria; phylum Spirochaetota; class Spirochaetia; order DSM-27196; family SKKC01; genus SLAN01. Next base: position 4,313 of record CAZMEV010000103.1, read on the forward strand.
CGACTGCTACCACGTCATCGGTGTCCTCGACGGATGCACCATTGTCTCCTGCGCAGGCGGCGACCACCATGATTGCCACAACCGCGAGACCGAAGATGCCTCGTCTTACAGTGTTCATAAATTCTCCTTGCACGAATATTTCAGGGGCATGTGACTGAAAGAAGTAGACCACGACCTCCTGCGACTTGTAAACACCTGAACGCAATTGACAGCACCGCGGCTGCGCCGTAGCCTCGGGATTCTATGCGTTCAGCCCTTCACTTCCAAGAGGAATCACCTGAGGGAATTCCGGTTGTAACTGAGGCCGGCACACCCGTCGCACGGCTTCAAGTTCTGTCGCCGGACGTAGTCCGAGTCGAAGAGGCCGTTGAGCAATCTGAATCGACAGAGTCAGCTACCGGAACGGGCTTTGTGGATGAACCGACATTTACGGTCGTATCGCGGCGTCCACACAGGACGCAGGAAGCCACCATATCGCCCTCACGTGTGGAACTCGCGGACATAACCGTTACGTTGGAATCCGCTCACGGCCGGGAAGCGGGGTCTGGTCATGCACTCAAGCGTGACCATCACAGTGCAGAATCTCCCGTTCGACGCGCACTGACACAGCAGCTCGTTTTTTCTGTGCCGGAAGATTCCCAGGCCCGGCCCGATTATTCCCGGGCAAGGCTTTCGCTTACGCCCGTGTCCCGGTATGGGGTGCCATCCGAGGGCGTCCGGCTGCCGAGATACAGCCATGACCCGAGAACTCAAGAGGCCTGCAAAACGGGCATCTGGTACTTTCGCGATGCTCCGAGGTGCGTGAATCCATGGTCAGCCTTTCAGGGACAGAAACCATGGAACATAGAGCCATTTGCAGGCGACTGGTACATATTCGCATGGCAGGGAGATGCAGCATGGCTTCGCGAGGAGTTCCTTTCGCTAACCGGCAGTATTCCCGTTCCGCCTCTGTGGATGTTCGGAGTATGGCACAGCCGCTACTATCCGTACGCTCAACAGGAGGTTATCGATCTCATCGACGAATACCGGAACCGCGGCTACCCGCTCGATGCCTTTGTAATCGATACCGACTGGCGAACCGGCGCAAGTCGCGGATACCTGATCAATGAAACGCTGTTCCCCGACATGCAGACGCTCTTCAAGGACTGCCACAGCAGGAATGTACGTGTCATGTTCAACGACCATCCTGAACACCGTGGGCGCCATGCATTCGACGATGACCTGATTCAGTACCGCAGGGAGAACCTGGCTCGCCTTTTGAATATGGGGCTGGACGCGTGGTGGTTCGACAGAAACTGGCGCGAGATTTTTCTCGGGCCCGATCGCGGGCTGGGGGCCGACGTATGGGGGCAGTTTCTCTACTGGGAGATCGACAGGGAGACCGCGGGACGATCGCGGGTCCCCCTGCTTTCCATGCGCACCGATCACCCCGCCGGACATCGGTACCCGATCTGGTGGACCGGCGATATCCATAGCGACTGGGCAACACTGCGGGAGGCAATTGAGGAGACACTTGATTCCGGAACTCAGCTTTTCCCCTATACTGGCCAGGATATAGGCGGGCACGCAGGTTTTCCGAGCCCCGAACAGCTCGTGCGATGGCTGCAATGGGGAGCAGTCTCGCCGACGTTTCGGCTCCACTGCGGTCCTATGAATCGCTTCCGTGAACCCTGGAAATACGATGAAACGACCAATGCCATAGCAACGCGCTACGCACGGCTTCGTATGCAGCTTATTCCACTCATTTACTCGACTGCCTGGCAAGCCCGGCGCACCGGTACACCGATACTTCGGGACGCCTCTCTTGTTGAACCACAGTTTGCAGGGGACCTGCGCGATCAGGATCATTCACTGCTGAACGACGAGTTCTTTCTCGGCGACGACCTCTGGGTCGCACCGATACGGGACGAGGCGGAAACAGGGAGCCGATCCGGAAGCTCCCGCGATTTCCAGCCTGCAGAAGGAAACTTCATTCGTGAGGTATTTCGCGTATCCGAAAGCGCCGTTTCACGCAGCGGTGCGACACCGAACACACTCGATAGCAGGGAATCGCAGCCCGGTCGGCTTCTCGAACGCAGGGAAACATTCAATGTACACCTCTCCCCGACGTACGCAAGTCGAGACCGCGCAAACTGGGGAACGCCGTTTTTCGTTCGATGGCGCGGTTCGATCTCGATTGGCTATGCAGGATGGTACCGGTTTCTGTTTGTCGGGTCGGGTATTCAAACACTGCGGCTGGGTGAGTCGGTCCACGACCGCTCTATTCCTGACCACATTCGGGCCGACTTCAACAAAGGCCGTAACGAGGTGCACGTCTGGTTACCGGAGCAAACGCAAGTCGCAGTGGAAGCCGGATATTTTCAGTCGGACAGGACCATGTGTTCGTGCTGTCTTTCGCTCGAGCGGCTTCCTGATACCGCCGATATACCGCCCGCTCGGCGGGACGTGCACCTGCCACCGGGAGACTGGGTTCGTCTTGCCGACGGTTCACGGCATCGGGGCAACCGGCGTATTCGAATTGCCGCTTCGCTTTGGGAACTCCCTATGTTTCTCAAACGCGGCGGCATAATACCGGTCGGCGAAGATGTTTCGAGCAGTGCAAGCATCGACTGGAACAATCTCACGCTTCACGTTCTGCCGCCGGCAGACGGTCAGAGTGAACGAACGTTTTATACCGACGGTGGACAGGGGACAGACGACACCTTACATCCGGGAGTACAGGCATCTGTCGTCTGTGTGAAGCGTTCGGACGGCACGATTCGCCTCTCAGTCGAAGTGCAACAAGGTCCGATGCCCCATTCAGAACAAGCCGCCGGGTCCGGACACGCCGCTAAGAAGAACTCGGAACTAACGATGTTCTCGCACTTCAGTATCCGCCTTCATCTCGAACCAGGTGAAACGGTCGATGCTGTATTGAAAGACGGGCAAGAGATCGTATTCAGGAAGCTTTCAGTCGAATCGCCTCGGCAAGGAGGCGGACAAGCCGGTGTACCTGGCATTCTCGATACCGAAAGCGCCCTCTGCGAGGATGCAGAAACCGTCGCGTTTGATCTGCCGGTCAAAGGTCACGAGGCCCGTGCGGCGCGTCCACCGGTCTATGCAATCGAAGACGATACTGTCGGAATACGGAAAAAGGCGGTATCAGTGGAAATCGTGACTGACCGGGCGAACCGGACGCCGTGAAACCACGGGTTCCCACAGCGCTTCGGCGAGTATATACGGGCTTGCCGGATGGGCCTGAAGTGCTCCGGTAACACCTATCAGACTCCTGGTGAGCACAAGTGCGCGGTATTTCTGTACAAGAGATTCGCGCACAATAACGTTCACAAAGCCGCTTTCATCCTCAAGCGTCATAAAGAGCGTGCCTCCGGCGGTATCGGGTCGCTGCCGACATATAACAAGGCCTGCATAGCGCACCGACGCGCCGTCGGCTCTGCGTGCAAGTGCCGCCGAATCGGGAAGCCCTTCGCGCGCAAACTCATCGCGCAAGTGCTCGAGCGGATGTCCGGCGCTGCTGTACCCGGCGGAGTGATAATCCCATGATACCCGCTCCCACGCTGAAAGGGCGGCCAGACTGGGGGTGGGTTCAGGGAAATCGAATCCGTTTTCGCGTGGCTCAGACTCATTCCGGATTGGCTCCTGCCGGCCATCCGGCCGCCACGTGTTGCCCTCGCCGGCCGCAGTCGGCGTCCGGTCGGCACCCTTCGCCTCCCCGGCAGTTTGCTCGCCGGCCCCATCCGGCGACTGACCGGCACCCTTCGCCTCCCCGGCCGCGCGCCGCCTGTGGCCGTAGGATTTCCACAGCGCCGACCGGCGGGTAACCCCGAGTGCATGAAGTGCTCCCGATTCGGCAAGCGCAACCGCGACATTTTCATGAATCCCGGTACGGGAGCGAAAATCCTCGAGAGAGCGAAACGCCCTCACCCGCTCGGAAGCAATACGGTCGTAATCGGACTCACCGAGCCCCCGCACAAAGCGCAGGCCCATGCGAAGGGCGAACGATCGGTTTCCGGAGGCATGCTGCTCAAGCGTACAGAACCACTCACTCGCGTAGATATCGGCCGCACGGACCTCGACCCCATGCCGCCGTGCATCCTCGACAATCGTCGACGGCGCATAAAACCCCATAGGCCACGCGTTCAAAAGCCCGCAGTAAAACTCAACCGGATAATGATACCGCATCCATGCGGTTGCATAGGCGATAAGCGCAAAGCTTGCCGCGTGGCTTTCGGGAAAGCCGTATTCGCCGAAGCCCCGAATCTGGTCGAACACCCGCTCGGCGAATTCCGGTGCAATCCCTTTCGCGCTCATACGCCTGATAAGCGCTTCGCGATGTTTTTCCATGCGTCCGGTCTTGCGCCACGCGGCCATATCGCGGCGAAGCTGATCAGCCTCTCCCGGCGTGTAATCCGCGGCAATTACCGCGAGCTTCATTACCTGTTCCTGAAACAGCGGGACCCCGAGCGTCTTTTCAAGGACCGGCTTTAACGACGGATGCGGATACTCGACCGGTTCCTCGCCGTGCCTTCGCCGAAGATAGGGGTGCACCATGCCGCCTGTGATCGGACCCGGCCGGACAATGCTTATTTCAATAACAATATCGTAGTAGCGCTCGGGCTTCATGCGCGGAAGCATTGCCATTTGCGCCCTGCTTTCAAGTTGAAATATGCCGATGGTATCTCCCCTGCTTATCATGCGGTATACGCCCGGATCATCGGGCGGAATATCGGCCATACCGAGCCGGACGCCGCGATGTTGTTCAATTAAGCGGAAGCAGTAATCGAGATGACTTAACGCTCCGAGTCCGAGTAGATCCACCTTGAACAGATCGAGGATTTCAATATCGTCCTTATCCCACTGGATAACCGTGCGCCCCGGCATGGTCGCGTTTTCCACCGGAACAATGCGGGTAACCGGTTCTCCGCCGAGGAGAAATCCCCCGGGATGAATGGAAAGATGTCGCGGAACTCCCACGATCTGCTCGCAAAGCCGCACGAGAAGCCTTGCACTGCCCTGCGAAGGGTCGAGCCCCGCCTGTTCTACCGCCTGCTCGAGCGTCGAATCGCGATGGGGAGCAAGGCGCGCGATTCGATCCACCGTCGTTTCGGGAAATCCGAGCACCTTTCCCACCTCGCGCACCGCCGAGCGCGGCCTGTAGCGAACGACATTCGCCACCATGGCCGCATGCCTTCGGCCGTAGCGGCGATACATGAACTCAATAACCTCTTCGCGTCTGTCGTGCTCTATATCCAGATCGATGTCCGGAGGCTCGGCCCGCTCGCGCGAAATAAAGCGCTCGAACAGAAGCTTCATGCGGATCGGATCCACCGCGGTAATGCCGAGGCAGTAGCAGACCGCCGAGTTCGCCGCCGATCCGCGCCCCTGACACAGAATACCTTCCCGCCGGCAGAACGAAACGATTTCATACATCGTCAGAAAATATCCACAGTAGTCAAGATCATCGATAACGGAAAGCTCACGTTCGAGCTGTGCCTTTACGTCGTGCGGAATCCCCTTCGGGTAGCGGGTGCGCGCACCATTCCACGTCAATTCGTGAAGTCGCCCCGAACTTGTATAGCCGTCACCAAGCCGCTCGTCGGGATAGCGATAATGAAGCTGGCCCAGGTTGAACTCGCACGACTCTGCAATCGAAAGCGTGTTGCGCAGGAGCTCCGGTTCATCCGCGTAGAGCCGTTCCATGGCCGCAGGACCTTTCAGCGCAAACTCCGCGTTGGGAAGCAACCTGCTTCCGGCTTCCTCGAGCGTACACCCGTGGCGAATACAGGTAAGCACATCCTGAAGCGCCCGCCGCTGTCTGTGGTGATAGAGCACGTGCGGCGTTGCAACCATCGGCATATCCCAGCGCCCCGAAAGCTCACGGCCGATGCGCCCGAGCGCTGCATCTTCTGCGCGGCTGTGCCGCGCAATGCCGCAATATACCCGTCCGGCAAACGCTTCCCGCAGCGGCTCCACCGCCGCACTTCCCGGATAGTCCGGGTCAGGAACGAATACCAGCACCAGTCCGCCGCAGCGCTCGGCAAGCTCTTCGGGATATACCGAGCAGCCGCCCTTGGCGTTTCTAAGCAACCCCGCCGAAAGCACCTCGCACAGGTTTCCGTAGCCCTCCCGGTCACGGGCAAACGCGAGCACGCTGCCGGATGATACCTCCGGCGCCAGCGTTATACAGGCTCCCACAAGCGGACGCGCACATGAGCCTGCGGCCTCGTGTTCGACACTGTTTCGGATTTCAGGCTGATGGTTACTCGCGCTACTTTTTTCGGCCGCCGCGTCGCCGGCCTGGCTCGCGTCGCCTTTTTTGGCCGCCGCGTCGCCGCCGACCGACCTGGCGTCGCCTTCCTCGGCCGCCGCGCCACCGACCTGCCCCGCGTCGCGCCAGGCGGCAAATGCCTGAACCGCGCCGTACAGCCCGTTGCGGTCTGTTATACCAACAGCCGAATAGCCGAGCTCGCCTGCATGGCCTACCAGTTCCGCCGGATCGCTTGCCCCTTCGAGAAACGAATAGGTCGATGAACACCACAGCGGCACCGCTTCGTTTCGTGTTGCGCGATTTTCCGAGTCGGCGCGGAGTTCCGCGTCGACGCGATCGCCCTGATTGCGCTGCCTCCGGCTCATTCCACGTATCCCTGAAGCACCGTACGTTCTCCCTCGCGGTACAGCCACAGCGCCGGAGCGGATTCGCGCCACACGTAGTAATAGCTTCGCCCCGTTTCACCTCGCCACCAGCGGCCCGCCACACGAAACGGACCGAAACGCTTGCCGGCGGGAATCCCGGAACAGGCCTGAGGTTCAAACAG
>CAZMEV010000104.1:0-10839 GCA_964565375.1 uncultured Spirochaetaceae bacterium
AGGAAGGCGGAGAAGAGGCGCTCGTTCTTCGCATAAGTGAAAGCTACATCGAGGAGCTTCACAAGCTCGCCCGCGAGGATACAAGCCTTATCCTTCCCATGGACATGACCAACATAAACTCGGTCATGGAAACGGTGAACAATATGGTTCAGCGCAACAAAAACCTCGGCGAAGAGAACATGTAAGCTGAAAGCCGTGCCGCGGGGCGGATTATGCGGTCGGCCGGGCTGTTCATCAGGCCCGCTTCCTGTAACACCGCGCCGTCCCGCTCAGGGGGCCCGCTGCCTCCCGCATCCCGGCCCCGGCGGGCGGCTTCAGAGCGTGCCCGCCGCCTTTCACATCGAGGCGGATGACTCCAAAGCGCAGCGTACTGCCTCTCACATCGCCGCCGGCATCTTAACCGAGCGCCTCTTCGAGATCGGCGATTAGGTCGTCGGCGTCTTCAATACCCACCGACATTCGGATCGTTGTTTCGCGTATACCCGATTCAGCCAGCCCCTCTGCTCCCATGGATGCGTGGCTCATAGTCCACGGATGTTCCACGAGAGACTCAACTCCGCCGAGTGACTCTGCAAGCGTAATAAGCGACAGCTTCGAGCAGAATCGGGAGACCGATACCGACTCGCCGTCGAGATCAAACGAGAGCATACCACCGTGGCCGCTCATCTGCTTTGCGGCCACCTGACGCTGTGGATGATCCGGCAGGCCGGTATAGTACACCTTCGTGACCCGCGGATGCGCTGCAAGATATTCGGCGATGCGCTGCGCGTTGGCCTCGTGCTGTCGCATGCGGGGCCCGAGCGTTTTAACGCCCCGCAGCACCAGCCACGTGTCGAACGGCGCCTGTGGAAGGCCGAGTGCGTTCACGAGGTAGGCGATATGCTCGGCGTTCTCCGCGCTGCGCGAGACGACCGCACCGCCTATTACGTCGCTGTGGCCGTTGAGATACTTGGTTGTTGAATGGATCACATAGTCCACGCCGAAATCCAGCGGTCGCTGAAACCAGGGCGAAAGGAAGGTATTGTCGGCAACAGTAATCAGCGCGTGTTCGGAGGCAACGGAAACCATCGCCCCAATATCGGTGAGGTTCAAGAGCGGATTCGAAGGAGTTTCCATCCAGATCATTTTCGTGGTCGAGCCGACTGCGGCCCGCACCTCGTCGGGATTACTCATATCGACGAAGCTGAATGAGATACCCCGCTTCGCGAAGATCGACGAAAAGAGCCGATACGTTCCGCCGTAAATGTCATTTCCGGTAATGACGTGGTCGCCGGGCTCGAGGAGAAACATGAGCGAGGTTACCGCGGCCATACCCGTGGCCGTGGCGGTACACCCGGCCCCGCCTTCAAGGCATGCAAGATTCTCTTCCAGGGCGTTTCGTGTAGGATTCCCACTTCGCCCGTAATCATACCGGCGCTGTTTTCCAATCGCCTCGAACCGATACGTGCTCGAGGTATACACCGGCGTGGTGACCGACCCATATTCGGTATCGGCATAGACTCCGGCATGAACGGCTTCAGTGGTTCGTTTTCGCTTCTCTGCCATAGCAAATCTCCTGCAACTATCGGGCGGCCGATGGCACTGCGTCCACTGACCGCGGTGTATATCCGTGAGCACGAGCTTCCCCGCGCAGTCTGCGTACGAGCCCTGCTCCGAGGACCAGTGCGAAGAGTGCGGTCAGGAAGTCTGCGACACCCTGGCTTGCGAGAATACCCGGAAGACCAAATACCGACGAGAGAATGAATACCGCCGGTACGAGGAATATACCCTGCCGCGACAACCCGATAAGAAGGGCCGGCAGCGGCTTGCCGAGTGACTGGAAGCTTACCAGAGGAATAACCTGGAAGCCGAACAGCGGAAACACGCTGTAGACCATTCTCAGGCCCTGAGCTCCTATGGAAATAACCTCGGGATCGTTCGAAAAAAGCGAAATAATGTGCGGGGAAAACACAAGAGCAATCGCTGCGAGCGTTGTCGTATACAGCGCCGTCCAGGTAATGCTCAAGCGCATGGCGTGAAAGAGCCTGTCGAATGCGCGGGCACCGTAGTTGTAGCCTGCAACCGGCTGATATCCCTGACCGAACCCGTATACCGGCATCATGCCGAAGACAAGCACCCGGAGCACTACCCCGATTGCCCCGACTGCAGCATCCCCGTACGCAGCGGCGGAGGTGTTGAGAAGCGCAATGGCGAAACTGCCCATCGCCTGCCGGAAGAACATCGGGGAACCGGTTCCAAGCATATCGCGGTAGACGGCTGCGCCGACCCGGAAGTCCCACGGGCGAAATCTGACGAATGAATACCGCCGCACGAAGTATCCTGCGAGCAGCAGAAGCCCCACGCTCTGACTGATCACTGTAGCTACCGCAGCACCCTGTATGCCCATGTTGAAGCCGAAAATGAGAATCGGGTCGAGAATAATGTTAAGGAAGGCTCCGCCCATCATCCCGACCATGCTCCAGCGTGTGTTTCCTTCAGCTCGGACAAGATTGTTGAAATAAATTTTGAGCATGGTAATGGTGCTGCCGGAAATCATGACCACCCCATAGGCTCGCGCCTGGGGCATAATCGTGTCGGTAGCACCAAAGAGCCTCAGCACCGGCTCGAGAAAGACCAGACCGAGTATACTGAGCGTGATACCGAGTCCGAGAACGGAAAGAAATCCGGCAGCGGTTGCGCGGTCTGCCTGCCGTTTGTTTCCCGCGCCGAGCGCGCGGCTGATGAAACTTCCCGTTCCGACTCCGAAGCTTATGCCGACCGCTCCGATGAGGGCGAAGATGGGAAAGGCAACCGCGATCGCACCGATCGCCTGAGTGCCGAGGCGCCCAATGTAAATGGAGTCGACTACGTGGTAGAGCGCATTCGAGAGCATGCCGAGAATGGCGGGCACGCTGAGGGTGAACATGACGCGGCGCAGGTTTCCCTCTCCAAGCGCTCTGGTGCGCTGTTCCGCGCGGCTGGGTTCATCGGTGGTAGCCATAGAGTCTCAAGAACGTAATATGAAAAAGCAGCCGGCGGCCACAGGTCTCGAGGGAATATGCGCGCGGGAGGCGCCATTCGCGCTGCGCCGGCGAATATGTACACGGGTGGCGGCATACGGGCTGCGCTCGGAAATGTGTGCACCGGTGGCGGCTTTCGGGGGTGCAGCCCATCATATACGCCTCGAAGAGGGCGCCGGGTCCGGTGGGTATTGTCCCCTACACATCCGAGCTGCAGATACCCTACACTTCCATGAAAGTGAAGGAAGAAATCGACACGCTGCTGAGCTCCGGGCAGGCACAGGAAGCACGACAGAAACTGCGGCAGTTTCGGCGCAACGCAGAGGAAAACGGCCGCCAGACTGATCTCGCATGGTCATACCGAAAGGAAGCTCAGTGCGATTTTCTCGAGAACCGGCTCGAGCCCGCAATTGAACACGCGTTCACCGCAGCCGAATATGCCAGACAATCGAAGGACGCAGGCGAGCAGGCGAACGCATACAATGCGCTCGGCATTCTGTACGGGCAGAAGGGCGAGCTCAAACAGGCGGTCGAGCATCTCAAGCATAGCTACCAGCTTCATACAGAAGCGGGCACCGGCCGGGGCGCAACCGTTCTCAACAATATCGGACAGATCTATGAACTCATGGACGAGTACCAGCGGGCGCTCGAGTACTTTCAGCATGCCCTCTCGAGTGTCCGGGAGCGTCAGGACACTCCCCATCTGCTCGGCACCATCCTGGGAAACGTTGGGCGTGCACTGACGAAACTTGGTCAGCATGAAGAAGCGATTTCGGCTCTTCAGGAAAGCATCGCCACATTTGAACGTTACGGATTCGAGGTTCCGCGCGCCCATGCGCTGGCGAAACTCGCCGACGCTCTCGTGGCGCGTGAAGATGGGCCGGAAAGCGACAGCAAGGCCGAAGCCGAAGCGCTGTACCGGGAGGCAATACAGACCAACACCGCCGGAAATGAGCAGAGCTGGCACGAGGAGCTGCAGGGAAGCCTCGGGAGCCTGCTTGTCTCAGAGGGACGGTACGAAGAAGCGAAACCGCTGCTTGAGGCGGCGATTGAGGGAGTCCGCGCGCAACGGATCAGTGCTGAATCTGAAGCTGACTGGCGAAGCCGCTACAGTGAAGTGCTTGAACGCTCCGGCGATCTTTCAGGAGCGCTCGAGCAACAGAGACTCGCGAACCGGGCGCTCCGGGATAACTACCGGCAGAAACTCGAAAACAGACTGCATGAAGCGCTCGCGGTCGTGGAGCTTCGACGCCTGGAAACAGAGAACGTGGACCTTGCTCACAAGGCACAGCATGACCCGCTGACGGCATTGTACAATCGGAGGGCGTTCACCTCGCGACTGCACGAGGAAATCGCCCGCGCACGCCGGTACGGCAGAGACCTGTCCCTGGTCATGCTCGACCTCGATCATTTCAAGGCGGTCAACGACACAATCGGTCACATAGGTGGCGATCAGGTGCTTATCGGCACCGCGGAGCTTCTCTCGAGCCGGAGTCGCAAAAGCGATACGGTAGCGAGGTACGGAGGAGAGGAGCTTGCCATTATCATGCCGGAGACCACACCGGAAAAAGCCTATGCGTTCTGTGAGAAGCTTCGCAGCAGCATTGAAGGAATGAACTGGTCGGCATTCGGGATTAACGCCTCGATCACCGCAAGTATGGGAATAAGCGGTATGCGACAGGACGACAGCTTTGAAACACTCCTCGAACGGGCCGACGCAATGCTGTACCGAGCCAAAGACGCAGGCCGAAATACAGTAATGGTCGACGAACCGGCCTGAGGTTTACCGGAGAATCCGTTCGTACAAGCGACTTGTAGCCTCGGCAATCCGTGCCCAGCTGAAATGCTCTTCAACCCGGGTTCGTCCGGCGGCCCCCATCTCCTTCGCGCGTGCCGGATCCGCTGCAACGGCGTTCAGCGCTTCAGCGAGCCGCCCGGCAAATCCTTCGGGATCCGCGGGGCCATGCGGGGGTTTCTGGGAAAGGCCGGGATCAACAAGAATACCGGTCTCACCGTCGACCACAACCTCGGGGATCCCTCCCACAGCACTGGCAACAACCGCCGTACCGCAGGACATGGCTTCGAGATTGATTATTCCAAACGGTTCGTAAATGCTCGGGCAGCAGAACACACTTGCTCCTGCGAACAGGTTAACCGTCTCATGCCGCGGCAGCATCTCGGGAATCCATACGATGCCGTCCCGCCGGTTTGTCAGGTCGGCAACCATACCTTCGAGTTCAGCCTGCATCTGCGGCGTATCGGCACCTCCGGCACAAAGAACAAGCTGAATATCCTTGTCGAGCCATTCGGCAGCGCGAAGCAGGTAGTAGAGCCCCTTCTGCTGTGTCATGCGACCAACGAACAGGACATAGGGTCTGTCGGGGTCGATGCCTCGACGCTCGAGCCGGGAGATGTCCACCTCCGGGGTGTACTCGGCAATATCGATGCCGTTGTGAATGACGGGAACACGGTGGGGGTCTATATCCGGGAATACTCGAAGCACGTCGTCACGGGTGCTCTCGGACACCGCCACGACCGCGTCGGCTTCCAGAATTGCTCGGCGCTCCACCCAGCTCGAAAGGTCATACCCGCGGCCGAGCTGTTCCCGCTTCCACGGACGCAGCGGTTCGAGGGAGTGCACGGTGAGAACGAAGGGCGTACCGTAGAGATGCTTGGCGAGAATACCGCCGAAATGAGTATACCAGGTATGACAGTGGACAACATCAGCCTTAATATCTTCGGAGTTAAAGGACAGACATGTGGCAAGCGCCGACAGAGGGCTGCGCAGTTGCTCAGGCGCATTCTGTACGAATGACGGCCTGGTCCCCATACCACGAACCCGTAACGACTCCTCACTGCTGTCCTGCTCGCCGAAGGTACGGACCTCCACTTCCGCCAGCCGGCTCATTTCCCGCGACAAGTACTCAATGTGTACGCCGGCTCCTCCGTAGACATTCGGGGGATATTCGTTGGTCAGATATAGTACCTTCATGAAAGCGCTCCCTTACGCAGCATTGTATCCTACGTTACGATGTTGATTCAGCCCTCTCGCGGCTTTGTGGAAAAACACTTTCCGATCGGGCGTGGCACAAGTATCTTGAACGTCCTATGAGTTCAACAATGCATAACACGAATACGCGCAAAGTGCCCGGACGGTATGGACAGGGCGTGTGGACCAGCTGGAACGGGAACCTGACGCATCGCTACGACAGGATGTTTGTTCCGGAAAGTGAAGAGCAGCTTGCCGAGGCGGTACGATACGGAGATCGTGTACGGGTAACCGGAAACAACCAGTCCTCGGCGGACATAGCCGCGGGGACCGACACACTCATCGATATTAAGGGATACAACCGCATCGTTTCCGAGGATCCGCAACGCCGGCGGATCACCGTTGAAAGCGGAATGTCCCTGAAACAGCTCATTCAGGAACTCGAATCGCGGGGACTTACGCTGCCGTGTCTTCCGGATATCGACACGATAACCGTCGGCGGCGCCCTGGCTACCGGAACCCATGGTACAGCCGGCGACGGGCATATTCTCGCGGAGTATATGGTTGCCTGCCGGCTTGTAACCGCCGATGGATCGGTAAAGGAATACAGCGATGAGTCCACTCCGGAGATGATGCAGGCGGTGCGCTGCTCACTCGGTCTTCTCGGCGTCTTTTCTACCCTGACCTTCGAGGCGCAACCCGTGTATCGACTGAAAATTGTTGAACAGCCGATGAAGGACGAAGTGTGGACGGCGAACTTCCGGCAGTGGCTCGAAGATTATGAGTTCGTTCGGGTACTGTGGCTTCCTCATACCGACTACGGCTACGTTATTCTCGGCGAACGCATTGGTGATGATGAGCATGTAGAAGAGCAGCCGGCGCCGAAATACCATCGACATCGCAGAGAAGTTTCCAAATTCCTGTATGCGAGAACAGTCCGGTATCCGCGGTTCACGCGCATTGCAAACAAGATCCTGCGCACGTTCTTCTTCAACAAAAAGGTCGTCAGCAGCGGCACGCTTTACGGGGCAACCGTCACGAAGAAACGCGGGTCAACGCTCGAACTCGGTGAGTGGAGTGTTGCCATGGACCGCTTCGATGAGCTGTTCGCCGAACTCAAGACGAGACTTGAAAGCCGCGAAAACAATGCGTATGCGCATATTCCCATGGACGTGAGGTTTCTGAAAGGCGACAATACGTGGTTGAGCCAGGCGGAGGGACGGGACACCGTGACCGTTGGAATCGTGACCCGCAATGCGGAGTTCGCCGACCAGTACGAGGCATTTGACCTCGTTGAAGAGGTGTTCCTGAACCATGATGGACGGCCGCACTGGGCCAAGCGATTCAAGGCCGGACCCGAGGAGCTTTCACAGGTGTGGCCACGGTTCAACGACTTCGTGGAGCTGCGCAGACGCATGGACCCCGAGGGGCGATTTCTCAATCCCTATCTTGCCAGGATGTTCGGATGAGTAACTCGCACGGCCCCTCGACAGCTCGAGCGACCGAGGGGCGAGGCCACGCTTGTGGTGACGATACGCCCCCAATAGCAGGCGTTGTGTTCGACTTCGACGGTGTGCTTGTAGACAGCCTTGCGGTGCACCGCGAAAGCTGGATGCTTGCCTTTCATGAGGTCCTCGGCTGTGACCTGCCGCAGGTACCGAAGGAAGAAATCGCGGGGAAATCCACCTACGAAATCGGTGCCGCCTTCTGCCGCTACGCGGGAGCTCCGGAACGAGGCAGGGAGGTCGCCGAGGCGAAAATACGAATCCTCGAATCGAAGGCGCTCCTGCCGGAAGCGCTTCCCGGCGCTGCTGAGGTGACCGAAGCGCTTCGAATGCGCGGCATTCCCTACGGAATCGCGAGCAACGCACCCGGCAGCTACGTACGACGGGTCGCCGAAACACTCTCGCTGAATCCGCAGGTGGCGCTCGGCTTCGAGGATGTCCGGTCTCCGAAACCTGATCCGGGCGCCTACATTACCTGCGCACAGCGGCTCGGATTCTCCGAGGTAGACCGGGGGCGGATCCTCGTATGCGAAGACAGCGTGCCCGGACTCAAAGCTGCGTTGAGCGCGGGAATGCGGACCCTGGCCGTGACCACCACCGCACACGCGGGACAGCTGAAACGCCTGGGCGCTGAAATCATAGCGGACAATCTTCTTGCCGCCGTACAGCACATCGACGTCTTTCAGAAGCCCTCCTGACTCACCCTTGACGGTCTGAACTGATAACGCCGAGCAGCGCCGGCAGTGCTTCGTCGAGTCGCGCATCAATGCGGACGGCCGCGAGCGCGTCGGCCCTCGTTGTCCCGCGATTGACGATCGCAACGGGTTGCCCCCGCCCGCTCGCCTCAAGCACAAAGCGGTATCCGGAGAATACCGCGAGCGAAGAGCCGAGTACGAGAAGGGCATCGGCCTCGCGCTGCAGGGCAAATGCGGCGTCGACACGGCTGCGCGGTACGTTCTCGCCGAAAAACACTACGTCGGGCTTTACCACCCCGCCGCACCGCGCGCACCCCGGCACCACAAACCGGTCAATCGTCGCCTGTGCAAGATCAGCATCCCCGTCCGGCGCCATATCCGCGACAAGGGCATCCCATCCGGGGTTGAGCCGCAGCATCCGCTCCTGCAGCGCATCCCGGTCCTCCTCGGCGCCGCACTCAAGACACACAACCCGCGACAGCCGCCCATGCAGATCGATAACCTGGCGACTGCCGGATGCCTGGTGCAGTCCGTCCACATTCTGCGTCACGACACCCGTGACAAGCCCCTGCCGCTCGAGCTCGGCCACCGCCTGGTGGGCGGCATTGGGCTCCCTTCGCTTCAGCCAGGCCCACCCGACCGTGCTTCGTGCCCAGTACCGGCGACGAGCCTCCGCGCTTGAGACAAACTCCCGGTACTGCACCGGCGCCCGCCGCCGCTCGCGGTAATCCGGGCCGCGGTAGTCGGGAATGCCGCTGGCGGTGCTTATGCCGGCGCCGCTTACGACAAGGGTCCGCCGCGAAGCGAGAAACGAGGCGAGGTTCGAAACATCAGCCTCTAAATCCAGAAACTGTTCTGCCACACCGGACCTCCCGCACCTTCGGCTTCAGCTTCCGCTGCACCGCTCATGACGCGCGATTCTCCGCGATTGCCTGCGCGCGCTCCTGCCGGAACCGGTGGACCTGCCGCAGAACCGACGCGGTAAACAGCACGCCGACGCTCGCGGTCAGCACGTCGGATACCGCCTGCGCGCCGAGGACGCCCGGAAAGCCGAACAGCTGAGAAAGAATCAGCACAAGCGGTATAAGAAAGACCCCCTGCCGGGCAATGCCGAGAAAGAAGGCCATGCGCGCCTTTCCGAGCGCCTGACAGGTGAAAAGCGCCATCATCTGCAGACCGAAAAGCGGAAACACTGAGTGAATAATACGAAGTCCCATGGCCCCGAGGGAAATGACTTCCGGGTCGGAGCTGAAAAGCCGCATGACCCACGGAGCAAATCCCACGATAACCGCGGTGTAGGTGACTACAAAGGCGCTCGTCCAGATGTGGCCCAGTTTAAGTGCGCGAAAGAGCCGTTTATAGTTTCCCGCCCCGTAGTTATATCCAGCCACCGGGCTGTAGCCCTGCCCGAATCCATACACGGGGAAGGAGCCGAACAGCAGCACCCGCAGCACAACCCCGACCGAACCGACCGCTGCATCGCCGAAGGGCTGCGCCGCGGTATTCATAATGGCGACCGCAGTACTCTCGAGCAGAAGCCGGAAAAAGAGCGGAGATCCGATGCCGATAACTTCCCGCGCAATGCGAAGGCTGGGGGGAAGCCATGAAAACGAGGGGGTGAGAAAGCCCTTGCGCCTGAGATAGTAGGTGGCAAGCAGAAGCGCGGCCGCCCACTGGCTGATCACCGTCGCATAGCCGGCTCCGGCGATCCCCATGTCGAATACAAAGATAAATATGGGATCAAGGATGATGTTGAGAACCGCCCCGACTACGATCCCGACCATGCTGTACACGGCCGCTCCCTCGGCGCGGATCACGTGGCTCAGACACATTTTGAGCATGATGCCGACCGACCCGAAGATGAACACCTGGCCGTACTCACGCGCGTAGGGAAGAATGGTGTCGGTGGCGCCGAGCGCTCGCAGGAGCGGATCCATGAAGACGCCTGCGGCGACCATGAAGGCGATTCCGGCAACAACGGTACCGGCAAGCGCGAAGGAGAGCGTGCGGTTGGCTTCATCGGTATTGCCGGCGCCGAGGCTCCGGCTTATGTAGCTTGCCGCGCCGACGCCGAAGGTCAGGCCGAGCGCCCCGGCGAGCGTAAAGAGGGGAAAGACAACGGCAACGGCGCCGATCTGTGCGGTGCCGAGCTGTCCGATGAAGATGCTGTCGGTGACGTTGTAGACGGCATTGGCGGTCATACCGACAATGCCGGGGATGGCCATGGTTATGAGAACTCTCGGAAGGTTGCCCTCACCGAGCAGCCGGGTTCGCTTCTCGGCGCGGCGGCGCAGGGTTTCGGCGGCACGTTCGGCCGCAGCTTGCTGAGAGGGAGGCACGCTCCTTGATGTGGTCACAGCCTATACGGTAATAGCTTTTGACATGCGAATCCATGCCTTTCGGTTCGCACGTCCAGCAAATCGCTCGGCTCATGGCCGGCCTCCTGGTCAGCGTGGCGGCTCACGGCCCACCCCCTGGTCACCCTCCGGCTCACGGCCGCACACGCTTTCGGTCGCGCGGAAAGAGGCTTGCCGACTTGATGTTCTCGAGCCCGAGGAATTTCTGGGTCAGTCGCTCGAGCCCGATTGCGAACCCGCCGTGGGGCGGGCAGCCGTACTTGAAAATACTCAGGTAGTCGGGAAGATCCTCCG
>CAZMEV010000105.1:0-10780 GCA_964565375.1 uncultured Spirochaetaceae bacterium
CTGGTTCGCCAATCCGGCCTGTTCTGCAGGCAGATGATCTGGTGACCGCCGCACCCGCTCACCGGCCGCCGCCATATCCCGGCGGGAATTGCGTGCGAAGGGACTCCTGAGGCTTGTGTCGAGGCTGACACCGGTGAGCACGAAGGTGTCGGTGTCGCGGTGGTAGGCTCCGGCGAACGGCAGCCGAAGGGCGAGGTCCGGAGTCCGGCCATAGCCTCCTTCGCGACGCAGGCGGTACCCACCGCTGTCGGCAACGCCATCCCGAATCGGCGAAGCTGCCAGTGGTGACTCGATGCTGCGCAGATATCCCTGCGACCTCAAGGGGCCGAACGAAACGGCAGGCGACTCATAGCCTGTTACCTGTTCACGCCCGGTTTCAGAGCGCAGGCGATCGCGAAACAGCACGGTGCGGGCGCCCGAGGAAAGCACGGCACGCCGCTCGGTATCGCCATTGCTTTCTACGCGGAAAGAGAGGCGCGCCTCAAGCGGCGAGCGCGGTAACAGATCTGCACCCGGCACGGACGCGGCGAGGTTGTCGGAGAGCGCGGGCGGCGCGGCTGCGAGGCATATCAGGGATGCCCCCAGAATGGTTCGAAGTGTCTGCATCTCACAGAGAAATACAGGCTCCGGTGCGCCCGCGATTGCCGGGGGAAGAACATCGACCTGAAAAAAATCAAAAAAAGGGAAATCTCAGGAGTCTTGCTGCTCGCGACGCTTCATGAAATCGGGGCGAATGTCCGGAAGCGGCCGGGTGACAGGCTTCCCGGGAACGAGCTCAAGCGCTTCATCCTCGTGGTATACCGTGCGCGACTCACCCTCGATAATCGAATAGGTGACGCCTTCGTTGCGAATCTGAAGCTCGATGAGGGTGTCGTGCAGGCGAACGCGGAAGGAGATGCGCGACCACTTTTTCGGAAGGCGTGGACTGAATCGCAGTTGGCCGTGCCAGTCCCGCATACCGCCGAAGCCGTAGACGAGGCTCATCCAGCAGCCGGCCATGTTGGCGAAATGGATACCGTCACGCACGTTGCCGTTTATGTCGTCGAGGTCCATGCGCGCGGTTTTCATGAAGTATTCGTAGGCGCGCTCCACGTAGCCAAGTTCGGCCGCGATAATGCTCTGAATGCAGGAGCTCAAACTGCTGTCGCCGGTGTTCAGGGCGTCATAGTAGTCAAAGTTGCGACGCTTGTGTTCGGCGTCGAAGCGCCAGCCCTGCAGGAAAAGGGCGAGGACAACATCCGGCTGTTTGCAGACCTGAAAACGGTAGATGTTCAGCGGATGGTAATGCAGAAGCAGCGGATACCGCGATGGTGGCGTCTGGTGGAAGTTCCACACCTGCTTGGTGAAGAAGCTGTCGTCCTGCGGATACAGTTTGCTTTTCTCGTCGTACGGGATAACCATGGCCTCGGCCGCTTCGGACCAGGACGTGACCTCGCTCTCCGAGAGTCCTATGCTTCCGCACAGCCGCTGAAAGTCCTCCATGTGTTCATCGCGCAGCCAGTGGGCAACGTCTACCGCCCAGCGCAGGTGGTCCTGCACCATCATGTTGGTGAAGACGTTATTGTTTATGAGCGTCGTATACTCATTGGGGCCGGTTACCATGTTTATGCAGAATCCGCGGTCGGGAACGAAGTCGCCGAGATCGTAATAGAAGCGCGCGGTTTCAAAGAGCATTTCCGCGCCGAACCGGCGGAGAAACACTTCATCCCCACTCGCACGTACGTACTGCCTGAGCGCGTAAATGATATCGGCATTAAGGTGGTACTGTGCCGTTCCTGCAGGGAAGTAGGCGCTCGCCTCCTCCCCATTGATCGTACGCCAGGGATACAGCGCCCCGGGATGACTGAGCTCGGCGGCGCGCTCACGGGCTCTGGGAAGCGTGTTATAGCGATACAGCAGAAGCCGCCGCGCGATCAGGGGTGTTGTATAGGTGTAGAACGGAAGGGCGTAAATCTCCGTGTCCCAGAAGTAATGCCCTTCGTAACCCTCGCCGGTCAGGCCCTTCGCACCGATATTGGTACGTCCGTCACGACCGGTGGACTGCAGAACATGGAAGAGGTTGAATCTCAGGCTCTGCTGCAGCCAGGGGTCCCCGTCGATCTGGATGTCGCTCGAAGTCCAGAATTCGTCGAGATACATGCGCTGTTCGGCCAGGAGCATGTCGACCCCCGACTTTCGGGCGCGCTGGATTTCTACCTCCGACAGGCTGTTGAGTCTGCTCTCCTCGGCATCGTAACTGTGGTAGTAGCACACGTATTTGCGCAGGCGAATCTCGGTCTTATCCACCGGTTTTATTTTATATCGATGTCGCAACGCACCGTTTCGCGACTGCGGCCGGCATGTGTAGTACGCGTTCGTTTCAAAATCGTTGTGCATGGTGCAGACCATTCCGGTGCCCGTTTTCCGCGTACGGTAGCGCAGGTATCCGGATTCATCGCCAATGTGCTTTCTGCGCAACAGGAGGGCATCCGCCATAGATTCGCCGACACGCGGGTCGTGGTCTGTACCGGAGTGCGTAACCTGAAACATATCCACGCCGGATACAACTACTATGTAGGCGGGTTTGTCGAGCAACCTGCACTTCCAGTCGATAAGCGTCAGGTGCGGGCGCAGAAAACTCACCATGCGAACCGTTTCGAGCTCAAGGGCAATTCCGGTGGGACTCACCCACTCGAGCCGGCGGGTCAGAAGCCCGGAGTGCAGATCCAGCCAGCGCCGGTAGGAACGCAGGGTGCCGGTTGAAAGGTCGAGCGGATCGTCATCGACCCATATGGCAATGTGTGTGCCGTCGGTGACATTGAGCATGCGCTGTTTGTTGCGGGCAAAACCGTAAGCGCGTTCACCGTAGATAATCGGTTCTGTGTCGTAGTAGCCGTTCAGATATGTGCCGGGGTTATAGAGACAGCGGCGTTCTTCGAAACTTCCGCGCACGCCGAGATAGCCGTTCCCCAGTGCGAAAACTGTCTCGTGCGAGGGAACATCCCGCAGATCGAACTCTTCTTCGATAATCTGCCAGGAATCAAGCGGAAACGAGTGCGCCCCCTCGGTTCGCCCTGCCTGATCCTCGGCGGATACTGCTGAATTGTCTTCTGCCACGCTTTACTCCAAGTCCCGATTATCGGGCCTGAGAATAGTATGCGCGCGCATATATCGCAAGCACGTAGCTGCTAAACTACCGGACGCCCTCCGGGTGTACTCCCGGGGCCCGAGGAGCCGGGCAGTTGCGGATCGTTGACGAACGGATATTTTGCCGGCTCCACGTTGTTCTCATGCAGTCTCGACAGCAGCTCGGAGATCGCTGCATTGCGAACCTTCAGAAATTGATCCCGTGGAAACCACACGCCGAAACGGATGTCGCACCCAAGTGGGGTCACCGCCTGCAGAAGAAACAACGGCTCGGGTTCATCAAGACTTTCCGGTACCGAAGCGACGACTTCCTCACAGATTGTCCGAACGAGGGCAATATCGGCGGAATGGGGTACGGTAAACAGGATATCCATTCGTCTGATCGGAAACCGGGTAATATTCGTGACCCGTGAACGAATAAGGTCCTCGTTGGGAACTCTGACAAACTGGTTGTCGAGCGTACGCAGCTTCAGGGAAAGAAGATCTATGCTGATGATAATACCGGTGGTATCGCCTATGGTTACGAGATCACCGACCGAAAGCGATTTCTCGGAGATGAGAAACACGCCGCTTATGACATTCGAAACACTGGTCTGCGCCGCGAATCCGAGTCCGATGCCAAAAACCCCTGCCGCCCCAAGAAGGGCATTCATTCTCACACCGAGGTGGGCGAGAATTATGAGAAGCAGGAGTGCCATGCCGGCATACAGGATCGTTTTCTTGACGACCATGGCGGACTGCGGAGAAAACCGCCGCTCGACAGACCGTCCTGCAAAGAAAACAACAAGCTTCAACGCGAGGTAGCCGAGGAAAAGAATTCCGATCGCCCACAGGCCGCGAATAAGGTTATCGATGGTGAGAGCCGCCGCCACCTCGGGCGGAAGAATTGTGTCACTCATAGTTGCTGATTCGCCGCAGAAGAATCATGCTTCGCTTGAGAATGTTGTCCGAGTCGCGCCCACGGGGTTCACAGAGCATCTCAAATACATGCTCCCCACGGGGTGCGTGGTCGGCAACGGACACGTTCAGTTCCTGTTCGGCGCTGTAGTGTGCGTACGCTTCACTGGTCCACAGCTGGCCCGGTACAGCCTGCACCAGAGTTGCCCGGGTTCCGCCTCGGGTCCACCACCTTGAGCGCGGTGGCGGCGCTTGAATACTGCTCTCGGTCGAGCGGTACACGCTGAGAAGGTCTGCAAGAATGGCTATTTTGCTGAAAACAAACGGGTGATCACTGCTGTTTCGCACGTGCAGCGGACAGAGCGCGTACCCCCCACCTTCCGGAATTGCCTTTGTGTCACGCGCGAATAAATTGGGAGAGGTGTAACACAGTTTCCCTGTCATGGCGCCCCCGAACCATGTATTCGACAGCGTTCGCGTGGGAATGTCAAACAGCAATTGGCCGTTCCGCCCGCCGAGCCGGGCGCGAACCCACAGGGGGATTCCTGTATACAGGGTGTACCCCGCGCCCGGCGCAAGCTCGAACGGCTGTTCGGTATGCACCACAACCGGTCTGTCGGGTGGCGCGGGTTGGAAGACTACAGTTTCGTCGACCGTAGCGGCGACGAACGCGGTCCACTCCAGGCCGTCCGGCGGTTCATTTTGCGACGCGGTCGCCTCGGTTTCACAGCCATCCTCACACGCGTACTGCCACGTGCTTCGTGTACGCCGGATCCAGACGCAAAGCGGTCCGAATGTGAAACGTCTGCATGTACCCGGCGCAAGCTCCTCGGCCGACCACATCGAAAGACTCTGCCTTATGCTTCGCTTGAATCGCCTGAGGCGGCTGCCTTCTGACGCTCAGCCTTCTCCTGCGCCCGCTTTCGGTTGGTCAGCGTTGCTTTTGCGGTCTTGGAAACCATGACCTTCTCACCGTTGATTTCCTGTTCATAAAGAAGCTTAACACCGGTCTTGCCGGTTACCGGGCACTTGCCCCGCGCGCGGCTCTTTTTATCCCGTATTCCTGCTCCTCTGTATGCTTTGGACATAGTCACACTCCTCTTCTGTGCTCATTTTTCATTGGATAACCCGCATACGAGACTTCCGCCGTCCGGCCGCCTCGCATTCCACCGATCACTGCGAAAAAAGGGCCGCGTCTTCCGCCTTCCGGCAAAGACCCGGCCCAATCGTCCCAGGTACAGTTTCCTGAGAGTAGCGATTTCACTCCCCGGCGGTCAAGATACCCCGGCCGCCGGGAAGCATGACAGGTCGCAACACCTACTCGTCATTTCGGTCGAGCAGGAACTCAACGCGACGGTTCTTCCATATGTTGTCGTAATCGTCGAAGTCGGCAACCGGCCGATCTCCTCCTACTGCCCGGACCGTCATGCGATCGAGGTCCACACCGAGAATGGCAAGTGCATCCCGAACCGCGATTCCCCGGTCTTCGGAAAGCGGCAGGAGATAGTCACGCTGCTCGGCTTCCATTGCCGCTTCCGTCTCGTAGCGAATGTGGTTCGCATGTCCTTCGATAATAATGTCGCGGTCCTCGAACTGGTTCAGTACCCGGGCGAGGCTTCTGAGTGTCTCGAGGTTCTGATGCAGCCGCTCATTGATCTCGGCGAACAGATACGACTCGAACGGCTCGAACTCGATGCTCGGCACGACAATGCGCAACCTGCCGTTCTCCTCGCGAACGATAATGTCGGTGAGTATCTCAAGTTCCTCCACCGATTCGTTGCGCAGTTCATCCCGCACCGTGAACCGTGCACTGTATTCGACGGCACTCATAACCATTTCGTCTTCGTCGACCATGCCGTCCCAGGTGATTTCGGCCGGTGGTTCTCCTTCACCGTCGAAGGTTCGGAAGACATTGCCCTCCGGATCGAGCAGTTCAACGGTCCATTCGGCAATATCGCTCCACTCGTCCTCGGCCGAAAGCGATATTGTCAGGTCCTGCTCCTCGCCGTTGAACTCCGGCGTAAACGGAATGGGATCGCCCTCTATATCGATGTCGGGACCGGTGGCATCCACGAGTATATCCTCGTCGACAAAGACCTCGACTTCACCACCACCATCGTAATTGATCCGGATTCCCACACGGTAGTATCCGTCGATAATCTCACCGGTTTCGTGGCGGCCGTCCCACTCGATGGTGGAAGGCGGAACACCGTCACCTGCTATGGTCCGTATGATCTCGCCGTCAGTGTCTTCGACAAGCGCAACCCACGAATCAATTCCTTCGGTTTCGACCGGCTCAATGTCTACCGGCAGAACGTCGCGATAGCCGTCATCATTCGGCGCGAAGGCGGTATACGGAACCGAGAGCATAACCTCCGGCGCATCGCGATCGACAAAGATTGTGTCGCTTACTGCAGTCGGCTGATTTCCATTTTCGTAGAACACCTGCAGTTCGGCTTCGTAGTCACCCTCGGATACCGGCTGGCCGAGCTCATTGCGGCCGTCCCACTGTATTGAGTCCACGGCACCGTCTTCCTCGAAGGTCCTGACTACCTCTCCGTCGACCTCGCTGATAGTTACCCGAAGCATTTCAATGCGATCGGTGACCTCAAGTATCGGACGTATGGTCACATAGTCGTTTACACCGCGGAAATCCGGAGAAACAATAGTTTCGTCGAGTTCAATATCGACCGGAGTGTCCCGCGTGTCTATCGTGAAGCTTACGACATTCGATTCCCCGACGTTTTCTGCGGCATCTACACCCCGGAGATACCCGCTGTAGGTTCCATCGGGCAGCATGTTGCCGTCGAAGTCTACGCCCGTCCACTCGACAGGAAGGATGTCCGGGGTAACCCCGTACTGTTCAACCAGATCATCGAGCTCGAACTCGAACTGTGTTTCTTCCACCTCCACGATTGCGGTCCAGGAGGCATCCGTGTCCCAGTCACCGTCAACCGAAAGATACGGTCTGGTCTCGCCCCCGAATACCTCCGGCGAGGTGATAACCTCGGCCTCGGGCGGCTCGGTGTCAACGACAACCGGGGCGGCGAGTGACCGCGCTTCGACGCCGTTTTCATACAGCAAGCTAAACACAACGTGATACGTGTCGTCGGCCACAATGTTTCCGGCCTCATCGGTGCCGTCCCACGTTACAGAGTCCGGTGGCGTTCCCTCTCCGCTGAACGAGCGGAACTCGGTAGACTCGGTCTGTGCGTCGAGAACCCGTACGCTCCACTCGTCAATCTCGAGTACTTCCTCGAATCGCAGGTCGAGTTCCACTTCCGGAGTAGGTCCTCCGGGACTGAACACCTCGCGACTCGGCTCAACAGATACATCGCCCTCTTCGGTAGCAACGCGAATATCTTCGATTGTGGCCGTTGTACGATTCCCCGGCCGGTCGCGACCGGTGAGTTCGTATGTATACATTCCGTCTTCAACGATCTCTCCGTCGTCATCCCGACCGTCCCACTCGAAATCAGGCGGCACCTCGTCGTCCTGCTGCCGCTGACGTCGTGGTTCGTCCGGGTCGTACTGAACCGGATTTTCCCATCGGTACTCACGCACCACTTCACCATCCTCATTAATGAAGCGGCCGACCCAGCTCACCTCGGCTGTGCCTTCCTGGTGAATGGGCAGTTGTTCCCGAAGGCCTTCCACACCAGGGCTGAATACCGAGAATTCGGCTTCGAGCCGATCGACTACCGGCGCCTCGTTATCCACAGTGATATTCTGCGGCGGCGTGCGGAACGTTTCGCCTTCGTCGTCGGTTACAAACAGCTGGTAAATATAATCGTCGTCCGGAACCAAATTCCCGTCATTGTCGGTACCGTCCCAGCGAAGATCCCGAATAACCTCCGGATCGATCTGTGGACGTTCACCGATATTGAAAAGATTTCCGAAGAAGCCCCGCGTTTCGGTAACCTCTTCCATGTCACTCCAGACTTCATTTCCGTCCGCGTCAAAAACGACGAGCTCATAAGACAGAATAATGCGGTCCGGGGCCGGAGCTATTTCCGGGTCAAGACGCAGTTCCTGATGGTCAGCATCCGGATTTTCCGGCGCGATATAAACCCGGGGCTGCCGAGGGATATCTATAACCGTCGTGCCCTCCTCGGTCTGCCCCGCAGGGAATGCCATACCGGCAAACAAGACCGCCATAACAATCCCCAAAAATGTAATTTTCTCTATCTTTCGTATCATACGATTATCCTCGCTGTAATCTCGCTACCGGATACTATAGAGCATATATCCCGGATTAACAAATCCATAGAAAACCTCGGGGCAACACGAATCACAGTGAACGGTTGCCAGTAATGAATCATGAACGCGTATGGAAATATACGAAACTCCAATAGACGAACGACCGCGGGAGCGGCTGGCGACTGTCGGCTCAGCAAGGCTTTCCGATCTCGAGCTTCTGCAGGCGATAATAGGCAGCGGGAACAGGGGACGAAGCGTTACACAAATCGCCTCGGATGTTCTGGCGGTGGTCGACCGGCTCGGCACTGAAGTACAGTTCGCCGATCTGCTCGCGATTCCGGGCTTTGGTGCTGCAAAGGCAGCGCTCATCTGCGCTGCGTTCGAGTTTACGAGGCGAACAATGTGCCCGAGTGCGACCCGGATCACGGTGCCTTCCGACATATTGCCCGTTGTCCGACACTACGCCGACAGAAAGCAGGAGCACTTTCTTTGCCTGAGTCTCAACGGCGCACACGAGGTGCAATCGGTTCGGGTGGTATCAATAGGCCTCGTAAACAGGACGATCGTGCATCCGCGCGAGGTGTTCGCCGACCCCCTGACCGACAGAGCCGCTGCAGTGGTCGTGGCCCATAATCATCCATCGGGTCGGGTGGACCCGAGCATGGAAGACCGGGATGTCACCCGGCGCCTGAAACAGGCAGGCGATACGCTCGGTATCCGGCTTCTCGACCACCTTGTGTTCAGCACGAAGGGTTACTACAGTTTTCTCGAGCACGGAGAATTATAGAGAACCGTCTCTTAACCGGCGGAATCGGTCAGCCAGTTCAAGGATATCGCGCGCATTGGAGTATGAAATCCGTTCGCGCGCTTCGGAAAACGGTAACCAGGCGAACTCAGCGATTTCGGCTGCTTGTACACGCACGGACTCTTCCGGCGCCGCGCGCGCCAGGAACCAGGTTACCCATTTGCGACGTCCCTCGGGAATTACGTAGTTTACAACTTCGCGGAATCCGGGTTCGAGCGTAACCTGCAGGCCGGTCTCCTCGGCAATTTCGCGCAGCGCTGTCTCGTGTTCGTGTTCACCCGGCTCCATGTGGCCTTTCGGAAAGCCCCAGACCTCGTTGTGCTGCCTGATAAGAAGATACTCTACGGCACCGTCTTTGACCCGGTACACGACCGCGCCACAGGCGCGCTCTTTTCCGCCTCTATGCCGCTGCGGGGTATCGGGATCCCCACCGCGAAGTGCGTCCGGCTCGTTGTCAGTCATGGAACACTCCGCTCAGAGCGGCACCTTGCCCCCTTCACAGCAGCGCATTGTACTGCTCCATTGATGAAACGAACTCGGCAATGCCCGACATGAGCATTTCGATCGACAAGGTCACCAGAATCATTCCCATGAGCCGCTCAATTGCACTCAGGCCGCGATTACCAAGTTGCCGTCGCAGAAAATCCGAGGTGACCAGCACGAGAAAGCTTACGACCCAGGCGATAATGAGGGCAAGCGTCCAGTCGACCATCCGGCCCGGGCTCTGTGTGGCCAGAAGCATAACCGTTGCAATCGCCGACGGGCCGGCAACAAGCGGTGTAGCAAGCGGCACGATCACCGGCTCATGGTCCGGAAAGTCTCCGGCAGCCGTCCCTCGTGAAGTCGGAAAGATCATACGAAGCGCAATCAGAAAGAGCACGATTCCGCCGGAAATGTGCAGACTCGTTTCCGATATCTGCAGCCCGGACATGATGTAACCGCCGAAATGCAGAAACGCAAGCAGAAGCAGAAGTGCAATTATCATCTCCCGGATGATGATAACCCTCCGCCGTGACGCGTCCACGTGCTGAAGAACCGAAATAAACATTGGTATGTTGCCGAGCGGATCCATTACAAGCGTAATGGTTACCGCCGCGCTGATAATGCTCATAAGGTCGCCCCTCAGCGCTCCGCTTGCGGAAGCA
The DNA here is from genome assembly GCA_964565375.1 of uncultured Spirochaetaceae bacterium. Classification (GTDB taxonomy): domain Bacteria; phylum Spirochaetota; class Spirochaetia; order DSM-27196; family SKKC01; genus SLAN01. The sequence continues at coordinate 10,174 of CAZMEV010000105.1, forward strand.
CCCAGTCAAGTGCAAGCTCTATTCGGCCTGCCAGCCCTATGGCTTCCCCATAGGTTAAGCGGCCGATGGGAACACGAATACCGACACTCGTTCCCTCCGCATCCAGAGCCGGTCTGAAGTCCGGATAATCGGAAGGACTTGGACCGTGGATGTCGAGATAGCGAACCGGGTCGTCAGGGTTCAGGTACGCACCGCATCGTGCAATGGCATTGCGAGGAACCTCCAGACGAAAACCGGTTCCTTTGCTCCACAGCGTAAGCGTCTCCGGGTCGATATGGGCAATGTATTCCTGCCGTTGCGTGCTCGCCAGGCGGTAAAGCATCCAGACAGTAGCCACCGCTACGACAGCCAGTATGACGCCGGGAACAGGAGAAGGTGCAACGTTGGTGAGCGCCCAGGCAACGAGCACAAAGCTCAGCACCGAAAGAAGCCGGAATCTCACTGCGCGACCGAACGCCTTCGGCTTCCAGACCATGCTGATTTCGCCGTCCGCCTCGAACTCCCGCAGCAATCCTGCCGTCGAGTCACTCTCACCGGCGGGTGCGAACGGCATTGTCTCGGAAACAGAGGAGGTCTGTCCGGTCGCAGCAGCCTGTGCGTCGGCAGC
>CAZMEV010000106.1:0-10762 GCA_964565375.1 uncultured Spirochaetaceae bacterium
GGCTCCTCGGGCTCAGGCTCCTCGGGCTCAGGCTCCTCGGGCTCAGGCTCCTCGGGTTCGGGCTCCTCGGGTTCGGGCTCAGGTTCTTCAAGAGCCTCCGTCTCGATGGGTGTTCCGAGATCGACGCTGAGCGGCTGCGGACTTGCTTCCACGCTCCAGTCAACAAAACTCAGTCCTACAGCCACCGCAAGATGAAAAACCAGTGCTGCGCCGAGTGCAATCAGAAGGCGATCACGGTCACTGTACAGCTTCATAGTATTCAATCCGGTTCAGGTTCCCGCGTTCGCAGTGATGCGCCGCGAAAACCGTTTTGCCTGAGTACATCGAGCACCCGTACCATCAGCTCATATCGTACACCCGAATCTCCTTCCACGACGATACTCCGTACTTCTTCGCCCTCTTCCTCGGCGAGGTCGGAGAGTGCTGCGGACAACCCCTCGATGTCATACCGTTCGTCGTTTAAATACAGCTCTTCCGGGCCGGCGACACTAATGACCACACGCGTCATGGTAATGGTCTCGTCGGCGGTGCTTTCAGGAAGATCAAGATTGAGTCCGGGTGTCATAACAAACGTACTCGACACCATGAAGAATACTACGAGCTGAAATACGACGTCGATCATTGGTACGAGATCGGGTGTAGCGTTCGGTTGCAAACGTCGTCTGAATCGCATATTACGCGTTATTCCATCCCGGAGATACCGGGCTTTCGGACACCGCTTCTGTACCGGAACGGGACTGCTCGGGGCCTTTCAGAAGCATAACCATTTCGCTTACACGGTTTTCGAGACGGATAATGTAGTGGTTCACCTTACTTACAAGATAATTGTAAAAGATGATAGCCGGAATACTCACGATAATGCCGGCTGCAGTTGTGAGCAGGGCCTCGGCGATTCCTGTGGCCAGAAGCGCCGGATCCCCTCCGGCTCCGAACTCTCCGAGCACACCGAAGGCCTGAATGTTTCCGGTAACAGTACCAAGCAGTCCAAGCAACGGAGATATATGCGCGATTGTACCAAGCGTGCTCAAGTGCCGCTCCATTCGGGGGACTTCGAGGCTCGCCGCATCCGTCACCGTCTGTTTAATTGTCTCCTCAGAATAATCCCGGTGCTCAATACCCACTTTCATGAGATTTGTAATGGGAGACTGATTCGAGTCGCAAATGGAGAGCGCTTCATCGAAATGTCCCTTTTCAAGCGTTGAACGAAGCCGGCGCAGAAGCGCCTCTTCATCTCCCATGATCTTCCGGAAATACAGCAATCGCTCAATAATTATCGCTACCGCGACAATGCTGAGCATAATAATGAGAACAATAATAACTCCGCCCTGCTGAATCAGTTCGGTCATATGTCGTGTCTAACTCCTCCTGCCACATTTACGGCAGTCTGTTGCATGAACTCTTTCACTACCTTCAATAGAATTACAATGTCAGCCGGGCCGACAAAGTGGCCCGTATTCCCGGTTCAATAAACGGAAATGCATCCCGTTCGTCGGCGCTGTAGCGGTATCTTGGTTCCTCGTTAAGCGGTGAAAGAATGTCCTCCAAGGAAAGACTCACTTCCACCCCATCGGTTACAGAAGCGAATCCGGTAATTCCTGTTTTCGGGAGTGCCGGCCCATCGGAAAACACCGGGAGCCGGCTGTCCATTCGCACCCCTGCTCTTTGTTCAGCGGCAGTTACTTCAGCCTCTCCATGAAACTCCTGGACCGGATCAATTTCACGTCGATCGAGAAACCGTGCCTCATGCCCTCCCGAGATACGAACCCATCTTGCCGGCGACCAGCTTACCGTAACACCTGAACGGAGCTGTCGCAGATCCCGCTGGTTCAGAGGATGTCTCGCTGATTGAGGATCAAACTCGTCGAAGTCTAGTGCATTTTCTGTAACGCTAAACTCGGCATTGGAATCCACAGTAAGTGTCGACGTTGCAAGCCAGTTCAAACCGGCTTCACCGAACCATTGCCCGCCGTCTGATAGCGGGACATCAGGACTGGCGGCTACAGGAACTTCTTTCCAGATTTCGGTCAGCGATGGACGCAGCGCACGAAAGCCACCGCCAAACTCCAGATTCAACACATCGTCTATCGTGGCAGCGACACCCAGTTCAAAGGGAAATAACGGGTCCTCGTCAACATTCCAGGACACACCCGCCTCGGCATTTACGACCAGTGGCATGGCAAAAGCATACTCACCCCGTACTCCCCCTGCCAGCACCTGGTCAAAACCTCGTCCTTGTGAGCTGCGCCGTTCATAGTCGCCGAAAAGCCCGATTTCGCCGGAATCCAGCGTAACAAACGTTGCAGTCTCTGCGCCGAACCGGTCGGCGATGTCCGACTCTGAATCTCCTCCACCGGTAGTAGCGAAACGGAGTCCCGCGTAGTCGGCAGTTCCACCGAGTTCAATTCTCAGCGGTCCGTCAGGGGACCAGGATGTACCAATCTCACCATCGAAGTATCTCTGATCGATAGACGAGAAGCCCGGGGCCTGTCTCTGCAGACCTTCGCTTCGAACTTCAAAGGTTCCATCGGTAGAAAAGCCGATTTCGCCGAATGATGTGTCCAGCTCTCCGGCAAGACGGTCCGTGCGGTCGAAGAACCCTGTTCCGGGGGCACGATCATGAAAACCGTCGATACTCTCATGACTGAACTGCAGATTGAAGCTCGGCTCCTGGCCAACCGAAAAAACGCCAAGTTCACCGACGAGATGGTTGCGGGTTCCGAGCGCGAGTCTGCCGGTACTGTACAGACTTCGCTCTTCCTCACGCGCAGCCCCAACCGGTGCATCGGGTGCGGCAGGATCAATATCGAGCGCAGCCGCGGTTATTGCCATATCGCCCGGCTCCGGGAGCGGAATCGCGAGATCAGGCACCTCAGGCTCCTCGAACTCCGGCAACGGCGCATCAATTACTTCCAGATCAATGTCCTCGACTTCAAGAATCTCGCTCGGAAGAATAATGTCGGTATCTTCCGGCTGCTCGGGCCCCCGGGGTCCTTCAGGCTGCTCATCGCCCCGATCCGGCTCATCAGCGCCAAGTCCCGATATACCTCCGGAAAGGAGCAGAATCAGGAAGACACAGAGGAAGCTCGGTACCATGATGTGTGGTCGAGTTGCGCTATCGTCGCTTCTGCGACGGAATATCTCTCTCGCTATCACAAGGCCTCCAGAATTCGTTCAGCTTCTGCTGTCCATTCACTTCCCGGAAACTCATCTCTCATCGTTTCCACTATCTCGCGAATCACCTCTTCACTCCTGCCGCTCCGGCGATAGCTGTTAGCCGCTCGATACAGACTTTGTGCGCTGAGGTCTTCGTCCGCGCGATACATACCGGCCGCCTCGAGAAAGGCCTCGGCGGCGTCGCTGTTCTCATCCTGCTGATGGTACCATTCGCCAATAAGAAACTGTGCGCGAGCGGCCCGTTCCGGGTCCTCATCCTCGCGCCCGGTAACCTCCCGAAGCAAGGGCAATACAAGCCGTCGATTCGGGCTGTCGGTGACTCCCTCATAAATGACAAGGCGGGCAAGTTCGAGGATCGCCTCACGGCCATCTGAGGAGCCGGCCCGCTGTCCCTGTTCAATGCGAACCAGCAAACTCGCCTCTCGTTCGCCGAGCCCGCCGATGCGCAGAACAAGTTCATCAATCCGTTCCTGTGCTTCGATTTCGGCGGCGCGTTCCTCGTAGCGGCCGGCCATTTCGGTATAGAGATTGAGCGCCTGGCGAAGATCGCCGCGTTGCTCATAGATCTCAGCAGCACCGGCCATTGCATCAAATCGGAAAGACGAGTCCGGGAACTCGTCAATAAGCCTGTTCCATACGAGAAGCGCTGCACCTGTTTCCTCAAGCTCCAGCGACGCCGCGCCACTCCAGTAAAGGCTTGCCGCGAATAACCGATCTCCTTCGGCTTCACCTCGATAGGTTAACCACGCATCGCGTGCGGCCTCGTATTCGCCTGCTGAAAAGTATACTTCACCACGACGATACAGGGCTTCAACACCGATATCACGATCCGGGAATCGCTCGAAGACCTGCCCGTAGAGTTCAGCAGCCTCATCCGTGTTTTCCTGATCCGCCATCAGAGACGCATGCTCGTACAGAGCCTCCGCTGCATACCCGGAATCGGGAAAATCTTCGTAAATCGCAGCGAACTCCTCGGCAGCATCGTCGAAATCATTGAGCTCTCTGTGCACCTGCGCAAGCAGATACCGGCCCTCCACGAGCAGCGCGTCATCCGCATCCAGATCTTTCAAACGCTCGAGCATTTCGCGGGCGCCTTCATAGTCTCCGCCGCTGAATGCACTCCAACCGGCGATATATGCACTTCTTGGCGCCCGCTCGTGGCCATGGTCAAACGCAACGACCTCGCTCAGAATTCCGGTAGCAGCTTCCCACTCGCCAAGACGGTAATATGACCATCCGAGGTAATAGAGCCCGTGCGGATAAATGGTGGATAGTTCATCCACGGCGCCCCCACCGGAGCCCTCCCCGTCTGAACCGTCACTTCCTGAAACAAACTCGAAGTCCCGAAGACTTTCAAGCGCAGCGACCGCTTGTTCGTACTGACGGCGCGCAACCCGCGCAAGGCCTTCGAGGTACTCTGCCTGCAGAAAGGCCGAAGGATCCCGTTCACGGAGGTCCGGGGCACGGTCGTAAAGTTCTGAAACCTGCTCATTCACCTGTTCATACCGCTCAGCGAGAAAGAGTACCTTTGTGTACTCCAGTCGCGTCGCCGAGTCATCAGGAGTTTCGGCAAGGTATGAACGGTAATGATCTATGGATTCGTCGAGCTCACCGAGGCCTCTATGGGCACTCGCCCGGAGCCTTCGCATTTCCCGACTGAAGCCCCCGGTAACACCTCGCTCGTTCGCATCCCTAATAACGGCGATCGCCTCTTCGAGCCGGTCGATTTGAAACAGAGCAAATGCACGCTGATAGGCAGCCTGCCCCGTGAACGCTCCTTCCGGAAACTGCTCGGTTGCCGCAGCGAGGCGTTCAGCAGCGGCTTCATACTCCTGCTGTTTAATATGAATACCACCGAGCCTCACCATGATCCGCTCGGTCTCATCGTCACTCTGTTCAAGGGCATCCTCGAGAATGCCCTGTGCCCGAGCCGGATCTCCCCGTTCAACATGAACTTCCGCAAGGTACATTGGAACGAGGCCGGGAACCTCCTGTCTGTCGCGAAGATCCCATACGCGCGAAAGATACAGCTCAGCCAGATCGAAACTGCCTGCAAGAAAACTGTTCACTCCGATTCGCTGCCAGAAACTTGCAAGCACATCGGTTCGCCCCCGGAGATTGACCTCCGCCTGCCGTACAATGCGGTCGACCTCTCCCCTATCGTCCTCACCGGTTGCCCACTCGAACTGCCGCTGAAATGCGATTACAGCTACATCCGCGGAGGCATCCTCAAGCCCGCGATAGAGCGTCATAGCCCGTTCAATGTTACCCTGAGACCGGTACGCCTCGGCGGCATACAGCTCAATGCGCTCACGCCATCCTTCATCGAGTTCGGAAGCATCGAACGATTCGTAGAGGTCGATGGTTTCCCCCGCCAAGCCTGAACGCATCAGCGAACGCATGAGTATGGCCGTGGCATACGGTTCATCCACGGGGCTCTCGGCAAGCTCGAGAACGCGCTCCACATCTTCCCGAGGATCCTCTCCCGTACGATCGCGTGATAACGCCCGGTACAGCAAAGCCTGCCGCGCTACAGAATCCTGTGGATCGCCGTCGAGAAAGCGGTTGAGATCGCCGATTGCAGCGTCGAAATCACTCAGATAGTAGCGTGTCATACCCATCCAGAACGGCAGAAGATCGATAAACTGTGTCGATCTGAACCGCGTCTCGACCCTTCGGAAGGTTGACAGAGCGTCTTCGTAGCGACCAAGCCGATTCTGAACCATACCGATTCTGAACTGGGCATCGGGAACATGGGAGGAAAAAGGATAATCGCGCACTAACGCACGATACCGGTCCAGGGCCAGTTCGTAATCGCCATTGCGAAATCGAACCTCCGCCTCCTGAAATACATCACGACCATCACTCTGCGCTATACTCGGGAGTGAAACCAGGAGCAGAACGACGGCAAGCATAGCTTTCATATATCTGGAACTATATCCCGCCGACGGCGTACATTCCAACACCCCGGCGCTGTTATGGACCTTTAATAGTAGAGCTGCGGGAGAGCCGCACGGGCGAGAAGCCGACTGACCGTGAGACTCGGAACTACCTCCGATTCAGGATCGATCTCCTCTGTATCACCGCTGGTTCCGTCGTCACGGGTAAGCCGCGAAAGAAATGCCAGATCGAACCACAAGGCACTTCTGAGCCTGGGCGTGCGGCGGGTTTTCGACCCTGATTTATCCTGTCCGGATATCGGCGCCGTCAGAAGGGCTGTAACCGAGGCATGAGCATGCCTGTGAAGAGCCGGAAGCGCAGGCTGGAGGTCAGTGCCCGCCCCTGGAAGAATAAGCCCAACCGACACAGCGCCTTCCGTGAGTAGTCGTGCCCGCTCGTGTGGCTGTGTTAACCATGAGATGGCCTGCGCAAGTCGCGAGTGAGTCCGAATTATTGACCCGTCGTCGCCTGTACGAAGCTCTCCCGTACCGGTGAAACGTGGCAATGGATAGCGACGGCCTATGCGAACACGAAGTCCGGTAACCCACCGGTCGCGCGCACGCTCCCAGGAAAGCACCCTGTCAGCCGGTACAGCCACGACAAGAGTCCCCCGACAATGCGAAAAAGGCAGTGACGACGGCGGAGGCAGATCCTCCGGCGGCCACCAGACAAGTACCGCGCGTCCGGTCTCGAGCAACTCGGTCCCCAACTCATGCCAATGCGAAGCTTCGCCGGAGGTTCCCGAAGCATCGGACGATAGTTCCGGCAGTTTTCGCGTGTTCGCGGAAAAGGAAATAGCGGAAGGTTGATGCTTTGCCCCGGGATCACGCAGAAGTCTGCCCGGTGCGGTCAATCGCCGGACATGATCAATCCAGTAATCCGGAAATACGGTGATCTCGGAGAGAAAACGGGCGCGTGCCGGTCTTTCCAGCTCCTTCCACTTTCGAAGCAGAACACCTGCATCGCTACGGTCACGAAGCAGCCCCGGGGCATCGGCAGCCTGTGCAATTCTGGTCCTTACCATTCGGGTACGCTCGACCAGCGAGAGCATGTGAGCACGCAGCTGGCGCACAGCAGCCTTTCGATCCGCTATTCCAGGTCGCGCATCTTCAACAAGGGCGCGGGCAGCCCCCTGAAGCGTCATGCCACGTTCATTTACCAGGTATTTCAGCCGAAAGAGTTGCTGGATATCCTGCTCGGAGTAACTGCGTCGCCCGAATTCGTCCTTACGGGGACGGATTACCGGAACTTCCTGCTCCCAGTACCGTAACGTATGGGCACGCGTATCGAGAAAATCACATACCTCGCCGATTGAATACCGACGCATACCGCTAATGTCTCCGGCTGCTTCTTAATTCCAGTTTTACCGGTACATGGGAAAACCCGAGATCCTTGCGAATACAGTTGCGAATGTATCCAATGTAGCTCTCCGGGATTCCGCGTTGCCTGTTCACGAACAGCACAAATGTTGCCGGCTGAGTTGAAACCTGCGTAATGTAGCGAAGTTTCAACCGCCCTCGCCCGATAACTGGAGGCGGTGTACGTTCAGTCCATTGTTCCAGATGCCGATTCAGCTCTCCGGTTTCAACGCGGCGATTGGACTCTGTATACACAAGTCGTATTTTTTTAAGCAGTTCGTCCATGCCCGAGCCGGCGTGTCCTGAGACAGGCACAACCGGAGCATAATCGAGAACCGGAAAAACAAACGAAATCCGGTCCTTCACCGCCTGCAGGACATTCGGAATATCGCTCATGAGATCCCATTTATTGAGGGCGATCACAACCGCCTTTCCTCTGCGAACGACAACCTGAGCGATTTTCTTATCCTGATCCGAGAGCCCGTCTTTCGCGTCCACAGTAAGCACTGCAACGTCACATTCCTCGGCGGCATGAACGGCGCGATTAACCGAATAATACTCCACAGAGTCAGTAACGCTTCGCTTTCTTCGTATACCTGCCGTGTCGAGGACTTCGATATACCACCCCTTCCAGGAAAAGGTTCCGCCGACGATATCTCGCGTTGTACCCGCATGCTCCGACACGATACTTCGTTCGCGACCGAGAAGACGGTTCGCGAGGGTGCTCTTTCCCGTATTGGGTTTTCCAAGGATAGCGACTTTTATGCGCCTGCTTTCGGCCTCTGACTGCGGAGCATCTTCGCTTCGAGAAGACCCGGATTCGCTTTTCTGTTGCGGAAGCAACGGACCTGCCACAGTCTGCAGATCGTCCATACCCAGCCCATGAGCAGAGCTGACTGCCACAAGATAAGAGAATCCAAGGGAGTAAAACTCGCCGAGAAGCTGCTCACGCTTCTCTGAGTCCACCTTGTTAACAACAAGCACGGTCTTTTCTTCGAGCGGTCGAAGCAACTCCGCGAAGTGCTCATCCTCTGCGTTCAAGTCGGTTACATCGAGCACAAAGAATACCAGGTCCGCTTGCCTCGCCGTCTCAATGCTGCGGGTACGCACGAGTTCAGAGAATCTATCGTCTTCCAGACCGTATCCACCGGTATCGATGAACGTAACGTTCTGCCCTGCGAGCTCACCGTCCGCCTCAACAGTATCGCGAGTGACGCCCGGTGTTGCATCTGTAATGCTGAGTCGCGAATGGACAAGTCTATTGAACAGGGTGCTCTTTCCGACATTGGGTCGGCCGACGAGCGCAATACGGGGTTTATTCATAACGAGTAACGGGATAATGCGCCGAAGCCGGGGCGAATGTCGAGCGGTCAATGAAGCGCGATCAGAGTTTAACCGTACATCCCCACATTGAAGCGTTCTTTCATGACGCTTCGAACGAGGCCATCGATATCTTCGAAGCTACGCATATCCATTACCGTTCCGAGGAGTTCTTCGGCTTCACTTATCTGAAGTGAACGCACGATCTCCTTCACCTCCGGAATACCTGCGGCACTCATGCTCAGTTCGTCAAATCCAAGCCCGACAAGCAGCATCGTCGAAACCGGATCTCCGGCCATCTCTCCGCACATGCCGACTGGAATGCTCGCACGATGCGCGTTTTCAACAATCATATTCAGCAGGCGTAACAGGCCGGGATGAAACGGCTCATACAGATAGCTGACCCGTTCATTTCCACGGTCAACTGCCATGGTATACTGTATGAGATCGTTTGTGCCTACGGAGAAGAAGTCAGCCCGGCGGGCGAGAATATCGCTTGTAAGCGCTGCACTCGGTATCTCGATCATGATGCCCACAGGAATGGTTTCTGAAAACGCTTCACCAGCAGCACGCATCTCCTCGGAGACTTCTTCGAGTGTATCGAAGGCACGATTGAGCTCTTCAACCCCCGAGATCATGGGAAACATGATTCGAAGATTACCGTATACGCTTGCACGAAGCATTGCCCGCAACTGCGTGCGGAAAAGCTCCGGTTTACTCAGGCAGTATCGAATTGCACGCCATCCGAGCAGAGGATTCTTTTCGTGGTGCTGCTCGAATTCGGGAACGATCTTGTCTCCCCCGACATCGAGCGTGCGAATGGTGACCGGTTTCCCGTCCATAGCCTCGAGGACCTGTTTATACGCCTTGAACTGAGCCTCTTCATCCGGAAGAACATGACGCTGCGGGCCCGGAGCATTCAGGAACAGAAACTCGCTGCGAAACAAACCGATGCCGTCGGCTCCGTGTGCAAAGATGGCCTCAACTTCTTCAGGAAGCTCAATATTCGCCTTCAAGTGAATGAGCTTTCCGTCCTGTGTCTCCGCTGGAAGCTCATTCATGCGCATGAGCTGAACCTCACGCGCCCGATAATCGCTCTGCTCACCCCGATACCGTTCGAGTGTGGCATCGTCCGGATCGAGGATTACCCGTCCTCGTGTTCCGTCGATTATCATCTGACCGGCTTCACGGCTCTGTTCGAGGACATCACGAATACCGAGTACTGCCGGAATCTCGAAAGCCCGGGCGATAATAGCGGTATGGCTGGTCTTGCCCCCCGCGTTCATCGCAATTCCCCGAACCTTGCGTTTGTTCATGCTCACCGCATCCGACGGCAGCAGATCGTGGCAGACAAGGACCACCTCGTCACTGAGATCCGAGAGTGAAAGCTTGCGTCGATAAAGCAGGTGGCTCAACACACGCCTGCCGACATCATGTATGTCCACCGATCGCTCTCTCAGATATTCATCCTCGAGAGCAGCAAGTTTATCCGCGACCACCATTGTTTCATGATAGAGAATCCACTCTACGTTATACTGCTGTGAGCGAACGTTTTCTTCGATATTTTCTGTAAACTCCGGATCCGAGAGCATGAGGCGATGGCTGTCGAGAAAACGGGTATGCGTGTCATCTTTCTGATGTTTCAACTGGTTTTGAAGATACTCGATCTCCTCACGTGCCCGGCTTATCGCCTCATGAAAGCGTTCAAGTTCGGCATTCACCGAGTGCTCATCAATGCGATAGCGAGGAACATAGTCAGTGCCGTCGGAATACGTGAATACTGGCCCAATGGCAATACCGGGCGAGGCAGGAATGCCTACAAGTTCTTTCATGACCAACCGGTACTATACGTTTGCAGATGACCGAGCGTCAAATACTCACTGAGTCTCACACCCAGGAGAAAGCCTTTGCGTCGCGCCTGCGCCCTTGAGGCCCGCCGCGCAGGCTAAACGCCTGCGCCCTTGAGGCCG
>CAZMEV010000107.1:0-10719 GCA_964565375.1 uncultured Spirochaetaceae bacterium
GCACCGCGCGGTTCACGTCCTCGAACGCGTCCTGCACCCGGCCGGACGGCGGAACGATATTCTGAAGCCGCACCTGCGTAACGCGAATGCCGAGCCCGTAGCTCTGCAGGGTCTCGTTCATCTGGTCGAGTCCCTCCTGTTCGATACGCCCGCGTCCGCGGCCGAGCACGCTGAAAATGGAGCGGTCTCCGACGAGCTGATTAATTACGCTCTGCGATATATCGCGGATTGTCTTTTCGCGGTCCTGCACGTTAAACAGCCAGGAGCGCGGTTCGTTAATCCGGTACTGGATAATCCATTCGACGTCGACAATATTAAGATCTCCGGTGAGCATGACGCTTTCCTCGGGAATATCAGCTTCCTCGTACTGCGTTCGCTGTCCGGAGACTCCGGGCGACTCGGTTCGAAAGCCGAAGGTCATCGTCTGCACACGCTGGACGGGTACCGTCTCGTGAGTTTCGAGGCCGAACGGCAGCTTTGTCTGCAGGCCGGGCCCGACCGTCCTGTTGTAGCGGCCGAATCGAAGCACGACGCCTTCCTCGGTCTGATCGACCATAAAAAAACTTGTTGCCGCGCCGGCAAGAACGATCGCGGCAATTACTATGAGCGCGATTCTCGTGGGCGTCACGGAGAGCGAAGGTTTCCGTGGCCATTTCATTTGGTTGGACATGTATTTGTTCTCTCATACGGGATTTGAGGCATCCCTGCCTGGTGTTTTTCGGTCACTGAACTTTGAATGTATCACATTGCCGCGGGATTCGTAAGCGCCCGGTTCTAACGAACTTCTCATAATTATCTAGCGATCTTCTAACCGCAGACCACTTCAATCACCCATAGGTTAATGAAAGAGGAGATGTCTATGACACATTTGAGAAGAATTCTGCTCGGTGCCCTTCTGGTAGGGATAACAGCCGGGTTCGGCTTTGCCGGTGGACAGGGCGAAGCTGCCGACAGCGTTGAGCTCGAAGGCGCCGGGGCGAGCTTCGTTGCACCGCTGATGACCGCGTGGGCGGATGAGTACCGGGACGTTACCGACGGGCGCGTGACGGTGAACTATCAGTCCATCGGTTCGGGAGGCGGTATCCGCCAGTATCTCGAACAGACGATCATGTTCGGGGCGACGGAGGCGTTTCTTACCGACGAGCAAGTTGCGGATGTCGAATCGCAGACCAATGGGCGCGCGTTCAATATTCCGGTTTCGCTGGGAGCGGTCGTACCGACCTTCAATCTTCCCGGTTTCGAGGCGGGGGATCTGGTGCTGGATGCCGAGATAACTGCGGGTATCTTTCTCGGAACCATTACCCGCTGGGACGACCAGCGGATCGCCGAGCTGAATCCCGACGCGGATCTTCCGGATCTGGAAATCGAGGTAGTACACCGTTCAGATGGCTCGGGTACCACGAACATCTGGACAAGCTACCTGACGAAGGTGTCCTCGGAATGGGAAGACCGTGTCGGATTCGGCACCAGCGTCGACTGGCCGGTCGGCACCGGAGCAAACGGCAACGAAGGTGTCGCAGGAGCAGTCCAGGTAACCGAAGGAGCGATCGGCTACAACAGCCTTGTGTACGCGACGCTCAACGACATTGCCTTCGCCGACATGATCAACCGCAGCGGCAATCGCATCACCGGTTCGCTCGCGACGGCATCCGCTGCAGCGAATACTGAATTGCCCGATGATACCCGTGCGCTGATTACCGACACGACTGCCGAGGACGGGTGGCCCGCGGCCGGCTTTGCATGGGTCCTCGCGTACGAGAACTTCGACGAGAACGACGCAATTTCCACCCGAACGCAGGCGGAAGAACTGGTGCGGTTTCTTACCTGGATCGTCACCGACGGACAGGCGATGTCGAACGATCTCGACTTCGCCGAGCTCGCAGAGACACCCGTGGAACTGGGCCTGAACATGATCCGCCGAATTACCTGGGAAGGCGAGATCATTGGCGACGACATTGTCTCGGAGATGCTCGGCAACTGAGCCCCGCCCGGGGACAGCGATTTAATCGAACGCACGCGGCGGTCGGGGGCCTTAAGCCTCCGACCGCATACGTGTGTGAATACACAAAAGGTGGAACAACGGAGAACGCTCATGCGGGAGAGAAACTATGGCTCGCAGCGATAAGTCGGTATTACCGCTGGGAAATACAGACGTGGCGGCGGTCCGGACGCCTCGCGCAGTGTACAGACGGGCAGGTGATCGGACATTTACGACGATAGTGGTGCTCATCGGCTCGAGCATTCTGGTGCTCGCGGCGATGATGGCGATCATCCTTTATCGCGATTCGTCCCTTACGTTTCGCACCATAGGGCTGGCAGAGTTCATCGGCGGCACAGGATGGAATCCGGTAAGCGGTGACCACGGGGCGTTTCCGTTTATCGTCGGTACGCTTACGACAAGCATCGCCGCAATGATTATTGCAGTCCCGATCGGAGTCGGGTCGGCGGTCTTCAGCGCTGAATATGCCCCGAAACCGGTCGCTACGGTGGTGAACTATCTCATCGATCTGCTTGCCTCGATTCCGAGTGTCGTTCTGGGGCTGTGGGGGATATTCGTGTTCGCGGGGTTCATGCGGTCAAACTTCTACGCGCCGTTCTTCGCGTGGGCGGGCGAGAATGCTGCATGGCTGCAACCGATTCTCGGTTCGCCGACCACGTTCAATATTGCCACCAGTACGATCCTGCTTGCGTTCATGATTGTTCCCTACACTATGGCGCTTACCCGTGACGCGATCGGACTCGTCCCGGCGGAGCAGCGGGAGGCGGCCTGGGGACTCGGGGCAACCCGCTGGGAGGTCATGAGGATCGCGGTGCTTCCGGCGGCACGCGGCGGCATAATCGCAGGCGCGCTGCTGTCGCTCGCGCGGGCGCTCGGCGAGACCATGGTTCTCGCCATGCTGATCGGCAACAATAACAGCTTGCCGTTTCGTCTCTTCCGACCGGCGGCGACGATGCCCAGCGTCATCGTAAATGAGTTTCGCGAGGCGGTGGAGGCGCTGCACTTCACCAGTGTAATGGCCATCGGCTTTGTGCTGTTCCTTATGACGCTTGCGATTAATCTCATCGCTGCGGTCATACAGCGACGCGTGATCAAAGTAGGACAGCGACTATGAATCTCCAAACCCGATACCGACGCGACCGGGTCATGGTCGCTTTCACCGCTGCGGCAACGTTTGCGGTTGTTGCACCGATACTGGTGATTATCGGTCATGTCTTTGTGAATGGAATTGGTGCGCTGAACTTCGCGTTTTTCACCGAAGAACTCGGTTCACCGGCCAGGGCGATGACCGGCCGACCGACGGGTCTCGCTCACTCGATCGTCGGAACGGTCATAATCGACCTGCTTGCGCTCGCTATGGCCGTTCCAATCGGACTCGGCGCCGGGGTAATGCTCAGCGAGTATCCGGATCATCCGCTGAATCCGCCGATCAGAGTTCTGGCTTCGACACTGAACGGGATGCCGGCAGTGCTTATCGGGCTTGTGGCGTTTTCGCTGGTCGTACGACCGATCGGGCGCTTCTCGGCGCTCGCCGGTTCGGTAGCGCTTGCAATTCTCATGGTGCCGATTATCGCCCGTTCCACCGAGAGCGTACTGCGTATAACCCCGTGGACGCTGCGTGAGGCCGGACTGGCGCTCGGACTGCCGCGCTGGCGTGTCACGCTGTCGCTCATTCTTCCGGCCTCGAAAACCGGACTCATAACCGGCGTGCTCATTGCCTTTGCGCGCGCGGCCGGGGAGGCGGCGCCGCTTCTGTTCACGAGCTTCGGACAGAATTACATGAACACGAATATCATGCGCGCAATGGATACGCTGCCGCAGCGGCTCTACAGTCTCGCGATCAGCCCTTATAAGCAGTGGCACGAGATGGGCTGGGCGGCGGCGATCATCCTCATGGTGTTCGTAATGCTGGTGTTCTTCGCGGGACGAATTATTACCGCCCGCTTTGCCGACTGGATCGGTGAACGAACGAATCAATAGGAGTAAAACCATGGAAGCTGTCGAAAGCACAATCTCGAATCAAACAGCAGTCCGCATGAGCACCGAAGAACTCTCGGTTCACTACGGGCCGGCGGTCGGTGTTCGCAATGTGACCTTACCGATTTATGATAAGAGCACCACTGCGCTCATCGGCCCTTCCGGCTGTGGGAAAACAACCTTTCTTCGGGCACTCAACCGCCTGCACGATCTGACTCCGGAAGCACGGGTGACCGGCCGCGCTCTTCTGGACGGGGACGACATTTACGCAAGCGGCGTAGACCCGGTTACGGTTCGGCGGCGAATCGGTATGGTATTTCAGAAGCCGACCCCCTTTCCGACAAAGACGATATACGAGAATGTGGCCGCGGGCCTGCGACTGGTGGGAATCCGCAGACGCTCGGTACTCGACCCGGTCGTTGAACAGTCACTGTCGCGAGCCGCGCTCTGGGATGAGGTCAAGGATCGGCTCAACACGCCGGCAAACAGCCTTTCCGGCGGGCAGCAGCAGCGACTCTGTATTGCCCGCGCCCTTGCGGTCGATCCCGAGATCCTGCTTATGGATGAGCCTACGAGCTCGCTGGATCCGAAGTCCTCCGCGCGTATCGAAGAGCTTGTAACGCAACTCTCCGAAGAGCTGACCACGATTATCGTTACGCATAATCTTCAACAGGCGGAACGCCTGGCCGACTATACGGCGTTTTTCTACGTGGGGGATCTTGTAGAGTTCGGCGAGTCAAGGGAGCTGTTCCGTAATCCGAAAGAGGATCGGACAAAGGAATATCTGACCGGCGTCTTCGGATAGATACATGAGCAGTGGCTTTGAGCTGGATGAAATCGCGGCATCTCTGAATGCCCTTTATTCACGGTACGCCGAGGTTTCGAGCAAGCTTACGCTTCAGCGTGAAACGTTAACCGCTGAAATGGTCGACAACATGCTGGACGCGTACACCTTTCTGAACGACCTGCTCACCCAAGGAATGGACGTGTTCACACCGGCGGGAATGCATGGAATGCTCGAGTTGAACCACCTGGTGCTCTGCGGCAATGATCCGAAAACGCGCAGTCACTATTATTCGCATATCGCCGCGACACGGAAGCGGTTTCTCAAGAGTATTCGACCGATAAGCTCCTGGGTGCTGAAACGGCGAAAACGGAATAACGATCCGTTTGAACTTGCCGCCGGATTCTACTCCCGCGTACTCAGCTATCCGCAGCTGTTTCTCGAGGGAAATCACCGGACCGGAAATATACTCTTGAACTATCTGCTGATCAGCGCCGGTACCGCCCCCTACGTTCCGGGTCCCGAGGACGCTCATATGTACCTGAACCTGTCGGGGGATTTCAAGCTGTCGGAAAAGGACAATTCGTTCGATACTGCGTTGAATATGCCGAGGTACCGGCGCAGTTTCGAGGAGTTCCTGCGTGAATACGGATCAGAACGGTTTGTACGCGGAGGTGTCGGTGACTGATCCGGTATTGCCCGGCGGCATATTCGCCTTGCTTCGAATTGCGGCCCTGACAACACTTCTGCTGCTCGGAGTTCGAACCCTCAGTGAGCTTCTCGTCCGGTCAACCGACAGAGCAGGAAAATCGCGATCGGTGTTTCTTCGAAGTATGCTGCTGGCCTCGCTGACCCTTTCGAGACCTGTTGCGGTTCTGCATCTTCTGGGCGCTCCCGAGTTGCCCGGGAACCGAGGCCGTGATAACGAGCAGCGCACCGCTCATATTATCAGTGGACTCCGAGGGGGCAACCTCGGCTCGGTCGTACCGCTGATCGTGCTTGCGTTCGCAATGCTTACTCCATCCATGACGGTGATCGGACTTGTTTTTCTGGCTGTGGCGCTTACCACACGGATCGGAATGCGGACGCGTCGTGGTCGGGTCAGTGACGCCCTGCTTGGTGTCGGCCTTTTCGCGTTCGCCGCCGGCGAACTTCCCGCCCGTGCGGCGGCGCTCGGCGGGACCGTTCACCTCCTCGGTCCGATCGCGATGGTAGGCACAGGGGTCGTCGCGATCGCCGCGGCGTGGTTAATCGGTTCTTCGCTGGCTGTTCACGCCTTCCTTCTGGCCGTGCTGTCTCAGAGCCTGGTGTCGCTTCCCGTTGCCGTCTCCGGTATGCTAATGGCGAATATCGGCGGGGCGCTTGCGGGGGCATCCCCATCGCGGTTTCTTCGAAATCACACGGTTTCCATTCCGTCGCTGCAGATTGCGCTTAACGGACTGGTTCTTCTGTTCGGCCTGCTGCTCCTTGTCATCGAGAGACGTATTGTCGTCGAGATTCCGGATGTCATCGTGTCGGTGGCTCTTTTCGTGGGCGCCCACCTTCTGGCCTGTGTGCCGCTGCCGGGTTTCGACCGGTTGGTGCAATTGTTCGAACGTCGACGCGGTCGCGGGCGGAGCCACGCGATTTCGGACGGTGCGGACGACGATGAGCTTCATTTTGTTCCGTTTCACCTGCCGGATGCGGTGGCGGTTAATCTCGCGATTATGCACACAGGGCTCTGCAGAATGGGTGAGGCGGCCGCACACATGGTCATGATCGGAATGAATGCCTGTCAGCTTCCGGACGATATTGAAGTGGAATCCGGTCGGACTGCCGAATGTGACAATCAGCTCGAACAGTTGCAGCGTGCGATCGCGCATGCGGTATCCTCGGCAATTCCGATTCCATGCAGCCACGAGCAGGCGCATGCCCTGCAGCAGCATCATGGTATTGCCATGGAATTACGAGCTATAGGGCTTGATATTATAAAGCTGCTTCGCGTGCTCGAACGAACTCACGCGAGGGGATACCGCATGCATAAGCACAGCAACCGTGAGCTGTTCGACATAAGTGCCCGCGTGCTCGATTTCCTCCGCTATAATATCGATTATCTCGAAGGGCGAATCGATCATGAAGATCCGGAGCTCGCCGCCTCCATGGAGGACCTTATCGACTCCGCCCGGGATAAACTTCGAAAACGCTCGCGAAAGACGCTCGAGAAGAAGTCAAGGGAATACACGCGCGGCGAGCTTGCCTTCCTGCAGGCGGTATCCCATCTCGAGCATGTGGGAGATCGCTGTATGCGTATTTCCGGGATGATTGCAACGAAGCCCGGAATGGGCTGACCGTCGGTAGAACCTCCAGACATACTTTCGTGTTCGAGCCTTTCCGGTTCGCGGCCACACCGTGATACAGTAGCATCCCATGAGCACCGAAATCCGGGAGGCCCTCGAGGGTTGGGTCCAGGTTTTTTCGCAGGTCAGATACGACGATGTCGCAGGCGACGAGCGCATTGCGGTCGCCGGCCGTGAGCTGTACGAGCTCGGGGCGGTTTATCCGGTCAATGTTTCGAGGAGCGAACTGGTTGCGGTTGTCCACGGTTCACGGGGAGAGTCTACGAGCAAGCTTCTGTTCGAAGGCTCCAGGTGCCATATGCACTGCTCGTGCAGTGGAGAGGCGAACGGTGCGCCCTGCGTCCATATTGCCGGGCTCGTCCGTTTTCTGTGCTTCGCGGACGAGGAGGAGATCGCCTCGGCGGTGTCGCATATTGCCGGCTGGTCGCCGGAGTACGGGCCATTCGGCAACGGGGCACGCCAGGCGGCAAATACACTGCCCGGGCGTCCGGGTGAGGAGCTGAAGCGATCCTCGGTCGGGGTTGCCGACGAGCGTTACCCCGGGATCTCGATTGAGAACGTATCACGACAGTTTTCCGCAATGCGGAGCACCGGCACGATTATCGACGGGAACGGATCTCCGGACGGTACTTCGCGCTCCGGCGGGCAGACCGACGGCCCTTCGCAGGCCGAGCGGGGCAAGCGCTACCGACCGGTGTTCACGCTGCGAAAGGGCTGGATGCGCGACTGGAATCCGACCTTCGGCTTCGAGCCCAAATGGGGGCTTCGGCCGGGACTGGTCTATCTGCGAAAGGACGGCGCCGAGGGTGCGGTGGGCGATTACACTTCCTCCAAACCGCGTTATTCGGCGGAACCCGCTTCCGAGCGTCTGTATCGCTACCTGCTGTCATTCGAAAGCCGAACGGTAGCGGCTGCATCCGCGTTATTCGAAATGCTTGCCGGGCGGGAGCGCGAACATCGCGGGGCAGGGCCCGAGATTTATACCGAGGGCAGCCGGTCCGAGCAGCGTGTGCGACTGCACCCTTGCGAGGTTACCGGTGTTTCGGTTGCGTGGCGGCGTGACCAGGGCGCGTGGGATACGCCGCGGCTCTATCCTGAATTCCGGTTTTTTTCTGAGGCTGATGTTGAACCGATCGCCCTGTCCCGTTCGGTTGCCGAAGGCGCCGACGCGCATGCGTCTCTTCTCCTGATTCCGGACGTGGATTCGGGCCGTTTGTGGTGGATGCACGAAACGCCCAATGTGGTCGCTACGCTTCAGAGACTACTTCGTACATCGTTCGGAATGACGCTCAGCGCCGCTGAATCGTTCGCGTCGCATTGCCGGGATCATTTAGGTCATTTAGTGGAAGTCGACACACCGCCGGAGCAGATCACGGTTGTAGACCTGGTGCCGGTTCCCATTCTCGATTTCGACAGTGACAGGCTCGGTCGCTGCAAGGTGAACCTTTCATTTCGCTACTGGAACACGGAAGTGGCGCTCACCGCCCGCGAGGACGGTACGGCGTGGATAGAAGGAACGAACGCATGGGAGTTCTGCCGGCGGGATCGAACGACCGAGTCTCAGTTCCGGCAGGTCGCGACCGATGAGCTGCGTCATGCAATCGCCGAGCTGAAAGACAAGTCCGGGGACGGGCGAACGTTCAGACAGGACAACTCGGGATTCGGATGGTACCTGTCCGCGTCCGGATCGATTCTCGAGGAAACCGCCGCGTTCGAACCGCTGCCGCTTCTTCTCGCCTGCGCCGAGGACGTGCTCTCACACGGCTTCGAGCTTCGCTACCGCAACAGGCCGGTAAGCGTTTCCCGGAACACTCCCTCCTACCGGGTGCGCGGGTCCGGTGAAGGATGGTTCGAGGCTGAACTCGGATTTTTCGACGCGGATGGGTTCGTGCCGCTCGACCACGTACCGCACACCGGTAGCGCGGTTGTGAACGGACGAGTCTATATGATTTCGAGGCCGGAGGATCTCGACCGGTTCCGGGATCTCGGTGCGCGCGTGCGCTTCGAAGAGAACGATCTGGCGACGCTCGCACAGATCGAGGAGCTGACTGAAGACAGCGAATCGGAAGTATTCGAGCCGCTGCGGGCACTTCGCAGGCGTATCGCCGAGTTCGAGTCCATTGAAGAAATCGAGCCGCCCGACGGGCTCGGGTGTGAGCTTCGTCCCTATCAGCGCGAGGGCCTGAGCTGGTTATGGTTTCTGCATCGCTATGAGCTCGGCGGATGCCTTGCCGACGACATGGGTCTCGGCAAAACGATTCAGGCGCTTGCCGCGCTGCTTGTAGCGCGACGCGCCGGCGAAATGGAGCGGGCCGTGGTGGTTGCTCCGGTCTCCACGCTCGGCAACTGGGCCCGCGAAAGCGCTTCTGTGACGCCGGAGTTCAATGTGTCGGTACATGCGGGGGCCGACCGCGCGAAAGATGCCGACGCATTCTCGTCGGTGGATATCGTGTTCGTCAGTTACGCGACGCTGCGGCGAGACATCAACCTATTTAAAGAAACCCGCTTCGACTACCTTATCCTCGACGAGTCGCAGGCAGTCAAGAATCCGCGATCGAAAACCCGCAGAGCCATACGCGCGCTGGATATCCCGCACAGGCGCGCGCTCAGCGGAACGCCGATCGAGAACAATACCCTGGAGCTGTGGTCGATATTCGATCTGCTGTCGCCGGGAATGCTCGGCCCGCTCGAACAGTTCAAGCGCCGATTCGCGAGGCCCATTGAAGAGGAACAGGATGTGTCCGCTCGCGAGCTGTTGCAGCGGATTGTACGCCCCTTGTTGCTCAGGAGGCGCAAGCGGGATGTCGCGCCGGAACTTCCGGAGCGCGAGGAGCGGGAACTCGCGGCACAACCCGAACGCAAACAGCTTCAGGTATATGAGTCGCTTCGCAGGAAGTTCAAGCGTGAGGTTGAACGCAAGGTGGAAGCTTCCGGAATCGACGGCGCCCGGATACAGGTGCTCGAGGCAATGCTTCGTCTGCGGCAGGCGGCGATACTGCCGGAACTCGTTGATCCGGAATACGCCGGAGTGAAAAGCGCGAAGCTCGATCTGCTCGACGAACTGGTGGCGACCATACACGAGGA
The DNA here is from genome assembly GCA_964565375.1 of uncultured Spirochaetaceae bacterium. Taxonomy (GTDB): domain Bacteria; phylum Spirochaetota; class Spirochaetia; order DSM-27196; family SKKC01; genus SLAN01. Next base: position 10,181 of record CAZMEV010000107.1, read on the forward strand.
AGGAAACAAGGTGCTGGTGTTCTCCCAGTTCGTTGCCGTGATTAACAAGGTCGAAGAACGGCTGAATGCATTGTCCGCGTCTCCGGCTCGATTCAGAATCGACGGTTCCACTCCGCATGACAGGAGGCAGACACAGATTGCCGATTTCCAGAATGCGTCCGGATCGGCGGTATTTCTTATAAGTCTCAAGGCCGGCGGGGCAGGCATTAACCTGACCGCGGCCGACTACGTGATTCTGCTCGACCCGTGGTGGAATCCCGCCGTCGAAGCCCAGGCGATCGATCGCGCCCACCGCATCGGGCGCGACGGAACCGTTATCGCATACCGACTGATAACCGAGGGCACGATCGAGGAAAAAATGCTTCGCCTTCAGGAACAGAAACGGGAACTCGCCGAATCGATCATTCAGAGCGAGCAGGGCGGGGTTGCGGGATTGTCGCGGGAGGATCTCGAGTGGCTTTTTGCGTGAGCTGGTGCTAATCTTGAGGCAATCGCGGCTATGCCGGAAATCGAGGAGGTTGTCATTTTCGGCTCACGTG
>CAZMEV010000108.1:0-10095 GCA_964565375.1 uncultured Spirochaetaceae bacterium
GCTCGATGCCGAATGCTCGATGCCGAATGCTGACCGGCCATCTGTTCCCCGGCGCCGGGACGCATACCTGAACGCGGCATACCTGCCGGGATTACCCGGAACAGATCCGAAGTATTATGCGTCCGGTTGTTGCTGCCGCAGTAACTCTCCGCCGATAGTCAGGACTACCCGATCGAGGCTCCGGAAGTTCCAGGCGAGATTGTACTCGATTGCAGCAAGACTCTCCTCGATAGAGAGGTTCACGCTTTCGTCTTCGTCGAGCATTCTCGGTGAGAGATCGATGTAGGCTACGTCGCTTCGAACCATAACACTTGTGGTACGAACATTTCGCGGAACAATCCGGGAACGGTCGATTCTCGCCGGACCGTAGGTAAGCTCATCTACGAACGTTTTAACCTCGTGTTCAAGGTTGGCCCTTCTCGGGAGCAAGCGCGGCTCTCCCTCGAGTTCCCGGTCAATGGCGCCCGGGAAGAAAAGCACCCGTTCTATTCGCGCGGGTGGAGAAGCGACAAACCAGATCAGCGATGTAAGAAAGGACAGCCCGAGAACTACCCCTAAAAGGAGTCGGGAGTTTATCTGTAACGATTTCATGTACCACTCGCGTCGGAATCTTCAAACAGTTCAATAAACTGCGAAATGCCAGTATAGAGGCCGTCTGCGAGCTTATTCAAGTATTCATCGTCATTCAGGAGAATTGCTTCTTCGGTGTTGGTGACGAAGCCGAGTTCCACCAGAATACTTGGCATGAGGGCATTACGCACCACCGCCCAGTTTTCCTGGAGGAGACCACGGTTGGGTGACTGGTCACCGACCGTGCTTTCGAGACCCTCAAGGATCGATTTGCCGAGCATGGCGCTGTGAACGGAGACTTCCTCTTCACGCATGGAGTTAAGAATTGCGTGAATGCTTCGACGGTCTTCGTCGAGGTCATCGGGATCAATAAGAGTTCTTCTTTCTTCAGGAGGGAGATACCATGCTTCGAAACCGCTTGCCCTTGTGTTGAACGAAGCGTTGGCATGGATCGAAACGAAAACAATATACTCGTTCTCTCCAAGCGGGATCTCGTTTGCCATTTCGGTCCGTTCATCGAGAGAAAGAAAGCGATCGTCCTCCCGACTGAGAACAATGTTGCGTTCGGGAAAAGATGACAGCAGCTTATCGCGCAAGTCCAGCGATACGTCGAGCACGACATCCTTTTCGCGCACTACGAGGTCCTCTCCGTTAACCTCGTGCCTGCCGATGGTGCCCGGGTCACGCCCCCCATGTCCGGGATCAATGAATATCGCCGCTACGTGCGGTTCATCGCGATCGGTAGCCTCAGGTCGCCATACCGTTCGAAGGCTGTCAGCGGTTGATTCAGGGAGATATACATTCCCGTTCTCCCGTACCGGCGGCTGGATGCTTAACACGGTTCCGTCGTCGACGTACATTTCGTCGCTGCCGACGGCAAAGCGAACTGAATTGCCCCCGTGTGAGAGACGTCCGATTTCCAGAAACGGATCATACTCCAGGCGGGCGCCAAGATCGGAGGCAAAGGCGGTAATGCTCACTCCGGATTCGCTCGACTCCTGCGCTCCTGCACCCGCTGCAGAGGCGATTATCAGAAGCGGTACGAATAGTATGCAGGTTACGCGTCGTGCGATTGAGAACCCAGTCTGCTGCATAGTGCGGAAATATCCTCCGGTCTGGTAACAGTATCGATAAGATATTCGCATCCCTGAAGCCCTCCCCGTTCAATCGCAAGCACGGCGAGGTCACATAATGTCTCGTGCATTCGGGGAGGAACTTGTGTGTGGAAGTTCTCGGAGAGAAACCGGAGGCAGTCGGACCGGGACGCTTTTCGGATATCACGTGCTGCCTCGAACCGCTCACTGTCCTGCGATTCCAACCGCATTCGCAGACATTCCTCCCATGAAAAGCCGCGTTCTGCCTCATTGGTCCCATCGGTATTCCGGCCGGCACGATCGCGTTCTGCCTCATTGCGGTCAATCTGATTGCTGCCGGCACGATCGCGTTCTGCCCATGGGCCATCAGCCGAGGGTGCATCGGCCTCAGCGCTGTTGTTATCATTCCGGCCGGCGGGATGCGCTGCGGACCGGAGCAGGTTTTTACATGCGGCCTGCTCGAGTTCCGTGTTGCGCTCTCCGGTATGGTGCGGGTCCGCATCCCATGCAGTCAGCGGAAACCGCCCGGTGTCGGAAACGTTCCAGGCGCCGAACAGAAACGCTTCGGTCTGGGGATTGCCCGGTTCGAGTCTTACTGAAAGCGTTCTTATATACTCATCTGCGCGTTTACACGCTGAATGATAACTGTCGCCGAAGGAGATCAGATTACCGCACTTCTCCACGTTGCTCGTCGGAAGTGCTGCGCGATCACCCGGCCGGCGGGTAAGGAAGACCGTTTCGCGATCCGGAACCGCTTCAAAACGACGAATAATGCCCGGTATGGACATAATGGCACGCTCTGCGCTGAAACCGGACCGGGTTTCGTTCAGTCCCTCCGGAGCTTCACCAAGCGCAATACGTAATGCTGCGAGTGTAGGTTCGGCGCCCCGTGCTATCGGATATGTCCAGCCGGACATATATCCGCCGCTCAGTCGCGCGGCGATTTCGCCCACTACCGGAATCCACGCTTCAGAGGATCGTTCAGCCAGCCATGCAGGGGCATTTTCCCGCGCCACGAGAAAAACATCACCCTTGGCAGCTCCCGGATCTATACCGATCGCGCGAACAGCGTCCCGGAACGCCTCTGAAAGCACCTGCTGCTGTTCTCTGTCGAGACAGGTGGGAATTGTATGTCCGGTCTCGACAAAGTACGGCGCAAACGCGATATGACGGTCCCCGATCCCACAGATTGAAACCGTTCCACGGTAACTTATCGCATCTATGCTGTATTCCGGACCGGGAATGAAAGCCTCACAGATGACCCGCCCGCTTCTCGACGCGCGGGCCGCCTCGCTAACAGCCTGCTCCCGGCTGTTCACTGAATGCACAGTCTTCACTCCCCGCGCGCCCATGTTATCCACAGGTTTGACTACTGCGGGGAACGGAACGAGATCCGGATTGCTCCGGGGTTCACCCTGTTCATAGATTACAAACGGCGGGACGGCTACCCCTGCGGCGTGCAGCGTCTCACGCATGAGTCCTTTGTCTCTGGCTTTGAGCGCGATCCCGTACGGGATGCCGGGAAGTCGCAGCGTCTCGGCGACCCACGCGACGGTCGTTGAAAAATCTGTTCCCGCCGTGAAAACTCCGTCTACGCTGTGCCTGCGCGCAGCGTCGGTCATTCCATCAAGATTGTAGAGGTCGATGTTTTCAAAGACATCTGCCTCGCTTCGGCCTGGACAGGCCGGATTTCCATCGGCGACGATGCACCGGATTCCCTCCCGGCGGGCGATTCGGATGGCCGGCAGCTGCATAGTGCCGCCGCCGCAGATCAGTATGGATTTCATGCCTTGCCGTCCTTTATTGCGTACGCTTCGAACGTGTCACCGAGGCGTAGAAGACGACTGCAGGAGCGCATAATCGCCATACCTGTCCGGGTGCGTGCGATGCGGGGGGCGAAGCGTTCCGGATGATGGCCGGTGACCCACACGTGACAATCGAGAAACCCGTGACGGCGCAGGAAGCTGCCTGTGCGTTGTGCATCCCACACGCTCCAGTGGTCTTCGGGGCTGTGATACAGAAACTCGTTCAAATCGCGTTTTGCGCTTCCACCGCCGGCATTGGGAGTGGAAAACGCAAGCACGCCACCGGGTTTCAGAAGCCTTCGAACAACGTAAAACAGGCCGCTCAGGTCCTGAATGTGTTCAATAACGTACCACATAGTAACGACATCCGCTTTTCCCGTCAGGCCCAGCTGATCGGCGGTTGCCGGATCGACGATGTCTCCGCGAACGGCCGTGTACCCGAGCGTGTTTCGCACATACTCGACGGCACCTTCGAAAAAATCCACCCCGAACGGCGTGTATCCGCATTCGGCGGCCGCGCGCAGCATCGGGCCGTATGCGCACCCGAGGTCCACAAGAATCGGCGAGCTGCCGCCGGTCCCCGGGGACCTCACTCGGTCTTCGGACGGCCGGCGCGCCTCGCCTGACGAACCGCCGCCTGCTTCGGATGGTGAGGCCACCGCTTCGGTTCCGCTGTCGCGCGAAGCAGTCCGGGCAGTCTTTCTGTTGCGAGCCTTTACGATTCTTCGCATTCGCTCGCGGCACATGGCGGCAATATGATCGAAGTCCTCAAGATAGCTTCGACCGTACTGCGCTTTGTATTCATCAAAAAAGTAGTCTTCGTTGTAGGCAATGGTATCTTCACTGAAGCGCTGCAGGTACATGAGGGATCTCCCGTTGCGGTATGTCCGGTCCGCAAAGCGGGCAACCACGTGCGGGCGAATCCCGCACCCCTTTCCCTTTTCAACGCGCTCGTAGCGGAACGCTTGAGGCTTCAGCTTCCGCACGGCATGCGCGAGGCTTTCGCTGCCTACCGGCCGCATAGCTTCCTGTTCGCTACGAAGATGCTCATGGTTCTCGATAAGCTGCAGCAGTTCCGGGCCGCTGACCGAACCGGCCTTGCCCGCCAAAGGCAAACCCGCTCTTTTGCTCAGCCCGGCATGGTAGGCGGTGGGAGCAACGTGAATAACGGTACATCCGGCTGCAAGAGCTTCGTAGCTCGTCAGTCCGAACGTGGTAATAACGATGTCGTATTCGCCGAGCCTGTCGGCAAGCGTATCGGTGCGCAGAACTCGGCGAACCGCCGAACTCTGTCGATACGGGGTCGGGACGGTACCGGCTGATGAGCCGGCGGCGCGGCGCGCGCTTTCATCCTGTGTTCCTGATAGTGATCGTTCCGGGCCGTTTCGATCGGTGGAAAACCTTCCTTCGACCACGTCGACACTAAATACTTTCTCCGTGTTCTCAAACACCTCAAGCAGCTTCCCGGTAAGTCCCGCCGGGTCTTCGCCGCCCGCGGCAATAAGTATCTGGATTTCGGAGCCTGTGGTGTGAATATCCCGGTTCCCGGCGCTCGCGAATGGCTCTGCCGTCGCGCCCCTGCGACGAACCCGCTTTGGAAGAGCATTAAGTCCCGGTTCAAACCGGTTCGGAGCATGCGCTTCGAGGTTGGTCATGGTGTCGATCAGGTAATCCGCGTGGGCGCGGCCGCTACCGCCGAGGTCAATACCGATAACAGGAGCGTTGAAAGAGAGGTCGCACACCATTTCACGACTCATATTCTGCGCGTCGACAACATATGCATCCCACTCATTTTCCCGGTCGGCCCACGAGAGTGGCTGTGCTCCGAGTTCAGACGCGGTACGCCGAACCTCCTGTTCTTTGCGTGCGGCGTCATTCCAGGGGAAATCGACGACGAGCCGCGCGAGGGCCTCAGGAAACTCGTTAAACTCGCGCACGAGTCGTGCTGCGCGCATGAGGTGTCCGCTTCCGTGCCCATGGCGGGTGTCGGGAATTACCAGTACGTTCCGGATCATGCACTCTGTTTGTGCGGGGTTATGTCTTCACTGAGACACGCGACAATTTCGTGTACTTCCACAGGAAGCCCACGGTACAACCTGTTGTAGATCGAGCGCACATACTCAAGATCGGACGGAAGGTCGATGGTAACCCGGGCGTCGCTCTGCAGGCTGCGCTCGACCACGGGACGGTGGGTACGAAATGTCCATGGATGCGCATAGATGTAGGGTGAAACGTGTTCCCGTTCATATCTGCGCTCGGCTTCAGCGTCCGCTTTCATGAGTGCCCGCCGGCTGATGACTTCGACGCCCGTGCCCAACGGCATACCGAGATAGCCGCTGTAGTCGCTTTTCACCTGATGATGCTCGGTAATTATACGGTTGGCGAGCGAAGGGCTTACAAGAGGATTATCGCCGGTGGCTCTGACTACCGTATCCACGCCGTACTTATCAGCGGCCCGTGCGTAGCGGTCCAGAACATCTTCCCTGCTGCCTGAGAACAGTTCAAATCCCCATTGTTCGGCACGTGGCGCAAGTTCCGTCGCACTGTCTCCATCGGTAAGGAGTACGTGATAATCGGCGCGTACATAGGCAAGCGCCGCCATACTGTGTTCAACAATGGTCCGGTTGCCGAGCAGTTGAAGCGCTTTCCGTGGAAAGCGGGTCGAAGCCAGGCGCGCCTGCAGGAATATACCCGTCATGTCCGTTCAAACTCCCATAAATCGGTTACACTGCGGGCGTTCTGCCTGAAGCGGAACCGGTTCTCTCTTATCCATCGACGGATTTCACGGAACAGTTTATAGGAGCGGATAAGGCCACCGCGCGTTCGAAGGAAGTACGCTCCAAATCGTCGCAGCGGAAGCGCAGCATGGTCGCCCTGATAGCTTACGGCAAGATTCTTGAGGTAAAAGCGCCGGTAATCTTCATCGGGTGTGGTATCGTCCGGGTCGAGATGTGACAGATGCTGTGCTCTCACGGAGGGAATACAGTAGATCGTCTCACCCCACATGTGTGCCCGAAAGCCGAAGTCGAGTTTCTGCCAGTACGGGTTACGAATGGTTTCATCGTACCCGTGAAGCTGAATGAACCGTTCCCTGTTGTATACCCCGACGTAGTCAAAGGGGTACAGCGTGCGTGAGAGGTCCGGCCCCGGCGATTGCGGGACAACGCGGAGAAGCCCACGGTAAAACGCCGGAGCAATAATATTGGGGACAGGTTCGCCCCGTTCGTTACGCATGAACGGCACGTAGCAAAGCGTCTCGTCCTGCTCGAGTCGCGAGCGGAACTTCGGTGACACCGGAGATATCCGGATATCGTTCCATATTACGTACACATACCGGGATTTCGCCTCCCCCATTGCAACGTTAATCTGTTCCCCCGGCGTCATGCTCCGGTGCATAAGCAGAAACTGTGCCTGCGGAAAGCGTTCTGTCAGCTGTTCTACGTCATATTGTGGTCGCGCGTTTTCCACCGAAAGAATCTCATCAATTCCGTTCTCACGCAGATGAGAAAACAGGTCCGCGCGCTGATATCGGCCGCCGCGGTGCAGCACGATACATGAGAGAAGCCGCTGACGTTTCAGTCCCCGGTCGCCGCCCTTACCTCCTACGACGGTGTACGGCATGTATTGATACTCAGAAGGTGAAGACATAGTACTCATCGCACTGCTCACAGATTTCAGGATAGGTGCCGTCAATATGTTTCCGGTGAAGCGCCTCGCCGCGCTCCCAGATGGTTTCAAGCGACTCATCGTCGACATTGCCAAGAGGAAAAGCCCGGTCAATGTCCTCGCGACAGCGCGGCACGGTGCCGTCGAGAAGAATGGAAAGTTCCCGCTTGTTCTGCCAGCAGGGAAGCCTGGTCAAGGGCGAAAGATCGGTAACTTTGCGCTGAGGAAGCCGGCCGGAAAGCCAGTCGTACTTCTGGACAATGACGTTACCGGTACGCTCCTTCCAGTAGCGATAGAAATGCTCCAGGTGGGCTTCGTTCATGTCCATACGGACAGCCTGAATCCAGACTGAGTCGGGCTCCTGCTCCACGAGCGCATGGGCGTTCTTCCATGCTTTCTCATATCCGTCCCCCCTGATCCGTGCATAAAGTTCGGGGTCGTTTGCATCGAGTGTAATAATCCAGCGAACACGGCCGCGGAAGCGAGATACCAGCTTCAGAAGCGCTTCAGGATCCATATCTATGCCGGCCGTTTCTACGACCGCTGTGAGTGACTCCTGTCTGGTTACCTCGTTCAGAATTGCCTCTAATTCGGGATTCAGAAGCGGTTCTCCCCATATGCCGAGCCCGACCACCGCCTCCGGATTCATCTCCGAGATACGGTGAAACAGCTCGGAAGCCCGCGTTGCCGTGAGAAACTCTGTGGTGTCCGTGCTCTCTGCGGTATCTGTGCCGGTCTCGTCGGCCGCCGCACCGGCTTTCTCATCGCCGGAACGGCTGCGTGGCGCCGCCGGATTCTGGCCGTCTGTGTCCGCAAACTCACTGCTGTAAATGGGGCTCTGTGACCGCACCGCCGAGACCTGGACCGGAGTGTATTCCGGCACGGTTCGCAGCAGGCCGCGGTGTGTATCGAGGTATTCGGTAAGTTCCCGATGGCCGGTTACGCCGGTTTCGGCAACCCTGCGGCAGAGCACATAGTTGGATTTTCTGTTGCAGCGGAGTTCTATGCGAAGCATGCGCATGTCTCGTGGGGCAAGCATGGTTTCGACGTCGAACGCGTTTATATCTTTTTGAAGCAACGAGAACAGCCATCCGGGGCTCAGCCCGTCGAGATCCGGGGTCTCCTGCTTCCCGGCGAGGTCCTTGAGAAGCCGCGGAAGCGCCGGCGCGAGCACGTCTACACTCATTCCCGCCGGATATCCGTCTGCGAACGTATAGTGGGCGGCATAGCGTGTATGGGTATCGACGAGATTGCGGGCAAGATCTGCCTGGATGAACGGCTCATCTCCACGGGCATAGATGAGCGCTGAGGCGCCGTCGGCCGATTCCTCGAGCGCTGTGAGCGCCGACAGAACATCGACCTTACAGACTTTTCCGGATACCGGAATACTCCCGACGAACGTTCGCTGCGTCAAAGCACTCCCGGGACTCGAGAGAACAACAATTCCGTCTGAAACCGATGCGAGCGCTTCGATAGCTCTGTCGAATGCGCTGCCGCCACCGGGTAATTCAAGTGTGTTATAGGGGGACTGATCCCGTATATCTACGACTGCCGTTATCATGTATGTACCATCCACTTTACCCGACTATCGACTGTTTTCGAAGACTCTTTCATATCATGTTGCAAAAGAGATTGGCAGCCGGTGCAAAGATGCGGTAGCGTAGCCGACGATGGAGCCACACGTACCCGACAGCGAGCGCCCATACAGTGTCCAGGAGATCACATCGGCCATAAAGGTTCTGCTTGAACGCGGGTTTCCGGAGATCAGCGTCGAGGGTGAGGTTTCGAACGCCCGGTATGCAGCAAGTGGACACCTGTATTTCACGTTGAAGGATGAGGCGGCATCCCTTTCGGCGGTCATGTTTCGCAATCGATTGCAGCGATCGTCGGTCCGGCCGGAGGACGGCGAGCAGTTGACCGCCCGCGGATCGCTCAGTGTGTACGCCCGCCGCGGCAACTATCAGCTTATTGTCGAGTCTGTCTCCCGCTCGGGTGTGGGGCGAATCCTTCAGATGCTCGAGGAGCGAAAGGAACGCCTTGCTGCTGAAGGCCTTTTCGACCCATCGCGAAAGAAAGCACTGCCGTTCTTTCCGCAGCGCGTCGCGGTGGTTACGAGTTCGTCCGGGGCAGCGATCCGGGATATTGTGCAGGTGCTCGGCAGGCGGAATTCAGGCCTGCATCTGATCGTTGTGCCGACCCTTGTACAGGGCGACGAAGCTGCTGCTCAGATTGCCGCCGGCATACGTACCGCCGACAGACATCGTCTCGGTGACGTTATTATCGTGACGCGGGGCGGTGGCTCGATCGAGGATCTGTTGCCCTTTTCCGATGAAGCGGTTGTCCGGGCTGTCGCTGAAAGTGAAACGCCGATTATTTCGGCCGTCGGGCATGAGACCGACACAAGTCTCAGCGACCATGCGGCCGACTACCGCGCTCCGACCCCTTCAGCGGCGGCCGAGGTTGTTACCGCTCATCGCGACGATTTGCTCGCACGCACTATGAATACTGCCCGCTCCCTTGTGCGTTCGTTTCTCGACCGCAGGGAACGGGCAAAACTTGCGATTTCGCGGTTCTCACCGGAGGACCTCGAGCGAAGCATCCGCTACATTCTTCAGCCCCGGTTTCAACAGCTTGACGATGTCCGGACAACCCTCGCCCGCGGAATGGAACAGCGTCTTGTCGATACAAAACACCGCATTGCGCTTGCAAAGAGTCGTGTAGAAAGCGCGAATCCGTACGAAATACTCGAGCGGGGATACGCTATGATTGAAAACCCTGACACCGGCACTGTGATTCCGCGGGCGGCTGAAGCACGGGACCAACCGATGGTGCATATGAGATTTCACGATGGCGTTGTTGCTGCTGCCCCTGCGGATGAGGGTGCAGGCGGTGACTCGGCAGGCGGCGCCGGGTCGGCAGGCGGCGCCGGGTCAACAGGCAGTGCCCGGTCAACAGGCAGT
>CAZMEV010000109.1:0-10091 GCA_964565375.1 uncultured Spirochaetaceae bacterium
GGCCGCGTTGCTCTCTCAGGCCGCGCTGCCCACCGGCCGCGTTGCTCTCTCAGGCCGCGCTGCACACCGGCCGCGTTGCTCTCTCAGGCGTCACTGTCCTCACCGCGGTGAGTATCCTACGAGGTAACAGGTCGATGTCTCAACGCCGCGATTTCATCGATGGCCGCATCAAACCGGGGAACGCCGTCGCGAACCTGCACGCCGATCCGGCGGCGGCGCACGCGGCCGGGGATGTGCCGGCGATAATCGCGAAACACATCGTTGGAAACAACGGGACACTCGCGCCGCCGCGCGCGTTCGAGTATGAGCGAGTCGGCGGGGTGTCCCGCCGGCGCATACGTTACTCCGCAATTGAGTTCCCCGATTCGCTCGGGGTCGACTACGTCGCAGCGAATATTGGCGTCGAACAGAACATCGACCTCAAAAAAACCATAGGTACCCGAGAGTTCTGAAACGACCGAGGATACGTTGGAAATACAGGGCTTGTCCTCTCTCGAGCGCACACCGCCGTTCCAGGCGACGTTACTGCCGTCGACGACCACGACATCCAGATTTACATCTTCGAAGCGATAGCGGGCGAATGTGTCGCTTATACGGTTCCAGTAGACCAGGGGCGTGAAACGGGGGTGGCCTCGAAGAAGTGAGGCGAGTCTGTCCGGGTCGAACACCGCCGCCACGGTTTCCTCGGGGACTCCGGCGGCAAGCATTCGTTCAGCGGCGTCATCACGCAGGGCGGCCGCTTCAGCGGGGCGGCGCACCTCATCACGAATGCTGACAGTACGGGGACCCAGTACGCTGCGGTCCCGGAGGATGGCGGCACACCAGCGATGCGCGAGCGAGGCTTTCGGGCCGGTCACTGCCCGGCCGGATGCGGCCACGAGCGGCCCGAGCGACTGTCCGGGTCGGAACTCCGAGGTTATGAGTTCACATAGCAGTGCCTGCGCCTTGTTAATATTGACCTCCCTACTCACTCCATTGCTACATTATAGACGCAGCCTATGCGAAACGCACGAGATCACTACGAAACCCTCGGCGTCTCGAGAGACGCGGGGACGGAAGAAATCAGAAAAGCGTTCCGGCGCAAAGCCAAGGAATACCACCCCGACAGCAACACGGGGGGAAGCGCCGCGGCGTTCCGTGAGGCTCAGCAGGCCTATGAAGTTCTGCGCGACCGGCGTTCGCGCAGTGACTACGATCGACAGCTTCGCGAACGCGAATCCGGTGGCGCCACAGGCGGATTCCGCCGCAACGGATTCCGTCCGGCCAGTGAGGACGAAGTCGACCGGGCATTCGCGAACCTGTGGGATCTGTTTTTCGCGGCTGCAGCCGACGACGGACGGCCTCGCGCGGCACGCCACCGTGAGAAAAAAAGCCGCGAACCTATAGACTATACCGTTCACCTTACGGCGAAAGAGGCCGCGGAGGGAACCACGGTTCATCTTCCCCACGAGGGCCGTCGGCCAATGGTGGTAAACATTCCGCCGGGAGTATATCATGGACAGGTGCTCACCAATGAGCTGAAAGATCTGTTCGGCCGCCGGGAGATCCGGTTGCACATGGATATTCGCGGCTGACACATGGACAATACCGGAACATGAACCTGTCCAATATCAGAAAAAACGGCGCGCTGGGGCTCTTCCTCGTTGACTTCCTCATGGTTCTGCTCCTCGCGGTCAACCTCGCGTGGATACTGTTTGACTGGCTGTTCGCCTGGGCGCCTATCCGGTCATTCCTGTTCGAGCTTTCGCCGGCGTTCACGCTCTGGTACCAGAGGGAAATCGCGCCGGAGTTTATTCTCTATGACCTGGCGTTCGTCGGCGTATTCTTCATCGAGTTCATGCTCCGGTGGATACGCGCGATATGGCGGAAAACGTTTCATCGCTGGTTCTTCTTTCCCTTCGTACACTGGTACGACCTGATAGGGCTTATACCGATTGCCGGCTTCAGAATCTTCCGTGTCCTTCGCGTCATCTCCATAGCCTACCGGTTGCATCGAGTCGGCGCAGTCGATCTGAGTGAGTTCCCGCTTGTGAAGTTTCTGCTCAAGTACTACGGGATTATCATGCAGGAGCTTACCGACCGGGTTGCCATTAATCTCATCGGGGAGGTACAGGAAGAAGTCCGTCACGGCGGGCCGGTTGTCGACCGTATTGTCGACGAGGTCGTGCGCCCGCACAAGGAAGATCTCGTCGAATGGCTTGCCCACCGGGTTGAAACGGTGGCGGAATCCAACTATGAGCGCTATCGTGGAGACATTCGCCGCTATGTGCGAAAACGGATAAATCACGCGCTCGCGGGTAACAAAGAGTTTCAGCGGCTTGAACAGATTCCAATGTTCGGTTCCATGATTCGCGAAACGGTGGAAAATGCGGTAAGCGACATGGTGTTCACCGTGGTGCGTGATATGATGCAGGACCTGGCATCCGAGCGGAATCGACCGCTTCTCAACGAAAGTGCGGACGTGCTCTTCGACGCGATGGTGCTCAAGGAAGAAAACTCGACCCTCAGCAGCATGGTAGTGGACACGGTCGACCGTTCGCTCGAGATCGTGAAGCAGCAGATCCGCATTCAGAAGTGGAAGATCCGGGACCTGGCCGAGGATGAGGAAGATTTTCGCAGGCGCATGCGCGAGGAGCTGCATCGCGGCACCAGCTATGCACAGTATTCGTAAACACGAACGGAGGCAAATCAGGCATGGACGAACAGACAGTAGAGGTAAACGGCGCGACTATCGCCTACCGGGTCGCCGGAGATGGCCAGCCGGTTCTGTTCATTCACGGTAATACCGGCTCGAAACGCTGGTTCGAGAAGGTCATGTACATTGAGGGGGCCCGTACCATCGCGCCGGATATGCCCAACTTTGGTAATTCCTCCCACATAGACAGCGCCGACATAGATGTATACGCCGATTACATAGCCGGATTCATACGAACCATCGATCTGCCGACTCCAATGCCGATTGTCGGTCATTCGCTCGGCGGCGCCGTTGCAATATCCCTGGCGATCAGAAATCCGGACCTCGTATCGCGGCTCATGCTCATAGACTCGGCGCCGCTCGACGGCCTTAAGACGCCGGAGGAACACTACACCATTATAGAGCAGTACAAAACCGATCGCGATCTCATGCTTCAGGCGCTTGGTGCGGTGACACCGACGCTCGAGGATGAGAGCTTCCGGGAGACACTTGCCGATGACGCAATGCGGATGAACCCTGACGCATTCACCGGAAATGCACGGGCGCTCGAGCGTTTCGACTACACCGGTAAAGCGGCGACCTTCCTGAAGCCGGTCATGGTTGTATCAGGCAAAAAGGATCCGCTTATCACCGAGGAAATGGCCGAAGCGACCGCGAGCGCCTTTCCCAACGGCTCGCTGACCATGCTTGAAGCGGTCGGGCACTCAGTCATGGTGGAGGCGCCCGAAACGTTTATCTCGCTCATTGAGGACTTCCTCGACCCTTCGCTGGACGAGTAATTGCTGAACGAGTAAACGGACCATCGCTGGAGCCGGCACATACGTGTGTGGCAACCACCGGGCGCCGGCCCGGCAAGTTTCTGAAAACATACCTCAGCTGCTGAAGAAGGCTTCGATCCCCTGTGCTACCGCCTGCGGCTGTTCAATGACCGCGGCATGCCCGGCACCCGGGATCATGTCGAAGTGCGACCCCCTGATCCGCTCGTGGATAAGCCTGCTGTAGGCGGGCGTTTTAAGAATATCGTGCTCCCCGACAAGGACAAGCGTTTCGCACCGCTCGGGAAAGGAAAGCGCAAACAGAAGCGCTACCTCGGCGCCGTAGGAAGTGCCGATAAGCCGGACAGAGTCTATCGACAGCTCGTCGAGCAACTCCGCGAGCTCATCGGCGTGGCTCTGCATGTCGTAGCCGGTGGAGGCTTTGCCGCTTCGAAGCTGGTCCTTGAAGTCGTGGAGGAGCTCCGCCGAGGGGGAGAGAAACTCGCGAAGCGGCGACCAGTGCGAAACCGACATTGCGATTCCGTTCAGAAAGACGCGCGGGACGCCCGGCACCAGGGCCGGGCGCCTTACTCCGAGCGCCTTAGCGCCTCACGCCTCAGGCCGCGTCAAATCCGGCGACAAGCTCCTTGAAGCGTTCGGGGTCCTCGATGGGCAGGGCGTGGCCTGCCCCGTCGACCACCGTAATCTCCGCACCAAGCGCCTCAGCGGTGCGCCGTGACTGTTCCTCGGTCACAATCGCATCGTCGCGGCCGTGAATCACCGCGGTCGGCGTGGCAAAGGTCTTCGCCCGGTCGCGCAGATCGAGCGAGGCAATTGCCTCGGCGTGCCCGGTGAAGCCCTCCTCGTTCATAAGCAGTGCCTCCCGTGCAAGGGTGTTGTTCAGCCTGCTGTCGCCGGCCCGCGTGCCCATGGCCCGCGCGATCGAACGCTTTATGCCGAGAAAGTTGTTCTTTATCGCTTCGATAAGCGCAAAATAGTCATCGTCGAGTTTCATTCCGTCTATGGGAGCGGGATCCACAAGCGCGAGCCGGCGCACTTTGCCGGGATACCGCATTGCAAGCGACATAGCCACTCCACCGCCGAGCGAATGGCCCACCACATAGCACGGCTCAATACCAAGCGCGTCTATGAAAGCGGCTACGTGATCGGCGTACGCGTCAATGCTGATCTCCTCAATCCGGTCCGAGCGCCCGAAGTTAACCATGTCCACCGCAATAGTGCGATAGCCGGGCATGTCCATGACTTCCCGGAACCAGCGGCTTGAACCGGTGTTGCCGTGAAGATACAGCAGCGGCGCTCCCTCGCCCCGCTGGCTGTAGAACATGGTGCTTCCCGCGGCGGTCGTCACCGAAGCCCCGCCGCGCACCGGCATTCTCTGCTGTACAAAGCGGAGTACCGCCATGTACGGCCGCTGCAGATCGCGCAACCACAGACGCACGAGCCCTGTGGCGATACCGCTCGGAAGGGCTACCACGAAGACAATCAGAAGAATCCCGTAAATGAGCGTGAGAGAACCTGCCGGAGCGATTTCTTCGAGTACGAGTGCAGGAAGCCCGACAATAATGAACGAACCGATCAGTCCGCCTTCGAGCATGATCCCGCCGCCGATGATCATAATAAGAAGCAGATCAATCGCCGCCATAAGCCCGAAGGTCCTCGGCTGAAGCACTCCCTGCGTTACGGCGAAGAGCGAACCGGCTATTGCGCAGAACAGGGCGCTTACGACGAAGGCCTGAAGCTTGTTGCGTGTCAGATCGGTTCCGTACGAGCGGGCCGCTACTTCGCTGTCTCGAATCATGCGAAACTTCACACCGTACGGAGACTGCAGAATCACCCGCCCTATGTGAAAGAACACGAGGAAAATGGCGGTCATGAGCAAGAAGGTGCTTATATCCCGGAAGAACCCCATGGGCACCCCACCGAGAATATGGGGAATGTTGAAGACGGGGTTGGGAAACGGCATAGCGCGAATTGCCTGTTCCATTCCCACTCCGAAGGCAATCGTTGCAATGGCGAGGTAATACCCGCGCAGGCGGAGGGCAGGCAGTCCGATAAGCAGCGCAAATACAACGGCGATGGCAAGTCCAACGAGCGTGCCGACAAGCATGCCCGGATACACGCCCGGCAGCCATTCAATGAACATAGCCGTTGAATAGGCGCCTATTCCCATAAAGGCTGCATGGCCGAGCGTGAGCTGTCCGGTATTGCCGATAATAATAACCATTCCCATGCCGGCGATCGCCCACACAAGCACCAGTGTAAGCCCACCAAGCGCATAGGTTCCGCCTGTGAGAAGGTAGGCGAGAACACCGGCTGCTATGATTCCAATTCCAACTAAGACTGTCCGTTTCACGCTTTCCTACCCTGCTTGGGGGCAAAAATGCCCTCTGGTTTAAATACGAGCACGATAATAATCAGAAAGAAGATAATCGCCGTTTCGTAGCCGTCGAGTGCAGGAAATATATCTACCACCCGCTCGAGCACCCCGATCATAAGGCCACCCCAGATTGCGCCGAAGAGGCTCGAAAAGCCCCCGAGCACCGCCGCGGTAATGCCTAACAGCTGCGTATTCATAAGCATTGTCGGATGAACCCTGGTAATCGGAGCGACAAGCAATCCGACGACCACCGCCAGTGTTATCGCAAGTCCCCATACGATCGAGTCGACGCGGTTGGTGTTAATGCCCACCGCCTGTGCGCCGATGGGATCCTGCCCGCGCGCCCGGATCGCGAGCCCGGTCTTCGTGTATTTCATGAGCGCGGCCATCGACAGCGAAATCACAAGGGCGATAATCAGAACCGCAAGGTCGTTCCTGCGGAAGACAACCCGGATACCCTCGAGCACCCCGGTCCCCTCGAAGATGAACGGCGCACCCGGGAGGATTCGCGGGAACGACTCGTAGTCGGGGCTCCAGATAAGGTTTGCCGCCCCCTCGAATACGAGGAGAAGCCCCAGTGTAATCATGAGCATACTCGCGGGAGACACGTGCTTCACGCGTCGCATGAGAAGAACATCAATCAGAACACCGAACACCGCACCGGAGACAAGCCCGACGGGAATGGCCGCATAGAATGCAGCTCTCCCCTCAAGAAATCCCATGCCGAGAAACCACTGAATGGCTGAAAGCGTAATAAGCACGCTCACCATAGCCGAATAGCCGTGGCTGAAGTTGAGCGTACCCGCCGAGCGGAAAATCATGGCGATACCGAATCCCATGAGCCCGTAAAGGGCGCCCTGCGGAATACCGATTGTTATAGCCTGCAATAACTCGTTCACGTTATATCCCTACATTCCCAGATATGCTTTGCGAAGATTGTCGTCCTCGAGCATCGCCTCGGCCTGCCCGGAGTGCACAATCCGTCCGTTCTGCAACACGTACGCGCGGTCGCTGATCGAAAGCGCTTTCGTTGCGTTCTGCTCAATAAGAAGCACCGACATTTCCCCGCGCAGATCCTTCAGAACCCGGAACATCTCATCGACGATTACCGGGGCGAGCCCGAGCGAGGGTTCATCAAGCAGCAGCACCTCCGGCTCAGCAACAAGTGCGCGACCGACTGCGAGCATCTGCTGCTCACCACCGGACAAAGAGCCGGCGAGCTGGCGATTCCGCTCTCCGAGAATCGGAAACAGCTCGTAAACCCGTCCGACAGTGCGTTTGAAATCTCCCCGGACAAAGGTCCCGAGCCGAAGATTCTCCTCCACGGTGAGACCCGGAAAGATCCGGCGGTTCTCCGGACACAGCACCATGCCACGGCTCGTCGGTTCGGTGGAGCTCTTGCGCCTCAGCGGCTCGCCCGCCAGTGTGACCGAACCCCGACTGCGCACGATCCCCATAATCCCGAATAAGGTCGATGTTTTTCCCGCGCCGTTCGCCCCGAGGATCGAGACGATCTCGCCCTTGTCCAGATTGAACGAAATCCCGCGAACAGCGTGTATAGGTCCGTACGAAACCTTTAAATCATTTACTTCAAGCACTTTCTTCCCCACCTAAGTACACGCGGATTACTTCCGGATCATTCGCGATCTCGTTCGGAGTGCCTTCGGATATCTTCTTCCCGAAGTTCATGACCGAAATACGGTCTGAGATTTTCATGACGATATCCATGTCGTGCTCAACAAGCAGGATAGTAATGCCCTTGTTGCGTGAAAGATCGTAGAGCACACGGTCGAGTTCCTCAGTTTCCTGATGCGTCAGACCCGCCGCCGGCTCGTCGAGCAGAAGCATTTCCGGTTCGGAAATAATCGCCCTCGCAATCTCCACACGCTTCTGCATGCCGTAGGAGAGATTCTCAGGTATATTGAACAGGACCGACCGGATACCGGTACGCGCGGCAACATCCGTGATCCGCGCATTCAGATCCTCTTCGAACGACTTGTGAGATCCGAAGAATATCGACGGTAATGAGTTCTGAAAATGAAAGGCGTACCCCGCATACAGATTCTCGTAGACTGTCATCTTTGCAAACAGCTGCAGATTCTGAAAGGTGCGGGCTATGCCCTTGTGGATCATACGGTAATCGGGAAGCTCGGTAATATCCTCGCCCTTGAAGTACACCCTTCCGGTTGTCTTCGGACCGATCCGCGTAATTGAGTTAAAAAGCGTTGTCTTGCCGGCACCGTTCGGGCCGATGAGCGCGTGAATCGTGCCCTTCTCTACGGTCATCGAAAAGTCATCGACCGCTACAAGACCTCCGAACCGCACTCCGACATTAGCTACTTCGAGCATTGTGTAATTCTCTCGTTAAAAGGATAAGCTCAACGCAGACGCCGCATGAGCGCCCGCCGTCCAACGAAGCGGCCACCGCGCGCCTCCCTCAATCGGGAGCACGCCTGAAGGCAGCCGCCTGTTCGGACGTTGAAGCAGCACGTCGGGGGCCTTTCGCGCCCCCATTCGTGCCGCCGATGACTGCTACGGCTCCACGTACTCGATCCAGTCGCTGACCGGATACCACTCGCCGTCCTGTACTTCCATTACGTACATGCTCTGCTTTCCGAGCCTGCTCGTATTATCGTCCGGGTCGAACTGACCGTATGTGACATCAAGCGCAAGGTGGCCGTCCCAGCCGTCCATGCTTTCAAGAGCCTCCACGAGTCCATCGCGGGTAAGATCCTGCCCCGCACGTTCGGCTGCTTCCGTGAAGATTTCAGCGGCAACCATGCCGGCTACCCCGTATGCATTCGGGACCGCGCCTTCTTCTCCCACGTAGTCCGCGTACCACTGCCACGGCTCGAAGTCGGGATCATCGAAATCGGCAAGTACCCATGCGGTTGTCTTCACGTTGTCCATAATGTCCGCGCCTACGCCGTCGATAATCGTCTGGTCGGCGTTCGCGTAGCTCAGAAGAATCGTCTCGTCGACGCCGAACTCGTCGGCCTGCTCGAGAAGCTGCTGCGTCTGAGGAGCAAACACGACCGTCATGATCGCATCCACCTCCGCGCTGTCCATGCGGCCGATTGCCGTGGAGAAATCCGTAGCATCCTCTTCGACCGACACCGCTTCCACGATTTCCGCGTCGTCGTAGAGGTCGATGGTATCCATCATGGAATCGTACGCGTTCTGGCCGTCGTCGGCATCGCGATAGATAACACCGAGCCGCTCATAGCCGAGCTCCTCGACCATGTACTGCACCATAATGTTGCCTTCGAGCAGATAGTTCGGCTGGAACGGGAACACGTACTCCTTCGGTGGTACCGCGAGCTCCGTTGCGCCGCCTCCCTGATACACGAACGGCACCTCGTTGTCGTTCAGGTAGTCCATGACCGCGAGCACGTTCGGCGAACCAAGGCTTCCGACCATCGCGAACACACCATCGCGCTCAACAAGACGCCGCGTCAGCGTTGTCGTAGATGACGGGTCGAACTGGTCGTCTGCAATTTCCAGGTTTACCTCACGACCATGAATACCACCCTGGTTATTCACGTGTGCGAAGTAGGCCTGCATACCTTCGGCCATCGGCGTTCCGATCGACGCGACAGGACCCGAAAGCGCCTGCGTGCTTCCGATGAAAATCTCGTCGTCGGTAACGCCCGGTGCTTCTTCCTGCTGGCCGTTACCGAAGACCGGCACCGCAAACGCCACGACAAGCAGCGCTGCCATAAGCACAGTAAATGTTTTTCTCATAGTTTCTCCCTCCAATGGATCTGTCCGGCTTTCGCCGGCAGGCGTGTCGAACCTTCGAGGAACCCCGGTATCCCCAGCAGAATTCCACCCGGCTCGACACCCCGCCGCCGACCGTCCGACAGTCGGCCGACGACAGCAGGATCATCCACCCGCCGCCGTGCCGTTCTTTTTTTTTCAAGGTCGATGTTACCCCGGTCGGACGGTTTTCTCTCCGCCCGTACCGGGCATCGGCCGCAGTGCCGAGCCCGTTTCCGGTTCTCGGCGGCGTGGCCGCAGCCTGGGAAACAGGCCGCGGCGCAGCGCTGGTTGCTTTAGGCGAGTCTCAGTAGCTTACCTGCACGCCGGCGGAGAACTGCTGGATGGGATCGCCTTCTTCTTGTACGGCCTCCGTACCAGCACCACCGAGATCATCGCCGAGCCAGCCGTAGTTTCCGAAAAGGGTCGCCTGTTCGGTGACAGCGTACTCAAGACCAATGTCCACGAAGAAGTTGGTGATTTC
>CAZMEV010000110.1:0-9889 GCA_964565375.1 uncultured Spirochaetaceae bacterium
ACTACGGGCATTACCCTTGCGTCGCGGGCCTTGCCCCACACTATCGTTCAACCCGGGCGGAGCCCCCTCCGACAAGCTTTTCAACTTCTCGAAGGTTCGCCATTGACGTATCGCCCGGCGTTGTCATTGCAAGGGCCCCGTGAGCTGCTCCGTATTCAACACAGTC
The DNA here is from genome assembly GCA_964565375.1 of uncultured Spirochaetaceae bacterium. Taxonomy (GTDB): domain Bacteria; phylum Spirochaetota; class Spirochaetia; order DSM-27196; family SKKC01; genus SLAN01. The sequence continues at coordinate 167 of CAZMEV010000110.1, forward strand.
CTGTGGTGACATTCCTTTCAGAAAGCCGTAGATAAGGCCCGATGCGAAGCTGTCACCGCCGCCGACGCGGTCGAATATCTCAAGGTTTTTTCTGTGCGTCGCCTCGTACCATTCCCCGCCGGTATATAGAATCGCACCCCAGTCGTTTATTGTTGCCGTCTGCACGTCGCGAAGCGTGGTGGCAATCGCACGAATGTTGGGGAATGCTTCGGAGACCCGGTGCACCATGGACTTGTAGCTGTCCACGTCGAGCCCCGTAAGCGATTCGTCGACTCCCTGGACCTCAAACCCGAGGGCTTTCGTAAAGTCTTCCTCGTTGCCGAGCATGACGTCGACATAGCGGGCTATTTCACGGTTCACTTCCTGGGCCCGTTCTATTCCGCCCTGTCCCTTCCAGAGAGACGCACGGTAGTTCAGGTCGTAACTGACGATGGTGCCCGCCTCGTGAGCCGCGCTCAGTGCTTCAAGCAGAACATCCGGCGTTGTCTCCGAAAGGGCCGCGAAGATTCCGCCGGTGTGAAACCAGCGAACGCCCTCGGACTCAAACAGTCGTTTCCAGTCGATGTCGCCTTTTTTGAGCCTGGACGTAGCCGAGCCCGCCCGGTCGGACACGCCCACCGCGCCGCGTACCCCGAATCCGCGTTCGGTGAAGTTCAGACCCACGCGGGCATCGCGCCCGATTCCGTCAAAGGGCACATGCCGGATATGCGACTGATCGACCCCACCCTGGTGTATCAGGTCGATAAGCAGTTCACCGACATCATTCTCGGGAATTGCGGTGACAACCGTCGTGTCGAGCCCGAAGCAGCGTTTCAGTGCCCGAGCAACGTTATATTCGCCACCGCCTTCCCAGACGTTGAAACTTCGAGCGGTCCGCACCCGCCCCTCGCCAGGATCAAGCCGGATCATAATCTCGCCGAGCGCCGCGAGGTCCCAGCGAGCTGATTCCTTCGGTTGAATGCTGCCCGTAGCTTCGGTACTCATAACCGCAATCCTCCTTCCTGCCGTCGTTACATCGTCAATTGCAAAGCGTGAGCACGACCTTCGTGCTCATCTCGCCTCCCCAACACCTCTACCTGTAATACAGGTTGACCAATAACGCAAGCTTTCACACCGGCGCCGGGCGTACACTCGACTGCACTGAGGCCGAGGCCACCCCGGGGAGCCAGAATCATAACCACTGAATCAGAATACAGGATCGGCGGGCGCAGTCAGTAGGAATACTTGCGACGTATGGATTCAACTACATGCTGCATGTCCAGAAAGATATCCACCATATTCGGATCGAACTGGGTTCCGGCGTGCTCTTTCAAATATGAGAGCACCTCATCCTGGGACCAGGCGTCCTTGTAGACCCGCTGCGAGCGAAGCGCATCATACACGTCGGCAATAGCCACAATGCGCGCGCTCCAGGGGATATCCGTACCTTTCAGGCCGGGGCCGAACTGAATATCACCGCTCTCGTCTATCCGGTAGTTACCCGGGTAGCCGGAGCCGTCCCAGTGCTCGTGGTGCGACAGCGCTACCTGGCGAGACAGCACATCCCAGTAGGACTCCCGCCGCTGAAACAGGCGGCTTCCGAGGACGGTATGCTTCTTGAGCTCGTCGTGTTCGCCCTGCGATAACTCGCCCTGCCGCTTGAGAATTGCGTCACTGATCGCCACTTTGCCGATGTCGTGAAGCATTGCTGCCGTTTTCAGGTACTCCCGAAGCCGCGCGATCCTATGGTCGGCTACATGCTTCCGGGTTGCCCATTTCTCGAAGAGCTCTACCGAATAGGCGCCGACTCGTTTGGCATGCTGCGCGGTTTCAAACGGATCGTGCAGCGACGTAACATCCACCATTCGCAGGACCATCTCTTTGGCAAGACGCGATTTCTCAATCGCACTGGCCGCGTACTGGGCGAACTGATTCAGGTACAGTTCGTCATTCCGTGAGAAGGGAACAACCTCCCCTGACTCGTCCTTTGCATTTATCAACTGAAGAACACCCACCACCGCTCCGCGCGGTATCTTCAACGGAACGATGAGCATTGACTTCGTGCGATAGTTACTTTGTCGGTCAAAATCCGGATTAAATGAGTAGTCGACGTCACTGTGGATGTCGTACACATCGTCAATCATGACGCTCTCACCCGTTTTCGCTACGTAGCCGGCAAGCGATGACGTGTCGAGCGTAAGATACCGGCTCGAGTAAATGTAACGGGCTTCCGCCTTGTCACCGGTGAACATGGTGTCATTCTGGATGAAGGAAAAGAACAGCTTGTCGTTCGACTTGAGATACAGGGTCCCGGCGTCGGCTCCGAGAAACACACGTGCCTTTGTAAGCACCGCTTCAAGCAGTGAATCAAGCTCCTCGATCGCGTAGATTTCCTCTATGAGAGAGAGAAGATACTCGGCGTCACGTTTCGGCACGGCGCCCCCTTATTTACACGATGATACGATGCTTCGTACGTTTTGCAAACAGTCAAACCGCACACGGAGGATACCATGGAAACTATCTGCATCACCGGCGCCTCCCGGGGAATAGGACTCGGCTTTACGAACGCATATCTCGAAGCGGGCTGCCGGGTGTTCGCCTGCGCCCGAAACGAGCACGCCGAATCGCTGCAGCAGCTCAGCTCGTCGTTTCACGACCGGTTGGAGATTATCGAGGTTGATGTTTCCGACGGCGCCTCGGTTGCTCGCGGCTGCGAGGAGATAAAACGCCGCGCCGACCGGCTCGATGTTCTCATTAACAACGCCGGAACCGCTCCGAGGCCCGATGAACGGAGTATTGACGACATAGACGAGGAGGCGGTGGGCGCTGTGTTCAATGTGAACACGCTCGGCCCCCTTCGCGTTACGAAATCGCTCTTTCCGCTCCTCCGAAAAAGTGACAACGGACGCGTTGTTATGATCGGCTCGTCCGCCGGAAGTATTGCCTCGCAGGGCGGCGGCCGCGGCGTTCCATACTGCGTCTCGAAGGCAGCGCTGAACATGCTGACCCGGCTGCTCTATTTCCACTGCAGGGATGAAGGTGTCGCGATCACCTCGCTTCACCCCGGCTGGGTAAGAACCGATATGGGCGGGGACGGAGGTGCCCTGTCGGTCGAAGAATCGGTTTCGCACATGCGCGAACGCATCGCCGAGCTCACATCTGAAAGCCCCGTGTACATGGATTACAGGGGCGAGAAAATGCCGTGGTAATACGGCTTTTGCGGGTGCACACCGGGGATGCGCAGGTCCGCAATACTCAACGCCACAAAAAACATTGTTAAATTCCGGTTAATTTTTGACGTTTGTGCTCGTGAGTGGTAATACTTTCTAATAGCCATGAAAAAAATATCTCTGGTAATATTCGTTTGCACACTCACGGCGGCAGCCTTTTCATTCGGCCAGACAGCCGAGAGGCTCGAGCGAATCAGTGAGCGCGATCAGATCACCGTCGGTGAGGCAGCCTACATTGCCGCCGCGTCCGGCGGGCTTATAAGCGAAACGGATTCAGAGGCAACGGCGTTTGACGCCCTTTTCGAAGCCGACGAAAGCCCGGCAGTCGCAGCGGACGAGCGGGTCTCGCTCGGACTGTACGCCCACATGCTCATGACGGCATTCGAACGTGACGGGGGCCTGCTGTACTCCCTTTTTCCCGGCCCAAGGTATGCATTTCGTGAGCTCGAATTCGAGCGGGTTATTCAGGGCGGCGGCGATCCGGGAGATTCCGTAGATGGCCGTCGGGCGCTGCAAATGGTCACGCGAATGCGCGCCATTGCCGAACAGGAGCAGTAAGCGTATGTGGTGTACGAGGGGTACCGAAATGGCTTCAAATGTAACTGCTGCAAGAAGCAGGCTGCGAGCGGGAGGCGTTCTCGCTGCAGCATTGCTGTTTTTTACCCTGCCGGTGTCGGCGCTCGACTTCGGAGGCATTCTGGAATCTTCCGCCGAAGGCCGGGAAACCACTGAGGGCGAAGTTGCGCTTGACCTCAGCAACAGCGCACAACTTTTTGTCGGACGAAATCCGGTCGTCGACGGTCCGCTGACCTTCCGTTGGGATGCGCAGGCAAGCGCAAGACACCACGCGGCATTTGTAGACGGCGAGTTCGACGACGAGCGCTGGATTTTCGACGTGGACCGGCTCGACCTCCGATGGATAGCTCCGGAGGCCGTTGCCGAGAACTCGGTATTCCGCGGATCTGTCGGACGCTTTCCGTTTGCTGAAACAACAGGGCTCATTTTTGACGACCGGATAGACGGAGCCTCCCTTTCGCTTGATTTTCCTGCCGTGACAACAGCAGTCAGCGCTGGGTATACGGGATTTCTTACTAAAGAGAACAGCGAGGTAGCCGTAAGCGTAGACGATATGAATGACCGGGAGGACGATGATATTCGTTTTGCTCCTCCGCGCCTCGTTTCCAATGTATCATTTGTGTTTCCCGAAATCGTGGGAAGACAGTCAATGAGCCTCGAGGCTCTCGCCCAGTGGGATCTGCGTGATACCATAGACGAGATAGACTTCGAGCGCGTGCACTCGCAGTACCTGTACATTACCGGAAATGGCCCGATAACCGAGGCGCTCTATTATGATGTTGCGTTGGCCGGCGGCTCGCTTCAGCGGTCGACGGCTGCAGACGATGGCGGTTCCCTCGACGATCCGGAACAGGAGTTCGGAATCGCCGGTCACCTCCGAAGCGAACTGTTTCTCGACGAGGCCGGCCGCAACCTGGTCACGACAACGCTTAGATACGGCAGCGGATCGCAGGGACCGCTTGACGCGTTTCAGTCGGTAGCCCCTTCGGATATCGGGGTACTTGAACCTGTTCCGGTCGCCGATACCACGGCAGCGATTCTTGACTACTCGTTTAACCCCTTCGCCGACCGCCGCGGAGCAGCGTCCCGGCGGCTCGAAATCGGAGCGTTCGCAGCCGTGGAGTATTCCGGCGATCTGACCGAAACTGACTCCTACCGCGGAGCGCAATTCGGGAGCCGGCTCACCACCCGCCCGTTCTCGGAGTTCGGGGCACAAGTACAGGGGGGAGCGCGATATGACAACAGTACCGATGAACTTCTTCCGATAGGCAGAGCGGAGCTGTCTGCCCGGTTTTGAACAGATATATTCCGGGAAGGCAAGCTGGAGCTATTTAAACGATTTGAGCACGTTTACTGATTACGCGGGACATGCCGCGAAAGGAGACAGATATGCGAAACAGACAGATCACGATAGCAGCAATGTTCCTTGTTGCAGTGGCAGTAACAGCCTTCGGGCAGACCAACGGTGCCCTCATAGAGAGCGTGGACGGAACCGTAGAGGTTCAGCTGCCCGGTGAGGAGTGGCAGACTGTCGAAGCCGGGGAAATTGTGCCTGTTGCAGCCCGGATTTCCACAGGGTTTGGTGCAACCGCGGAGGTTGCGGTAACAGAAAGCACAACGGTCACAGTTGATCCGCTCACGCGAATTGCGATTGAAGAGCTCGCCGTAGAGGAGGGCCTCGACAGCTCGGCGGTCGGTCTGGAAGTAGGACGGATAGAAGGTTCTGTCGAGCGCGGCGACGATCGAACTACCGAATTCGACGTCAGGTCACCGGTGGCGACCGCCTCGGTCCGCGGAACCACATTTCTTTTCGATGGTGAGGAACTGGCCGTAGACGAAGGCGTCGTTGGTTTTATAAGTGCAATCGGGCGAGTACACAGCGTCGGCGCAGGAGAGCAGAACTTTACCTACGACGTAGCCGAACAACCACGGGCACCTGCTGCGGCACGAGTGGATCGCCGCTCGGTTTCTCACAGAACGGCGGTCCGGTAACCTGCGGCAGGATTATGTCGGACAGGGATGAAAGCCGGCGTGAAGCGTTGGCCGGCTGTGGATTGCGATCTGTATAATACCACAGTGAATAGCGCAACACTCATTTACCCGAACCAGCTCGCGGCGCCGCAAGGCGCCGCGTTTCTTGATAGCGGCCGCCCGGTCTACGTAATCGAGGAGCCGCTTTTTCTGAACCTTAACCCGGCACACCGGCAGCGGCTTCTGCTGCACAGGCTTTCAATGCGTGCCTATGCCCGTGAGCTTACCGAGCTCGGATTTACCGTTCATTATATTGATGTCCGAACGCTCGGTTCGACCGACGATATCTGGCGGCGGCTTGCCGACGACGGTATTTCCACCGTCCACGTCGCCGATACCAGTGACGACTATCTCGAACGCTCCTTCAGCGAATCCGCGCCGAAATACGGAATTACGCGGGTATGGTACGAAAGCCCGATGTTCGTACTGCCCCGAGATGAAGCGGTGAAACGCTACATCGATTCAAAACGGCACATGGCCCGCTTTTATCAGAAGCTTCGCACCGACCGCGGCGTTCTTGTTTCCACGGACGGTGAGCCTGCCGGCGGACGGTGGAGCTTCGACGAGGATAACCGCAGGAAACTTCCGAAGAAGCTGGAGCTGCCGCGCGACATTGAGCTGTGGGGCGAACAGCCAGGCCCGGACTCCGGCGACGCAATCGAGGAGGCCCGGCAGGAAATCGAGGAGGCGCGCTCGTGGCTCTCGCAGGTGCAGTGCGAGCAGTACGGGAGCGCCGATGTGTGGCTACCGTGGACACGTGAGGGAGCGAGGCGCGCACTGAGAGAGTTCCTCGAGGAGCGGTTTCATGATTTCGGCCCATATGAGGATGCGCTTACAACCCGGCACACGCGTGTGTTTCATTCCACGTTGTCGCCGCTTATAAACATCAGCCTATTACATCCGAATGACGTACTCGAAACCGCGATCGAGTATGCCGACGCCCATGAGGTTCCGATGAACTCGCTCGAGGGGTTCGTCAGGCAGATTCTCGGGTGGCGCGAGTTCATGCGGGCGGCCTACGAGCGCGACGGGAAATACATGCGGACGCGCAATGCGTTCGGACACAAGGGGCGGTTGCCGGAGTCATTCTGGGGCGGCGGCACCGGACTTACTCCGATGGATCATCTTATAGAGCGCGCGCTCAAGTTCGGCTACGCGCATCACATTGAGCGGCTTATGGTTGCCGGCAATCTCATGCTGCTCGCCGAGATCGACCCGGACGAGGTCTATCGCTGGTTCATGGGTATGTTCGTTGACGCCTGTGACTGGGTCATGGTGCCGAACGTGTACGGAATGAGTCAGTTCGCCGACGGTGGTCTTTTCGCTACGAAGCCGTACATAAGCGGAAGCAACTACCTGCGAAAAATGTCGGATTACCCGCGCGGCGATTGGGAAGAAATCTGGACGGCGCTGTACTGGCGGTTTATCGACCGGCACCGGGAACTGTTCGAGTCAAACCATCGCCTTTCGATGATGCCGCGCATGCTCGACAAAATGGACTCGGGGAAGCGTTCGGCATACATGAAGCGGGCTGCGAAGTTTCTCGAGCGACTGGAGCGGTAAGCCGGGCGCTTGAACGATCAGCGTAGCCGCATGAAATCGGGCAGGGCCGGCCTGAGGTTCAGCGAGCCCGCATGCAATGCCCGGGGGTGCGGCGAGCCAGTTTCAGCGCAGCCGTTTCCCCTTTCGAATGACGCACGTCGGCGCCTCGTGCGTTCGAAGCGCCTCGAGCACACTGTCGGCCGAGAGCACCACAAGGTCGGCGTTACCTCCTTCGACAAGCTCGTGCCCGTTCATTCCAAGCACGCGCGCGGCACTCGTCGTTATGAGATCGTAGAGGACATTCATGTCCGCGAGCGTTGTCATCCACAGCAGATGCGAAGCAAGGAACGCCACCTCGAGCATGTTGTTGCGGCCGTACGGATAGTAGGCGTCGGAGATATCATCCTGACCAAGCGCCACATGAACCCCCGCGTTATAGAGCTCGCGAACCCGTGCATGAAGCGGGCCGGTATGCGGATCGCTCACCACGCCTACCCTTGCCTGTTTCAGCAGCGCCTCCATTTTACGGTAGTAGGGGTCCGGATACAGCTGCATTGCCCGTGCGTGCTGCACCGTCACCCGCCCTTCCCAGCCGGCTGTTCTGGTTCTCGACAGAAGCATTTCGAGGGTCCTGAGCGAGGGATCACCGGCATCGTCTATGAGCATGGAAATATCACGGTCGTACTCGAGCGCAATAGCAAAGACACGCTCAATGTGCTCGTGTGCATCGGCGTCGGTGTACTCGATCCACGGAATGCCACCGACTACATCAGCACCAAGGCTCATTGCCTGTCTCACATAGTCCTCGGCACCGGGATCGCGGACAATACCGTCCTGCGGAAAGGCCACAACCTGGACATCCACCCGGTCGCGGTATTCCTCCCGCGCCTTTACAAGCGCCTTCACGCCTTCCAGACCTCCGGTCGTATCCGTGTCTGCAAAAGCGCGAATATGCGTGTTTCCGAATTCGATCGCCTGATCGAGCGCTCTCCGGACATTCTCGATAATCCAGCGCTCGTCGTAGTCGCGCTTCACCCGCGATGCCAGTTCAATGGCCGTCATAGCGCCACCCATTGAACCGCTGCTGTAGCTCATGAGGGCATCCTCGCCCACTCGCTCGAGGGTATGCACCTTGCACAGATGCAGATGTCCGTTTACGAAAGACTCGCTTACAAGACGTCCCTCTGCGTCGATAACCTCGGCGGCGCCTGCATCAAGTGACTTGCCGATTGCCGCAATCTTCTCACCGTGTATTCCAATATCCACGGTGGCTGTGCCCGTGCGTCGTGTGCGTGCATTTCGGATAACCAGGTCGTAGTTCATTATGAGCTCCTTGAACGCTCCCAGTATCATACCTTGAAAGATTGTCGTCCACCTCGATAGGGTGCGGGACAGTTACATCTATGAGTTCTTCTTCAAACTCGAAAAACCACGGCGGCGGTCGAATCCGCGAGTACATTGTCCGGGTGCTCAACGGCATGGCCCTCGGGCTTTTCGCGTCACTTATTATCGGGCTTATTCTCGAGCAGATAGGTCTCTATTCGGGACTCGAACTCGTGGAACAGTTCGGCACGGCGGGGCAGCACCTGATGGGACCGGCGATCGGCGTCGGCGTTGCCTACAGCGTAAAGGCGCCTCCCCTCGGCATGTTCGCCGCGGTCGTAACCGGCGCGATCGGGGCGGGCACTGTGGCGCCGACAGAGGCAGGGCTCATGCTCGAAATCGGCGAGCCTGTCGGCGCGCTCGTCGCCGCGCTCGTCGGTGCGGAGATTTCGCGCCTGGTAGCCGGCCGGACGAAGATGGACATTATCGTGGTGCCCGCCACCGCTATCCTTGCAGGAGGGCTTACCGGGTTCTTTCTTGCGCCGGCGGTCGCCGCGCTCATGACGGCCATCGGGGAATTCATTAACCTTCTGACCGGATTGTACCCGCTGCCGATGGGAATCCTCGTAGCGGTTACCATGGGCATGATGCTCACGCTTCCGATTTCAAGCGCGGCGATTGCGATTTCGCTGGGATTGAGCGGGCTCGCCGCGGGAGCGGCCACCATCGGCTGCGCCTGCCAGATGGTCGGGTTCGCCGCCTCAAGCTTTCGCGAGAACCGCTTCGCCGGCCTTGTCTCTCAGGGACTCGGCACATCCATGATTCAGATTCCCAATATCGTGCGCAATCCCCGGATCTGGATTCCACCGACACTTACCGCAGCCATTCTCGGCCCGGTCGGAACGGTACTATTTTCCATGGAGGCAAACCGCGTGGGCGCCGGCATGGGCACGAGTGGACTCGTCGGCCAGTTCGCCACGCTGGAAACCATGGGCCCGGCGGGAATTCCGGGAATGGCGCTGCTGCACTTCATCCTGCCGGC